>CAYWWP010000001.1:0-26807 GCA_964462415.1 uncultured Candidatus Saccharibacteria bacterium
TCTATCCTACTGATACGCTCTATGGTCTTGGGGTGGTGCACGATAATCAGGACGCGCTTGCACGTCTACGTACGCTCAAGGGCCGCGATGTAAAGAAACCTATTTCACTCATTGTGTCGGATCACAGAGCGCTTGAGCTGCATGCAGATATGTCAGAAGGCGCACGCGCACTTGCTGCGCAGCATCTTCCGGGAGCGCTTACACTCGTGCTGCCAGCGCGGGAACATATTCCGCAGGATTTTGTGATGTATGGCGGGGTAGGGCTACGTATTCCGGATGATCCGTTCACCATGCTGCTTGCACGCACACTTGGAAAGCCCTACACCGCAACCAGTGCAAATATATCGGGTCATGCGACCCAGGAAGATCCGATGAGTATTGTGATTGCGTTAGGTCCCCGTACGGAACTCATAGATTTAGTGATAGATGATGGAGAACGTGCAGGCGGTACAGGGTCTACCGTAGTGCGCTACACAGACGACACACCGGTTATTCTGCGAGAAGGACGCATTCCACGAGACGTGCTTGGACTGTAATACAAAAACATACGGCGCTCTGTGAGCGCCGTATGTGTAGGAGAGATACCCGCAACCGTGTGTTACTTCTGTGTGCTGTCTGCTGGCTTTGCGCCATCAGGGCCGCCGCGGTGGCCGCCCATGCCCGGACCCCCGAACCCAAACTCGGTACCGAGTTCCTTGCGGAGCTTCATCGCACCATCGCGATCACCAGACTTCTCGAGCTTACGAATTTCTACAAGCTTTGCGAAGATGTCAGTAGTGAGCTTGCTTTCCATTGGAGATCCCACTACAGCCGCCTGAAATGCCGTGTAGTCGTTTGCATCAAGTGCAGCATCCATAGCGGTGCGCTTTGCGTCCATCTGCGTACGCATCTGCTCATGTAGTGCCTTCTCGTCTACGCCTGCAGTCTCAAGTACTGACTTTGCTTTGTCGTCAGCATCCTTGCGAATCTGGAATGCCTGCTCAATTGCCGTCTTCTGAGCGTCGGTGAAGCCAGTGAGCTTAGAGGTGTCAAAGCCATTGCTTGCTGCAAATGCAGTGCCACCACCAATCATTGCTAGACCAAGTACCAGTGCCGGTACTACAAACTTCTTCTGAGTTAGTTTCATATGTGCGTTTAGTTAGACTCTTGGGGAGGTCGTACGCCCTCGCACTCTGTAGTACGCGCGCTGTCTGGTTTTCTTTCAGGCTCGTCTTGCGTAAGACGAGGGAAGGGTGGCTTGCGTTCTCCAGAAAACTCAAGTGAACGCAAATCACATGCCTTGAAAATAAACTCAGTAGTAGAAGCAATAATGCCGCGGACTCCCACGCGCATATTCTTGCTAATAGAGCTTGTTGCTATCTCTTCATTAAGCAGCACAGTCCACGTCACGTGATTGGGGTCTTCTACTGAGAGCGTCGTGGCATCTATGTCGACAATCTGACCAATCAAGAATCCGTGCTCAGGGCGCATCCATCGCGAGCGTTGTTCTTCGTCGAGCTTGCCTACAAATGGCACGTGTCGCGCGGCATAGCGGTCGAGTCGTGCTCCCATACCGGTGGCATAAAACCCAAACCCAAGTACCACACTCGCAAGCAGGAGGGTGAGGAGTATAGTCGAGAATTCATATCGGTAGCCCTTACGGGTGGCGCGAATTTCTTGATAGGCGAGATACCCGAAGACAGACAGGAGAAGTATCCATACAAATGGCATGAGACGTACAGCGATCGGAAGCGCAAGCGTTGCGCCTGGAGGAAGCACTGCAGGAAGATTCGCAATGCGGAAGATGATTGATGACACTGAAAGCGCTCCAGCAATCAATGATAGTGCAGCAAGCACCCAGAGCATAACGTTCCGGAATGAAAAGTACGACTTTGGAATCGGTCGTACGCCCGCCTTGTCGATGCGGTTCAGAATTTTCTCTGAGAGTGGTGAGTGTTCGGAATTATGCATACGCGAATCCATTAGAAGTCATAATACGCTTCAGGCGTGCTTTTGCGCGTGAGAGGCGATTGGCTACGGTGCCCGGTGGCAAGGAAAGAATGTCTGATATTTCGTCGTACGATTTGTGCTCGAAGAAACGCAGTACAACAATCTCGTACTCTTGCTGCGGCAGTTCAGTAAGTATGGTGCGTACACGTGCAGCATCGTGCGCCATTGCTGAATCCATAAATACATCAGTCTCGCCGGCGAGCCTATCAAGATCGTCTTCGTCAAAGAGCGCGCGGTGTCCCTCCGGGCGTGCGCGGCGTTTCCGGAAAAAGGTCATCGCCTGATTGTGAGCTATGCGGTATATCCATGACGAAAACGAAAGATCGGTATCGAAGTCGTTGAGGTTTTCATAG
The DNA here is from genome assembly GCA_964462415.1 of uncultured Candidatus Saccharibacteria bacterium. Classification (GTDB taxonomy): domain Bacteria; phylum Patescibacteriota; class Minisyncoccia; order Phycocordibacterales; family Phycocordibacteraceae; genus C7867-001. The sequence continues at coordinate 2,343 of CAYWWP010000001.1, forward strand.
GCCTTGAGGAAAGTTTCCTGCACGACATCCTCTCTATCCTCCGTCGTCTGCACACCAAGGCGCCGTGCATAGGCAGCAAGTTTTACTGCATAGCGCTCGACTAAGTACCCAAAAAATTCCTTTTGGGTACGAGCAAGGTGAGCGAGTTCCTCGTCTGTTTGTTGTAGGTCGTCTGCCGGCATGGGTACCTCAACTATATAGTACGCAGTACCCGTATATTTATTTCATGCGACTCCCAGGCACTTCTTGGGAATAAGAAAACGCCGGAATGCTCCGGCGCTTTCTTAATACCATGATCCCACGGGGAATCGAACCCCGATTTACGCCGTGAAAGGGCGCTGTCCTAACCGTTAGACGATGGGACCGTCTGTCTGTCCATCCTACAGTTTTAGGGCCAAAAATGCTAGGATAGGCAGGTCTCGACAGGACACTGTTTTGGAAAGGTGGCTGAGTGGTCGAAGGCACCGCACTCGAAATGCGGCGTACGGGAAACTGTACCGTGGGTTCAAATCCCACCCTTTCCGCAAATTGAAACTTCCTCGGGACTGAGGGCCGCCGCGCTTCGCGCGGCGGATGAATGGGCGGGCAGAAAACCCCGCCGCGAAGCGGCGAAATGGAAGGGGGCGGCTACCGAAAAGCGCGGGGATGCGGCATCCAAAACGGGGTTCGTTCCGACTTTCAGCACGAATTGCTTGATGCGGGACAAATCGTTCGACGAACTCAAGAAATGGGCTTGTTTCAAATCCAAAATCCACTCCCGCAGGGGTTCGACCCGATTCTTTCTCCCGCGTTCAAAATCTTTCAATTCCGCACGCAAAGCGGCGAGAGAGCGCATGAGTGCGTCCTTTTTGGCTAGATACGCTTCTTTCGGCACATCGCCGTCCAAATACAGCGCGACCAGTTTCTCCATGCGCTCCTCATCCGCTTTGATTTTGGCGGAAAGATTTTGAACCTCGCTTTGCGACGCTGAACGTTCCTCGCGCTCTTGTCGCTTGACTTCCGCGAGCATCCAATCGGTATAGCGATCGCAAAGCGAGATTGTTTGAAGCCGTGCCTTGATTTTGTCGGCGAGGGCAGTTTCTTGCACATACGGCTGGGTACACTTCCCGCGCTTTTTGGAACAGCGATAATATCGGTAGCGGCCGCCGCTCTTGCCGGTTGCCCATTGTGCCGAAATCATCCCGCCACAGTCGGCACAGCGAAATAGTCCGATAAGCGGGAAATCGTGGCGTATCCGGCGAGAGCGCGGACGCTCCTTGCCCTCGACGACTTTCTGCACGGCTTCAAACAATGCGGGAGAAAGTATCGGCTCAAAGCGTCCATCAAACCATTCGCCGCCATGCTTCACCATGCCTAAATACACGCGATGCGTCAGAAGCCGTTTGATGGACGCTTTGGCAAGTGGCGTTCCGTTCGATGACACCACATGCAAGTCCGCCAAAAATGCGCCGAGAGAAACGAGCGTGTGCGTCCCTTTGGCGTACTCCTCGTATGCAATGCGGACAATGCGAGCGTTTACGGGGTGCGGTTCAATGTTTCGCTTCGCCGGATTGTTCGCATAGCCAAAGGGCGCACGATTCAACCACTCGCCCCGGCGCAGTTTTTGGCGGACGCCGCGCTTGATATTCTCGCTCAAATTGTCGCTGTAATATTTCGATTGCCCGAACGCCACTTGCAACATAAAGAGCCCCTGCGGGGTGGGAGAGAACCAAAAGGTCGGAAAGCGCAAAGACGACGCCTTGCCGGTGTCCACGGCGTATATGACGCGCCCACCGTCAATCGAGTTGCGGGCAAGGCGGTCAGGATGCCACGCCAAAATACCGCTTGCCTCGCCACGCTCTAGGCGCGTCATCATATCGCCGAATACTTCGCGCCCCGGCGTCTTTGCGCTTTTCGACTCTTGAAATTCTGCAAGAATTTCAATGTTTTCTTTACGCGCATACTCCCGCAATTCAAAAAGTTGCGCCTCGATGCTCATCACTTGACGGTCGTCGTCTTCCGACGACTTACGCGCGTATAGAAAATATTTTGGTTCTCTCATATAGATTGCTTTTGGATTTGAAACAAGAGCCGTATTCCCCGCGTCTTTTCGGTCTGCTCTGCGCCGCCCCCTTCCATTTCGCCGCTTCGCGGCGGGGTTTTCTGCCCGCCCATTCATCCGCCGCGCGAAGCGCGGCGGCCCTCAGTCCCGAGGAAGTTTCAATTTGCGGTGAGTGTATCACCTTTGCGCGAACCCACTTCGCACGCGCCGAGCGCGTGCCAACTCGAGACTGAAGCGTACGCTCCGATCGCGCCTCGTCCGCGCTCGCGGACTCGCGCGGGCAAACCCAAAAATTTCCTTGCATTTCTTTGCTCGGCTCCTCCCCCGACCCCTCCGCCGAAAGGCGAAAAAGAGGAAAGGAAATTTTTGGTTTGCGTCGCCACACCGAGGCGTACTTGAATTATAGTTCAAGATTGCTTTGAAATGCAATATTGCCTATGCTATACTAATGTTGATAAGTAAACGCCTTGGTGAAAACATTAAGAAAATCAGGACACAAAAGAAAATGACGCAGGGCGACATTTGCCGAGCGCTTGATATGGACAGAGGATATATGAGCGCGATTGAAAATGGCAAGAAAAATATCACCATTCAACAGTTAGAGCGATTGGCGCAGGCGCTCGGGGTTGCGGTAGATAGGTTGTTGAAGTAGTCCACTTTTCCCTTGCGGGGGGGGGTAGCGAGGGATATAATAAAAATGGTCGAGGCCGCGAAAATAATTTTTATGTATCATGGATCAAAATAGCGAACCACCACGAATAACGTTTGAGGGCGAGGAGTTTCAGCGCCCCACGCAGTCGTTCCAAACGCAGACGCCCAAAATCGTGCAGTGGGTCATCAAATACTCGGGCGGGTATGTGAAGAATGAAAAACAAGCGCAATATGCGCTAATCGGGTTTGTGGTGGTGGCCTTTGTTTTGGCTTTCTTTTTCATGACTTCGGGAGGTTCAGGTGTTAAAGGTCCAATTCCAAATGGAACTTCGCTTACCGTTCCAGGATAAATAATTATGGAAAACGCAAGAGGATTTACGCTTATAGAATTACTGGTCGTTATCGCGATTATCGGGATACTGTCTTCGGTAGTTTTGGCAAGCCTTAATACTGCGCGCACAAAAGCGCGTGACGCACGTCGCCAATCTGATCTTAGTAGTATCCGGACTGCGCTTGAACTTTATTACTCCAATAAAAACGCATACCCGATAGGCGGAGCAGGGAGCGATCGTGGTTGCTGGGTAAACCAACAAACGAGCGACCTTAGCTGTAATCCTCTCGGTGCCCTCATCATTGACGGCGATATCCCGACTGTTCCGTATGACCCAGGAAGGAACACCTATGTTGGAAGCGGATGTGGTGGTGCGCAATTTTATGCATATTGGAGTGACGGACAACAATATCTTCTCGGTGCCGTAAACGAATCACAAGGTGCCTCCGGCTGTACGCAGGTTGGGAATTGGGGTGGGCCAACCGCAAATAACTACACATATCAATTTTATCTCCGTAACTAGATGCCAAAAGTGAGTTGCAGAGCGAGGGAGCCAGCCCCGCCGTTTTATAATTTTTCCTAAAAACGGCGGGGCTGGTTGTGCGCGCACGGGTGGGAGGGGCAAGCACATACAGATTTGCCTGCGCCCTAGCGCAGACCGCTATGTATTGCGCCTCGGGTCGCCTTTTGATTACGGAGCAAGGGGCTTCAATGTGAATACTTTGTTGCCCCTTGTGGAGTTTTCAAAAGGCGACGCAAACCAAAAATTTCCTTTCCTCTTTTTCGCCTTTCGGCGGAGGGGTCGGGGGAGGAGCCGAGCAAAGAAATGCAAGGAAATTTTTGGGTTTGCCCGCGCGAGTCCGCGAGCGCGGACGAGGCGCGATCGGAGCGTACGCTTCAGTCTCGAGTTGGCACGCGCTCGGCGCGTGCGAAGTGGGTTCGCGCAAAGGTGATACACTCACCGCTCGATTTATTTCTGCACCTAGTGGTGCTGTTGCGGTATGTCGAGACTTACACGCGTATTTTTTAATCGACCTCCAGAAGTTGTTGCCCGGGCACTCCTCGGGCAGCTTCTCGTGCATGAGATAGACGGGGAGCGCTACGTAGGACGCATTATAGAGACAGAAGCCTACCTAGCGCACGGAGACGAAGCAGCACATGGACACAAGGGACAGACGGTTCGCAATCAAAGCCTGTTTCTGCCTACGGGGCACGCCTACGTGCATACGATGCGCCAGTACTCCTTGCTCGATATAGTTACCGAAGCTTCTGGTGTTCCGAGCTCGGTGCTCATTCGGGCGATACAGCCAGTAGAGGGTATTGACCCATCCCTCATCATTAATGGTCCTGGGAAAGTTTGTCGCGCTATGCACATTACTCGGGCACAAGATGGTATGGATATAACGGCACCTACTGCAACTCTGTTTGTGGTACGGAGCGCGCGTGTACCTGAACGTAGAGTCGGTGTATCAGGGCGAATAGGCATATCTCGTGCACAGGAGGCCTTGCTGCGGTTCTACGTGCGCCCCTAGCCTAGATTTCGGTATACTAGAGGTATATGGCTCTCAAGATTCCGACCCCAGCACCATGCTCCGAGTGTGGCGATGGTGCTATTTTTCATCGACTTACCTACACCACACTCCTGATAGACGAAAGTATCGGATGGATTGTGGGCATCTCTTCCGAGCCAACGTTCAAGAAGCCAGGTGCGTTTGAGCGGTTCGTGCAGGGTATTGAGCGCCGGGTGACACCGTATATCCTGGAGGCACTTATGAAGACGCCGCTTGCGACACGGGTAACTGCGCCAGACGACGAGACCCAACTCCTAGCGATCATGATCTGGCAAGAAGCGCAGAAGCGCGGTATTGAGGTTGCTGAGTTTCGCCTCGGGGGACTGGCACGCAATATCTTTACCGCGAAGCTTCCAAACGGCCGCAAGATAGCGTTTGAAGGTATTCCACTGCCGATAGCCGATATGGACCGGGTACGCTGGATGGATGATAAGGCCGTGCTTAAGACCGCTTTTAGGAAACTCGATATTCCTGTCGCGCGTGGAGGCGCCGCTATGACGCTTGCCACCGCACTCAAGATATATCGCTCACTTGAAGCGCCGGTGATTGTAAAGCCGTACTCGGGCTCGGCCTCACGACACACCATTCTGCATATTGATAGCGAGGAGAAACTTGCTCGCGCGTTTACGATTGCAACTCAGGTTGCGCCACGTGCGGTGATTGAAGAAGAGCTTGTGGGTCCGGTATATCGCGCTACGGTAGTAGACGGGAAGCTTGCGGCGGTGCTACGTCGTGACCAGCCGTATGTGCTCGGCGATGGCGTGCATACCGTGACTGAGCTTGTTGCGGACGCAAACATGCACCCTAAGCGCCAAGGCCCCTACTTCCATCACATCAAGCTCGATGCGGTAGCGGATGAGGAGCTCGCGTGGCAGGGACTTACTCGTGACTCAGTACCGGAGGAGGGAAGGCGTGTCACATTGCATCAGAAGATCAACTGGAGCGTAGGTGGCACTACTGCAGACGTAACTGACGATGTGCATCCAGACAACGTAGCGCTCTTTGAGTATGTGGCGCAGACACTCCGCGCGACCATTGCAGGTATCGACTTCATCATTGAAGACATCGCCAAGTCGTGGAAAGAGCAGAAGCGCTGTGGCGTGCTCGAATGCAACAGCATGCCATTCTTTGATAACCATCATTTGCCGTTTGAAGGCGAACCTCGGGACGTTGCGAAGGCTATCTGGGATATGAACTATGCTTCATATGGGCTTAATTCTGATGAGGATTCTGGTGCTGTAGCGGGTAGGTAAGCCTGCTACACTAGAGGAGTAGGTCGAGTTTTTGCCAGCCCATAAATATGGCGTGCGTGTGTCATTACTTGATAGCGCGCGTCCAATCACATCTATGATCATGGACGAAACCATGGATAACGGAGCAGAGATGGAGACTCCTGTTGAGGCTCCTGCTACCACTGAGGAAGCTCCTATGGCTGACGAGGCTGCTGCGTAAGCAAGTACAGTCTTCACATATACAAAAACTGCATACCAGTGGTGTGCAGTTTTTGTATAGAACTCTTGAGCGAAAGCCTTCTATCTACGTGTGGCGCGCAAGCCACTGGTAGATATCTTCAAGCGCCTTTACGCCATCCCCTGCGGCGATGTTGTTCTGATGGTAGAGCTCATCCGTACAATCACCGGCGGCCCAGATACCTTCTACACTCGTGCGTTGGCTGCGCGGGTCGGTTACTACACGTCCTACTTCGTCGAGCTCGACGAGTCCCTTAGCAAAGTCCGTGTTAGGGTTCACGCCAATTTCCACAAACACGCCCGTGACCGGAAGGAGTTCAGTCTCACCGGTCTCAGTGTTCTTCACCGTCATGCCGGTTACAAACTTCTCACCATGTACTTCAACTGGCTCAGTGCTTGTGAGTGCGCGGAGGTTTGGGTGCTGGAGCACCTTTTCCACGGTAATAGCGTCTGCCTTGAAGTGGTGACGACGGTGGATAAGGGTTACTGACTTAGCGTACGCAAGGAGTTGTGCAGCAGTCTCGAGTCCTGCGTTACCTCCGCCAATAACCGCGACATCTTGGCCAGCAAAGATAGGACCATCACAGGATGCACAGTAAGTGACACCCTTGTGCTCAAATAGGTCAGCACCCGGTACGGTAAGTTGCTTGCGGCTTGCGCCAGCAGCGAGGAGCACTGCCTTAGCGTCGTGTGCGTCGCCTGCCTCAGTAGTGACGCGGAACCCACCGTCGATTTTCTCGAGAGATGCAACACGTGAGCCTTCGGCAAGCTCAAGTACATCGTCCTTGTAGGCGAGGAGGTGCTCACGCAGGTCCTTAGCAAGCTCTGCTCCCGGAATATTCACGGTACCGATCCAGTTCTGAATACCGTCTGATACTGTGGACTGTCCGCCGATTTCTTCGGTAATAAGGGTAGTCTTCACGCGCTTGCGGCCGGCGTATACGCCTGCAGCAATACCTGCTGGTCCGCCGCCGATGATGATGAGGTCTTTCATACGGGCAGTATACCAAAATGCCTTCCGAAAACTGGGGATAGGAAAACCGCGCCTAGGGGCGCGGCTTTCAGAGAGCGAGCTGTGTTTGAAATAAAAGACTTCCTGGAAGCAACCGAGGAGCAACGAGTATAAAGCAAAAAATCGCTTTAGCGGAGCGATCAGCGATTTTTTGCTTTAGACGACTATGCGTCTCGTGTGCCCTGAAAGGCGCAGTGTTCTTTTATTTGAAACACTGCGAGCGGTTATTTTTTGTGACGCTTGAGGAAATTCGGAATCGCACCCCATGCATCATCCTCTTCTTCCTCTACCTTTGGGGGAAGCACGGTCTTAGCTGGCTCCTCCTTCTTGCGCGGTACAGCTGTTACTACTGGCTCCTCGCGCTCGCGACGTGGCATATCAACAGCAGCTGGTGCTGGTGTCGGTTCTGGAGCTACCACAGGAGCTGGTGCCGCAACTGGTGCGCTCTCTTCCTTAGGACGAAGAATAGACTCGTTGTAGATCTTGCCGCGAGTCTCTTCCTTTTCTGGAAGCGGCATAGCAAAGAGTGAGCGCTCTGGACCTGCAACTCCACCTGCGCCATCCATCTCTGGGAAGCCAGTTGCGATAACGATGATGCGGATCTGGCCCTTCTTGAGCTTCTCGTCGCGCATGATACCGAAGATAACCTTCGCATCCTTGTCGACTGAGTCTGAGACCACCTTTGCAGCCTCCTGCACCTCGAGAATGCCGAGGTCGTCGCTACCAGCAACCACAAAGAGCACACCCTTTGCGCCGGTGATAGATACATCGAGGAGAGGGGAGTTAACCGCAAGTGCAGCTGCGTCCTCAGCACGGCGGTCACCTTCGGCAATACCGATACCCATAAGGGCTGGGCCTGCGCCCTCCATGATGGCCTTGATGTCGTTGAAGTCGGTGTTGATTTCGCCTGGCGTGGTGATGATGTCTGATACGCCCTCTACAGCCTGGCGAAGGATTTCGTCAGCGAGCGCGAATGCAGTCTTTGCGGTGGTCTGTGCTTCTACGATAGAAAGAAGCTTGTCGTTTGGAATAACGATGTACGCATCTACTTCACGCTTAAGCTCAGCAAGGCCGCGCTCTGCGATCTCCTTGCGCTGGAGACCTTCGAAGGTAAATGGACGCGTCACGATAGCAACAGTGAGTGCACCTACTTCTTTTGCGATGCGTGCTACCACAGGAGCTGCACCGGTACCGGTACCACCACCCATACCACAGGTGATGAATACCATGTCTGAGCCTTGGAGTGCTTCCTGGATTTCCTGGCGCGTCTCTTCTGCAGCGCGCTTACCAATCTCAGGATTCATACCTGCACCAAGTCCCTTGGTGAGGTTGCGGCCGATATGAATCTTGCGCTTTGCGAGTGAACGGTGCAGGTCTTGTGCATCGGTGTTCACAGCAATGAACTCAACACCCTTTACCTTTGAGTTCACCATGTGGTTCACGGCATTACCGCCCGATCCACCACAACCGACTACACGGATACGTGCAAATGTTTCGACCTCTGGTTCAACGCGCTTAGACATAACAGGAAATAATCAGGCCATCAATAAAGCTTTGACTCACTATACCAGGCCACGCGGGTCTGCAAATATAGACAAGGGGAATAAACGTGCTGTATTACAGCGAGCTACGGGAGGAACTGGCGGAAGAAGCGCACAGCGTTCTCCATAAATGCGCCCTTATGTATATGGGTAGGGGTGTCAGTGTCGCCGGTAAGTCCCCAGAGCGAGAGACCATATGCTACTGCCCAGGTAGCGTCCTTTATCTTGGTATCTGGCGTAATTTGCACATCCGCAATACGGGAAGGGAGATTGAGTGCGCCCTTGGCGATGTCGCTAATGGTGCCCATGCCAGACGCGCCACCTGAAATAATGATGCCTGCAGGGAGACTGCCGCGCTTACCGAGTGCCTTCAGGTGCTTGTCTATCAAATCAAACATGGTGCGGAAGCGCGCGGTGACGATTTCGTCCACCTTCTTCTTGGGATACATGGCGCCACCTAAGTGCCCGAGCTTAAGTCGCTCTGCGTCTTCAAGCGATACCTTGAATCCGAGCGCGAGGTCGTCGGTAATGTTGGTCGAGCCGATAGGGAACACTTTTACAGAAATAGGCACGTTCTCGTCGTACACCACGATAGATACGGTCTCGGCACCAATATTGGCAAGCACACAGCCCTTCATCTTCTGGTCCTTGGTGAGGGTGACATAGGAACCAGCAAGGGGGGACGCCATGCGGTCTATGACTTCAATATCTGCAGCCTCTGCGGTACGCGTCAAAATATCTGCGTGCTGGGTGAGGCAGGTGATGAAGAGGTAGTCGGCAGAAAGGCGCGTACCGCGCATGCCAACCGGTTCACCGAGCGCGAGGTGTCCATCCACGCGGTACTCAAGCGGAATCTCATGAAGCACCGTGCGGTTCATGAATCCAGGACGCGCTGCCTCGCGCGCCATTTCAAGTGTCTTGGCGACATCGAGTTCGGTTATTTCTTGGTCTGCGCGCGATATGACCGTTTCGCCACTTGCACGCACCTCATCGAGCGATACGCCGCCAATAGCAAGGAAGCCCTTCTTGATAGGCACATGCGCAATAGCTTCTGCCTGTGCTTTAGCAGCACGTACTGCGGCAGCTGCGTCCTCGACGTCTACGACGTAGCCGTGGCGCATGCCACGGCTCTCCGCGAGACCAGTTCCCAAGATCTTGAGCTGCATGCCTTCTGGTGTCTGCACCTCCTCGACCACCACGACTTTCGTCTGGTGTGAACCAATGTCGATTCCGGTAGCGATGCGACGTGCCATGAAGAAAAAAGATCAGAGAGACAGCTAGCTGGTAAACCGCTTGTGAATCAAGCGTTCTTGTCGTTCCATTGTAGCCCCGTGTGCCTGCCCCTTCAAATGAAGCATGCCGTGGATAAACAGGAATCCTACAAATTCTGAGAACGACATGTCGAAGTCCTTTGCCTGGCGCTTAGCGACTTCCGGGCAAATCATGATCTCGCCACTTTTGTGTCCGGTGACGTAGGAGAGGACGTTTGGCGTGTAGTCCTTTTGTCGTAGCTGCATGTTGTAGCGCTTGGCACGCACACGTCCCACAAACACGAGCGATACTTCCCAGCCAGGAAGGGTATATGCGGCTGCGTCTTGGTAGCGGAAGGAGGGAGTACGCCCGCGCGTGAGATTCCTGATGTCGAGCGTGGTAGCCATGTAGTAAGTATAAACGAAACTGGGCGACCCGTTTGGGTCGCCCAGTGCGTATCTCTTACTTCTTGCCGCGGCCCTTGCGAGCTGACGGGTCAATCTTACCGAGCTTCACGAGTTCGTTGTACTCAGCGATGCGCTGGCCACGAATCATAGCGCGAGCGTGCTCGACGTTCTTTGACTTCTGGCGTGAGTAATAACGAATCTTACGAAGTGCGCGCACGAGGCCAAGACCCTGCGAGCGGCGGGAAAAGCGACGGAGTAGCGAAGCAGAACTTTCGTTCTTGCCGCGACGTACCTCTACGCGAGTAGCGTTCTGCATATAGGCCATACCATAGCATACCGAGGCAGTACTTGTCTAGAAATAGAGTACGCCCGCTTCCTGTGGGAAGCGGGCGTATACGACCCTAGAACAAGTTCGAGAAGAGGGTCGAGGGTGCGGGGTCGGCGTTGGCCAGCGCCAGGAGCGAGATGAGCGCGAACGCGATGGTGCCCTGGGCCAGCGTCGTGTCGGTGAGGCTGGTCAGCCTGGTGGCGCCGCCGAACCCGCCCAGCTTGGCGATGCAGACGCCGATGCTGAAGATCGGCACGAGGACCATGATCATCGTGCTGGAAGACCGGCTGTAGCCGGCCGGGCCGAAGGCGTCGTAGCCGTTGAACAGCACGAGCAGGGTCACCAGCAAGATGATGCTGGTGATGATGCTGGTCACGGCGACGAGGCGGGTCGAAGAACGATACTGCAGATGCGAGCTCATGTGAGCCTCCATTACAGGGTTGATACTGATAGTATTATACATTCAAGTATAGAATTGTCAATTCTATATCACTAGAAAACGCCCGCTTCCAGAGGAAGCGGGCGTTTGATGACGGGTTCAGGCCATCAGCTGCGCGAACTTATACGCGCCGACGAGCGCCAGCAGCATGCTGCAGGTCGCGAGGACAGCGATCGTCAGCATGACGTGCTTGTGCCCGCGACCGAACGCGATCAGCGTCAGCATCAGTCCGACCAGGATGCCGGTGCCCGAGATGCCGCCGATGATCATGTACTGCTCGTTGCTGTACAGATTGGGTTCGGTGCCCGGGAGCACTTTGGCGAGCGTCAGCAGCATGATAGTGCTCGGAGCAAACGAAAGCAGGCCGAGCCCGAGCGCATACATGTCGACGCGCTTGCGCGAGAATTCGACAGTCATAGTCATTCTCCAATGAAATGAGCTTTGATGCCTATTATACATACTAGATGGATATTGTCAATATATTTTAACGGGCCACATATAGAAAACACCCGCTTCCGGAGGAAGCGGGTGTGGGTTTCTGTGGTGCCGGTCGTGCCTTAGTAGGCGAGCGGCAGAACGCCGAGGCGGATCAGCACGACGCCGGCCAGCAGCACGCCGCCGAAGACGGTGACGCCGATGCCCAGCAGCTCGAGATTGCGCACCCGGTTCGCGGGGTACGCGCAGCGCAGCGAGCTGTAGAGCCCGAGGCCGATGACGGTGAAGCTGGTGGCGATCGAGGCGTGGTAGGCGGCCTCGGTCAGCAGCAGGCGTTCGGCGCCGTAGCCGGTGAGGATGGCGCACCAGATGAAGCCGGCGAAGAGCACGACGAGGCCGAGCACGGTGCCGATGGCGTCCACAGAAGCAAAACGAACAGGCGAAGAATTGGTCATGTGACCCTCCGTTGAATCCTGTATATACTATACACCCATATCATATATTTGTCAAGTAACACAAGACCGCCCTTGTAGGGCGGTCTTGTGTGCTTATCCGACTGCCTTTAGGCGGTCTATGAGCGAATCAAGCGGAATCAGATGCTCGGTGTAGCTCGCTCGCTCGCGAAGTATCACGGAGCGCTCAAGAGCTTCCTTGCGACCCATAATGAGCAGGTATGGCGGATTCATAGAGTCTGCATAGCGCATTTGGTCGGTGAGCGAGGCAATACCAATAGCTTGAGTAAGCGGGATACGCGCGCGACGCAAATCGTCTGCCATTTGCATAGAGACACGCTTAGCTTCGTCTCCAATATGCACAAACACGAAGCGTGGTGAGGTCTTTTCCTTGATGGACGGAATCGTATCGCGATTCTCGGTAGTAAAGCGGATGACTGCACCTACTGAAGAAAGGCTGTTCTTAAAGAAGTGCTTGTTGAACTCATTGTAGCGAGACCCCCACACCTCTACACCGCGACCACCCTCAACAGAGAGCTCAAAACAGGTCTCCGCCCAGCTTGTGCCGCGAGACAGAAGCTCAGGAGCAAGCTCATACGGGGTCTCCGTGGTCTCGAGGTACTCAAGCACCGCTTCAAAGTGCTTGCGGCTTGCTTCTGATAGGTGGTCAGTAGGAGACGGCAGGATGCCACAGGTCTCCTTGTTGCAGGCAAGCTTCTCTGCTGCCCAGAAGACGTCAGTCTTAGCACAATCAATACACTCCGGAGGAAGAGTGGCGCCGTGCTTACGGAAGAAGGTGCCGAGCTCGCGGGTGAAGCGGCTGCGGGTCTCCTTGTCGCCCATAGAGTTGAGGCGTAGGCGCACATCGCTCTTGGTGAGGTCGTGCACGAGTGCACGTACTGCGCGGATAAGCACTGCGTCCGCAATGGCGTGCTCAACACCCATGACATGGAACTGCACGATGACTTGCTTCGGTGCTGGGCGACCGGGAGCGGCATTGGTGTGCCAGAGGAAAAGTGGGTCGCGGTTGGTAGGGGCGAGTCCGGCATCGCGCACGCTCTTTAGGAGTCCTGCTACTTCGCGAGCGGCACTATCAAGTCCGTTGAGGTCGAGGGTCTCCGGGTAGGGAGCTTTTGAGCCCTGGCCCCGCTTTTCAAGGGCGAGGGAAGAAAAAGGACGGAATCCGTAGTAGGTACCAATCGCGTGCGTGCGCTTCAAAATGTCATCAGGACGGTGTGCGTGTTGCGTACTCATTATGATTTCTGTTCGATAAGTGCTCCCGGCATGATGCCAAATGATTTGGGTGGCAGCAGGCGCAGGAATGCGCGACCGATAATATCCTTCTTTGGTAGTGGCCCCCAGACACGAGAATCAGAACTGCGTGGACGATTGTCACCCATCACAAAATACTGATCCTCACCGAGAGTCGTATCGAGCGTGTAGGTAGCGTCCTCAGTTGAGATGTAGTTCTCAGTGAGGTTGATGGTGCTTCCGTCCTGGCGGGTGACGCTCGTCTTGCCGTGCACGACGTGCACGGTTTCTCCCGGAAGGCCGATAATGCGCTTGATGTAGAAGACCTTTTCGTCATTTGGGTAGCGGAAAATAACCACGTCACCGCGCTTCGGGTCGCCCAGGTGATAGGAGAGTTGATCAACGATAAGATAATCGCCACTTTCAAACGTCGGGTGCATAGATTCACCTTCGACAATAAATGGCTGCGCAACGAAATATCGTATGGGAACTACGATGATCACAGCGAGAACGATGAAGGTGAGAATTTCACGAACTTCAACGCCGAGGAACTTCATGTGAGTGCATTGTATTCCTATCTGTACGCGCGTCAAATATTTTTTGCATTTCGCGGTATGATGCATGCATGGACGTGCGTGACGTTATGATGATGAGTCGCGCTGGTAAGCGCATGCCGGGAGTACTCTATGCACCGGAGACGGGTTCGCGAGGGTTTGCTATTGCACTTCACGGACTTGGCGGTTGGCAACGACAGAGTGTGGTGGTTGCTATGGCGCGTGCTGCCTGTGACATGGGGTACACCACGCTCACGTTTGACGCGTCTGATGGAGCGGCTGCACCTGATGCAGATTTTGCTACGAGCACCACGAGTGGCTACCTCGCTGATCTTGAGGATGTTGTTGCGTACGCACGCGCTGAGGGACTCTGCACGGATTCTTTCATGTTGCTTGGTCACTCGCTCGGCGGCATGATTGCGAGTATGTATGCAGCTGCGCACCCGCGCGAGGTGTCACACCTCGTGCTGGTAGCGCCTGCAGTATCGTGGAAGGTGTACACCAAATGGTTTTTGCCATACGGCATCTGGTGGTTCATTACCGATGTGCATCAAACGCGAGGGCCAGAGGGTGCGGTGTTTCCGCTGCGCCGCTCGTGGCTACTTGATTTCCTCAAGCATGATATTCGCACCACAAGCGAGGAAGTGACCGTACCCGTGCTTGTAGTGCTTGGTGAGCGCGACAATGTCGTGGGTACTGCGCGTGCGCTTGAAGCATGCGCGTATGGGTACCCGCAGGGACGCTTTGCGCTGGTACCGGGTGCTACACATACCTTCCGGGGGAGCGAGGACGCGCTTGCTGATACAATTACGGCATGGCATACGTCATTGTAGGACTCGGCAATCCGGGAAGTCAGTACGCGTTTACGCGTCACAATGCTGGTCGCATGGCGGTGGAAGCATTTGCGCGTGCTGAAGGGTTTCCGGCGTTTAAGAAAAAATTTCTCCAGCACGCGAGTGTATCAGTAGGAGAGGTGGACGGTGTGAAGGTTACGCTTGTGCTTCCGGAGGTGTATATGAACACCTCGGGCAAGGCTGTGGTGCCGTTTGTAAAGAATCCACACCAAGCAGAAAAGTTGCTCGTGGTGCGCGATGAACTCGATCTACCGGTCGGAAGTATTAAGATGACCGGCTTTGGACGCGGCAGTGGCGGACAAAATGGTGTGGAGAGTATCATGCGCGCCATAAAGACGAAGAACTTCGCACAGCTGAAGGTGGGCATTGCGCGCAGCGCAGATGGAGACACAAGTAAGCACGTGCTCTCGACGTTCCGTCCAGACGAGCGCGATGCGCTTGAAGCAGGACTTCGTCGTGCAGGGGAAAGTATGCGTATCTTTATCACCCAAGGACTTGAAGAAGCGACAAGGCGTGCAAATTCATAGAAATTCGTAATACGAAACAAAACTCTTCTTTTGTACATTTGGGGATAACTTTCATACTTTTTACATCCTCTACGGGCAAGTGTTTTTCACACATTTTGAAGCGCCATCTTGATAATCTGTTGAGACGTTTTCTAACGCTGCTATCCACTGCTTGCGGCGGATTTGCGTGAGCTACAATGACCAATGTCAGAACAGCCGTATGCAGTCGGGGAGATCCGGGTTCGCAAGCGCCACGGCGCCCGAAACCGCCCCGAGAGAAGTTTCGGTGCTTCCTGCTCGCGTCGTAGCCAAGGCTGAATTAATAAAAAGTAACCTACGGGATACCTTATGAAGCAGATCAAAAAGCGAAACGGGAGCGTCGTCGATTTCGAGACCGACAAGATTACTAATGCTCTCCGTAAAGCTTTTGAGAGCTGCAATGTGCCAATGTCAGAGGAGGGATTGGTTGCCCTCACGAACGGCGTCACGGCAATCCTCGAAACTAAGTACGGCGAAGAGGCAATTCCATCAGTAGAGGCGGTTCAGGACTTGGTTGAAGTTGCGCTCATGGAAGCGGGCCACTTGCCGGTAGCGAAGCACTACATTGTGTACCGCTACGAGCACGCGAAGATTCGCGAAGAGAAGAAGCAGGAAGTACTCGAGAAAATCGAGGAGAATGCGCTTAAGGTAAAGACCCGCTCAGGAAAGGATGAACCATTCCGCGAAGACCGCGTGCGCCAGACGCTCGAGCACTTCAAGAAGGAAATTGGTGGCGAGGCTATCGACGTAGAGGGTATTGTCTCTCAGCTTAAGTACGAGCTCTACGAGGGCATGACCACGGACGAAGTGCAGAAGGCACTCATCATGGTGGTGCGCTCTATGATTGAGCGCGACCCGGCGTACTCAAAGCTTGCAGCACGTCTTCTCCTTAACAAGATCTACGCTGATGTGTTCGGCGAGAGCTTCGACAAGAAGCAGATCCAGGAGCTTCATACGCAGGTATTCGAGCGCAACATGAAGCAGCTCGTGGAGAAGGGCGACCTCGATTCGAGGATGGCGGAATACGACTACGCCAAGATGGGCGCTGCACTCATCATCGAGAACGACTATCTCTTTGAGTACATGGGTCTCGAGATTATGGGCAGCCGCTACTGCATGGAGGATGTGAAGACGCATAAGCCGCTTGAGACGCCGCAGATGCTCTGGATGCGTATTGCGATGGGACTCGCTATTGCTGAGAAGCCTGAGGACCGCGAGCGTGTCGCGCTTGAGTTCTATGATGCGCTTTCAAACTTCTACTACACCCCAGGCGGTCGCACCCTCTTCCAGGCAGGTGCGAAGAAGGCACAGCTCTCAAACTGCTTCCTCAACACGGTGCCAGACTCACTCGACGGTATCTTCAAGTCTATTTCAGACAACGCACAGTACCTCAAGTGGTCAGGAGGCACCGGCACCGACTGGACGCGTGTCCGCGCCACTGGTTCCTTCATTAAAGGTACCGGCGTACCAAGTCAGGGCATCGTGCCATTCCTTAAGATTGCAAACGACGTAAACCTCGCTATCAATCGCTCGGGTAAGCGTCGTGGTGCGGGCTGTGTGTACCTTGAGACCTGGCACCTTGATGTGGAGGACTTCCTCGAGCTCCGCAAGAACACCGGAGACGAGCGTCGCCGCACCCACGACATCAACACCGCAAACTGGATTCCAGACCTCTTCATGAAGCGCGTGCGTGATGGAGCAGAGTGGACCCTCTTCTCACCAAGTGATGTGCCAGACCTGCATGACCTCTACGGTGCCGCATTTGAGAAGCGCTACGTCGAGTACGAAGCAAAGGTAGACAGTGGTGAAATCGAATACGCAAAGCGTATTCCAGCGGCAGACCTTTGGAAGAAGATGATCGGCATGCTCTTTGAGACCGGTCACCCATGGATTACCTGGAAGGATCCATCAAACGTCCGCTCACCACAGGACCACGTAGGTGTGGTGCACAACTCAAACCTCTGCACCGAAATCACCCTCAACACAAACGACAACGAGACCGCCGTCTGTACGATTGGCTCACTCAACTTCGCAAAGTTTGTAACCGTAGACGAGAACGGCAATGCCTTCTTCAACCACGACCTCGTGGCCAAGTACACGAAGATCGGCATCCGCATGCTCGACAACGTTATTGACCTCAACTTCTACCCAACCGAGGACGCAAAGCGTGGTAACACCCGTCACCGCCCGGTAGGACTTGGTGTGCGCGGCTACCATGATGCGCTCTACATGCTCGGCATCCAGTTCGACACGCCTGAGGCAGTAGACTTCGCAGACGAGAGCATGGAGGTAGTGGCATACAATGCCATCCTCGGTTCTTCAGAACTCGCAAAGGAGCGCGGGACCTACGAGACCTACAAGGGCTCGAAGTGGGATCGCAACATCTTCCCGCAGGACACCATTGATCTCCTTGAGAGCGAGCGCGGTGAGACTATTGAACTTGAGCGTGGGGGCAAGCTCGACTGGACCCCAGTACGCGAGCACGTGAAGCAGTATGGTATGCGCAACTCAAACACCATGGCTATTGCGCCGACCGCGTCTACCGCAAACCTCGTAGGCTGTATTCCATGTGTGGAACCTATCTACAAGAACATCTACGTAAAGAGCAACAAGGAGGGTGAGTTCGTCGTGGTAAACAAGTACCTCGTCGAGGACCTCAAGAAGCTCGGGCTCTGGGACGCGGGCATGCTGAACCGCATCAAGTATGCAGACGGCTCGGTGCAGGGCATTGCAGAGATTCCATTTAATCTCCGCGAGAAGTACAAGGAAGTGTTTGAAATTGAGCCACGCTGGATTATTGAAGCAGCAGCACGTCGCGGCAAGTGGATTGATCAGTCACAGTCACTCAACATCTTCTACAGCGGCACCTCAGGTCGCGAACTCTCAGACGCTTACTTCCTCGCATGGCGCATGGGACTTAAGACCACCTACTACCTCCGCTCACTTGGAGCCTCCCAGGTAGAGAAGGCAACGGTATCCACCGCAGAGTACGGCTCAACCCACATGCGTGGAGGAGCAACTCTCGGCAACGCCGTAGCCGCAGTAGAGGCCATGATTGCCGAAGTATCGGACCCTGTGCTCGTGCGCGAGACAGTCACGGTAGAGGCAGTCGCGCAGGCGCCATCAGTACCAGCGGGATTCAGTGCTGCTGAGTGGCAGGCAAAGATGGCACGCGTAGCGGCGGGAGAAGAGGCGGGAGTGTGTGAGAGTTGCGAGTCGTAATCCTACGGCACAAAGAAGAAGCCGAATTATCAAACACGTAAACGAAGACCAGTATGCCAATTAATGTAGGTGCAAAGCCGGTTGATATTAACAGCCGCAAGATTATCAACGGTGGCGATGCAGACGTGATGCAGCTCTACCCAATGCGCCACACCTTTGCGTGGGACGCATACACCGTGGGTAACGCAAACCACTGGCTCCCAACGGAAATCAGCATGCAGCGCGATATCGAGCAGTGGAAGGCACCAAACGTGCTCACCGCAGACGAGCGCAAGGCATTTGAGACTGTGCTCGGCTTCTTCACCACGGCAGACTCTATCGCGGCTAATAACATCGTGCTTGCGGTATACAAGCACATCACCAGTCCTGAGTGCCGCATGTACTTGCTCCGCCAGGGATATGAGGAGGCGATTCACACCCACGCATACCAGTACATTGTGGAGTCGCTCGGCATGGACGAGAGTCGCATCTTCAACATGTACCGCGAGGTAGAAGCTATCTACAACAAGGACAACATGGTGCTCTCGCTCAATGAGGGTATCTTCGATCCAAACTTCAAGACGGGCACCTTCGAGAACGATCAGAAGTTCCTCGAGAACTTGATTGTGTTCTCGCTCATCATGGAGGGCATCTTCTTCTACTCATCGTTTGCGGTTATGTTCGGCTTCCAGCGCCAGAACAAGCTCACCGGTTCAGCAGAGCAGATTCAGTACATCATGCGTGATGAGTCGCAGCACTTGAACTTCGGCATCAACATGATTAATGCCATCAAGGAGGAGCAGCCAGAACTCTGGACCCCTGAGTTCCAGCAGCACATCATCGACTTGGTGAAGCGTGCGGTAGTGCTTGAGTACACCTTTGCAGCAGAAGTATTCCCACGCGGCATCTTCGGCATGAATGCAGATGGCTTCAAGCAGTACATCGAGCACATTGCAGACCGTCGTCTAGAGCGCATTGGGTTACCTGCTCAATACAACGTCGCCAACCCATTCCCATGGATGAGCGAGGCCGTGGACTTGAATAAGGAGAAGAACTTCTTTGAGACGAGAGTGACGGAGTACAAGACAGGAGGTCAGTTGAGTTGGTAATTATTAGTAGTATTTTTCTATGTACACAACAAAATACAGTGAGTCATGGAAAGTTAATTCTCCCGAACCACTCTTTCTTATGTCTGAGGAGGTATCTGCAAGGTACCCTTACATGTCTTCTCATGGTACTGCTCTCAGGATAACCGCAAGTGGACGAGATGTGATGAATTCTCACGCGCGCTTTGTGCCGGGCTCTCTGTCAGAGGATGCTTGGAATAATTTCCCAGAGTATGAATCTGCCTTCATGAATCGCTTCGATCTTATTGCTGGAAGTCATCCGGGGACTTATCAGTTCAGTACCTATGCTGGCTTGACCTTCCCTGAGATGGGTATTGCAGATTACATAAGTGTAGTATCAGGCTCTATTTCGGAGCGCGTTACTATCTCATTCGCGTGCTCTATTGCGAGTATTGACACAGCAACTACTGTATACGTGGTGACAGAATCGGCTGCTGCAATACGTGCAACAGCTGCCTGGAGCAAAATAAAGGAGAGGTTCAAAAATATGGTCTTAATCGACCCGAGAAATTTTGCTCTGCCCGCACTTGCATAGTTTTCGATAAGCATTAAGGTGAAGAAACTATGGAAGGGAATTTTATTGAGCAATTTCACTCAAAGGTGTCAAGTCACCCCAAGGTTGGTGGACAAGGAGCCATAAACCTCAAACACGATGCCTTTAACCTGGTAGTTAAGCACGTACTTGTAGAAAAGGGTCTTATATCTGCAGAGCATTTTGACGACTTGTGGAAAAAGCAGCTAGATACTTTTGTCGAAATGATTGAGAAGGGTTTCTTCCAGGAGGTCTCGTCCGAGAGGGATAGTGAGGTCATTTGAGCCGACACTAACAGAAACGTTGTTGTGCTTCAGCGGTGATTTTGCTATTGCATCTGAAAAGTCAGGGTGTACAATCTCTGCAGAAAAGTAAAGACCACGAACGCCAATCATCGGGGGTTACGCACCATAATTACGTAACCATCTTATCGCCCTCGATCACCACCCAAACCAAGCGACAAAAATCGGAAAAGTTTGAGCACAGACCTGAGGACGCACGCTCGTGTAGCTTCGGGTCTTTGCTTTTCTTGGTCGATTTACTAGCCACATATTGATAATATATGGCGTCATTCACAACACGTGTGGAGCTCCATTCGGCGAGTTATCTGGACTACGAGACTCTGCACGAGCAGATGCGGAAGCAAGGATTTAGTCGCCGCATCACATCAGATGATGGTCTAACTTACCATCTTCCAACCGCAGAGTACAATATTGAGCTCGCCGCATCACGCTCAGTAGTGCTTGATCGAGCAAAGGCTGCTACTCGCACAACAGGTAAGTCAGCCTCTATTCTGGTCACGGAGTCTAGTGGACGGACATGGTCCAATCTTGACCCTGTCTAGATGAGAGTTTAAATCGAATCGGGACGCATACGCCCTGATCGATTTAGTAGGAAACGGATGCATCTACCACCACCTACCAAACACCAGACCGCCTGGTCTGGTGGTGTGCTATCTGCTGCGTGAGTGGAGGAAAAAGGTCAGAAGCTTTTAGCATAAAGGCACCATATCGTGAGCAGTTGAAGCGCCATTTCTCTATGCACTATCAGCAGCGTAAAATAGGTCAGTAATGAAACACTACGTTGTCCTGGTACGGGGTATAAATGTCGGCGGGAAGAACAAGATTCCCATGTCAGAGTTGCGGGCGTGCTTGGAAGAGCTTGGGTTCTCTGATGTGGTCACGTACATTGCGAGCGGCAACGTACTGCTCAGGTCGAATAAGAATGCGAATCACATCAAAGCGCTCATCGAAACGGCACTTCCTCAGCATTTCAAGTTGGACAGTACCCTTATTAACGTGCTGGTTCTGACCAAGAGTCAGATGCAGGCAGTGGTTGCGAATAAGCCGAGAGGATTCGGAAACGAGCCGAAAAAGTACCACAGCGATGTCATCTTTCTTATGGGAATTACTGCAAATCAAGCAATGAGGGTATTCAATCCTAAGGAGGGAGTGGATACGATATGGAAAGGAACGGGTGTGATTTATTCGCAGAGACTAAGTGCGTTACGCACTAAGAGTCGATTGAATCGCATTATGATGACTCCTGAGTACAAGAGCATGACCATTCGTAACTGGAATACGACCACAAAACTCGCCCAGCTGCTGCGCGACAAGAAGTAGTGCGGAAGTCCACACCACCAGACCGCCCGGTCTGGTGGTGTGCTATCTGCCCGGTGTGTGCGATGTAAGGGGTGATAGGAGGAAACTACAATCTTAAAACTTAGGACCCGAACGCGGAGCGTTCGGGTCCTTGGGTGTACTGAGCATCAAGATTACGCAATGCCCATTGCAGCGAGCCGCTTCTTGCAGTCTGCAACAGTTCTTTCGACCTCCTGAAGCTGCCTGAAGATACTCATCGCTTCGGGGCCTCGAGTCTTCAGGAACGGTGCGATTTCTTCGCTGTTCAGAAGTGTCTTGAGATCCCAGAGCGAGCGACGGGCGGTGTCCGACTTTTTTGTCGCCGACTCCCATCGCTTGCGAGGGTCAACTTCACGTACACGTATGGCCGACCCTGCCTTCTGAGCAACACGCACCACTTCAGACCGCAGACGACCGAGAGAAATCTCTTTGTTGAGCACACGTGCTGCAAGTCCCGCTTGAAACTTGCCCTCGATCTTGGAGATCTGAATCGCCGCCGTGACGGGGAGCTGCTTCTTCCGTGGCAGCTCCGGATCAAGCAGCGCCTTCACTTCAGGGATCAGTTTTTTGAGTCCGTGTAGCTGGTACGCCCAGAATGTACTGATGCCGAGGATGGCCGCGATTTCTTCAATCGGGAATCCAAAGCCGAGCAGACGGTCGATGGTGTCCGTTGTTTCAAGTGCGGTGTGTCCTTCACGGTTGAAGTTTGCAACTCCCGCTATCAGGAACTGCACAACGTCATCATCCGCGGTTATGAGCTTCGCCTTGTACAAGGGGCGCTCGCTTCTCGGAATACGAGCAATCGCGCGCCACCGACGCTCCCCATCGATAAGTTGGTACGGCGTCGCGCCGGGTAAGGCGCGAATAATTCCTGACGTCGTTTGTCCGCCGGCATGGATTGATGCACGCAGGCGACGTATGCCGTCCGGATTGAAGTACTTTCGCGGCTGAGCCCTGTACCGCCGGATATCGCTGGCTGGAACAGAGACTTCAACGGCGGAAGCGAGCGCTTCTTTCGCTCGTCCGAGGATGCTGAGGTAGTCATGCGTGCGGTCAGTCTCATCTGAGGCTGTAAGCGCATGTGATTCCATGTTCACGAGACCCTCCTTTGTAAGGGTTAAAGGTTCAAACCTGGCTGGATACTAGCGTGAAATACCGGAAAAGGGTAGAGCCGTACTGATTTCTCAGTACGGCTCATCGTCGTAACGCATTAGATCATCGAGACGTTCGTCTTCGAGATCGTCTGATGCCTTGAGCTCTGCCCACAGCTTGTCGAGCGTTGATTGAGCGCTCGAGGCAGGTGCGCTCGACACTAATGAACAACGGGGACGAGTTCGCAGATACGCATATATTTCTTCATACGCCTTGGCGATGGGGAAATATGCATGGCTCTGCGGTACGTCTGCACTAGCGGTAGCCCACGCAGACAGATCAAACACGTTTTCCAAGCGTGTGTCGACAGCTGCGCGGAGCATGTCAAGACCGCGACTCACACGCGATTTTACAGTCCCGACTTCGGTGTCGAGTGCCAGGGCAGCCTCTTCGTACTGCATGCCGACGAACTTAATGGCGATTACTGAGTCACGCGCGTCAGACGGCAGGTAGCCCAAGAGTGGTGCAATGGCGCAAAACTCTTGGCGCAATTCTTCTGCCTCGGCCTGATTCATGACAGTGTCTCTTACGCGTTCGGCCACTTCCTGGTCAAGCGGGCTTGACCGCCACGACCTCCGCTTTTCCGAGTAGAATTGATTCCGAAGAATCATGGAGGTCCAGGCTTTCATATTTGTGCCTGGGGTATAGCTCTCCCAGGCAGTCAATGCCTTTACCAGGGTATCTTGGGCCAGGTCTTCAGCTGCCGTAGCGTCCCTGGTTAAGCTACGTGCAATTCCCCGCAGATATGGTTGGAGCGCGATAAGGTCACGCTCAAAATCTCTGCGGGTAGGTGATGGCTCGCGTATTGGCGCAGAAGCGTTCACGTACTCCTCCCATGGTTTATGGTCTGTTAGGAGACTACACCTTAGATATATAGTGCGCAATCATCTATATATTAAGAGGGTAGAAGACTTCTCGTGTTTCGAGATAGTGCAATCGGACAGCATTATTCCCGAAACGCTAGACCGCCCGGTCTGGTGTTTGGCTTCTATGTTGACGTCGTTTCGGAACTGACCTATAACCAGAACAGACAAAGGAGAAGCGAATGGCTCGTTGTGCAGAATTTTTCGAGAACCTCTTTCCTGGCGCCGGCTCGTGGAGCAGGCTCAAGGAGGTGAATAAGCAAAATGGTGGACCCCGAAAGGGAACGGTCGACAAGAACAGCATCGGCCAGCTGGTGCAGGCCACCTCGTGCTTCACGGAAGCGCAGGTCAAGCACTTCAACGACATCTTCGAGATGCTCGGCGACAACCAGGAGGCCAAGGCTGCTCTGGCTGGAGTGCTCGAGTTCACACAAATGAAGGACGATGTGGCATCCTTCGGATAGTTGCGTACCGCGCCGGACCCTTGGGTCCGGCGCTACTCATATCTGCATGCATCAGACTGTCCACTCTGGTGATGTGCGATCAGGTGGTCGACAAATGGGAAAACCGCCCACCGAGAGCGTTACCACGAGGGTAACGGTCTGGGTGGACGGTCGTGTTTCGCAGGATTTAGTCCTCCTGCAGTTGGGGCCGGCTCTGCATGCTGGACGCGGCTTGAAACAGGGTAGCGCACAGGATGGCGAAAAGGTACACGCAGAGAACCAGCTTCCACCAATCGATTGCGTGCACGGCGTGCAGCACTTGCTGCACGCGCAGGTCGCTCGTCGAGGCCGCTACCATGCCTGCGAGCGGGGCGT
>CAYWWP010000001.1:26907-34123 GCA_964462415.1 uncultured Candidatus Saccharibacteria bacterium
TGCTGCACGCGCAGGTCGCTCGTCGAGGCCGCTACCATGCCTGCGAGCGGGGCGTGTAGTGCCTTCAACATGGTTGCGATCATGGCACTCCACAGAAACTGATAGCTGTATCCCAGCATCACGCTGGCGACGAGTGCTAGGCTCATAAGTAAGCCCAGGCCCCAGCCAAATGCAGCTACATTAGCTGCGACGAGTATGATGGTCGCCAGCACGGTGCCCACCATTCCCATCTGGTGTGGGTCAATAAATTCTCCGAATACCTCTTCCAGGTATTCTTGCGCACTACGTAGCATGAGTTGCTCCTCAATGTTCTAGGCTACTGTAAGTAATACGTGTGTATGTCGCTCTTGTAAACAGCTGCTGAAATCAGGCGACCAATATTTGACTAATTACATAATTATTATATTATTTATGTAGACGCCCGCTTCTGGGCGTTGCTCATTTCTTTCGTCGCATTGTGCGACTCTCACCACGGAGAACTGTATGTCTTTTGACTCGTTTATACATACCCCGGAAGGGGCTGTATTTCTGGGCTTTATCGTCATTCTGGTCACTCTGGGGGTGTTGGCGCTTGCGGCCGCTGTCGATCACCAGCGTGCTGGCGACCCGCACTCGCACGTCGACGTCGATAGGCACTATCCGTCCGCAAGGCGTCGGTATTCGTCTCGTGGGAGCGGCTCCGGCGGGACGGACGCGTTCCTGTTTGGGGATGCTGACGGCCACGGCGATGCCGGCGGTGATGGGGGTGACGGTGGCGGAGGCGACTAAGTACAATAGCCGGAACCTACGGGTTCCGGCTTACTTTTTTGTATGGCGCGCATGCTACCCTAGAGAGTAATGCAATCGGCAATAGATACAGTACTTTCTCTTGCGCGAGAGATTAGTCTCGCGGTGCTCTTGATACTTGGCATGCCGGCAGGAGTAACGGCAACGGTGCAGGAAGCAAGCACGACACCAGACATTTCATTTGATGCGGGCTCCGTGTATACCGTTGCTAAGGTGATAGATGGCGACACTATTTCTGTGAATCTCGATGGAGGAAAGAAGTTTACGGTGCGCATGATTGGCGTGGATACGCCAGAAGTAGTAGATCCCCGTAAACCAGTGGAGTGCTTTGGTAAGGAAGCCTCGGAGCAAACTAAGAAGCTGCTCACGGGACACGAAGTGCGTCTCGAGCTCGATAGTACACAAGGGACATATGACAAGTACAACCGTGTACTCGCCTATGTGTATCGCGATGACGAACTGCTTATAAATAAGGCACTTATCGAGCAGGGGTATGGGCATGAGTACACCTACCGCGTGCCATACGAGTTTCAAAAGGCATTCAAGGCTGCACAAAAGGATGCCAGGGATCACGAGCGAGGACTCTGGGCACCTGGTGTCTGTGAATAGAAAAAGCCACCCGATTGCTCGGGTGGCCTAATAGTCATGCAGAGGTGTGCGCAGGCTCGCTGTACCCGATAGCGCCGCCATCTTCATCGAAGACGAACGATGCCGCGAATTCCTCTGGGGTCATGAGTACGCGAGAGAGGCGGCCGGTGTCGGCAATGTTGTCCATCACCATGTCGCCACGCCGGAGCACTGCGTTGTTGAGCACTACGAACACGTGATGGGGGAGCGCGACCTCGCTCGTCGAGACGAAGACGAGTGCACGCAGTTGCTTTGTGGTGCGCGAGATGAGTTCCTCGTACGCACCCTCGAATGCCTTTGACTCAGCGAGTTGCTTCTTCAGCTCTTCAAGGTGCGTAAGGGGTGAATCAGCAGGTGTGTGCTTGAGGCACACGTCCTCACTCACGCTCCGCAAGTAATTCATCAAAAGTTCGCGTAGAAGCGAGAGGTAGTCCTCTTGCGTGCTCTTGATGAATGACTCGCGTTTGCCGCGCAGTGCGAAGATGCTTGGCACGGGAACTGCGAGTGTGTCCTCGGTCAGCTTGCGCACCTTCCCGGTAATAAATTCGGGGTGGTACAGGCTGGCGAGGCTCAGCATCTCCATGCCAATGCCCGGAAGCACGACGTCCGTGTAGTCGGCGAGTAGGCGAGTGATTTGCTGCTCAATGGCTTGCGTTTTCTCCTCCTGCTTATCGCGCAGGCTTTCGGTCACACGCAGTACATGCTCCAGATTGGAGCGCAGGTAGCTCACGACGCCACGCTCTTGCTTGGTCAGATTCATGACTTCCTCCTGTGAGGTGTGAATGTGCACCTGACCGCACTATGGCACAGATAGCAAAAAACACCACCTCCGTGAGGAGGTGGTGTTTTTCTGAAGTGAATCAAGCGTGATTACTTCTTGCCCTTCTTAGCTCCCGTAAAGGCGAGCGTCATGCGCTGGTCCTTTGGCTCAAAGAGGGTAATGGTGAATGGGTAGGTCTTACCAAGTTCAAGTGTCTCGCGAAGCTCTGCTGGAGAAGCGAACTCTGAGATGTGTACAAGACCTGCAACACCTTCCTCAATAGAAGCGAGTGCGCCGTGCTTGTTGTACTTGATGATAACGCCGGTTACCTCCATGCCCTTCTTGTAGCGATCGGTAGCAATCTTCCAAGGGTTTTCCTTGAGTGCCTTGATTGAAAGGGACACCTTTCCATCCTTTACCTCAATTACCTTGACCTTTACCTTGTCGCCAACCTTAAAGAGTGCGCGAGGATCCTCTACGAGGCCCCAGTCGAGCTCTGAGATGTGTACGAGACCCTCAAGACCCTGCTCGAGCTTCACGAATACACCGAAGTCAACAGCGCCGGTTACCTCGCCCTCAACAACGTCACCAACCTGGTACTTGTCGACGAGGTTTGCTTTCTCTTCCTCATCCTGACCTACGCGCTCAGAGAAGATAAGCTTCTGCTCCTTTGCGTCTGCGGTAATGATGCGGACTGAGAGTGGGTGACCAACGAGCTTAAGGAGCTCACCGAAGATCTTGTCCTTGTCACCCTCTGGAACGCGAGGGTAGTGCTCCTTTGAAAGCTGTGATGCTGGAAGGAAGCCCTGGATACCCTGCCATGAAAGGATGAGACCACCCTTGTTAGCCTCCTCAACAGTGAGCGTGTATACGCTCTGGTTGAGAATAGCCTGCTCAGCCTCGCTCCAGATAGCAGCCTGACGAGCCTCCTTAAGTGAGAGCTCGATGTAGCCCTCGATACCTGATGGGTCTACTACCTTTGCGGTAATAGTGTCGCCAGGGTTTGCCTTGCGAAGGACGTCTGCGGCGTTGAGGTACTCGCGGCCGTAGATAATACCCGTACCAAATGGTGGAAGGTCTACATAGAGACGACCACGTACGAGTTCGATAATAGTGCCTTCAACCAAATCTCCCACACGAGGCGGGGTAGCAATCTGGTCCACGAGGCCTGCCATTGGGTGGTCAGACTCAAGCGTGAAGGTGACGGCAACAGGTGCCTGAGGCTTTACCTCAGCATTCTGCTCATCATGCATATGCGTAAGAAACGAGCGCGTGTGTTTGTGGTGGGTACTGGCGCCTTGCGACCCCAGGGATAGCCCACGCACGGCTAATAGCACGCTCGCGATGGCAAAAACATACCATATATATAGGTATAAAGAAAGACCCGCAGATATGCGGGTCATGACACTAGGGAGTGACCTTTCGGTCCGAGACTTATGTCTCGGACCGAAGTGCCTTCTTCACAGATTCAAGGGCGTTCGACGGCACTCGTTGGTGAGGGTCGAAGCTAGCGCGAGTGCCCGGTTGTTGCCGGGGCTGCTGCCTCACAGAAGCTGAGAAGTGGTCATAGCTATTGGGTTGGTGCGGGAATCCGCGTCCCATAGAGATGCCTCCTCTACTGTATGTCAGTATAATACCACAAATAGGAAAAAAGAAAAACCCGTCCGGAGACGAGTTTGGTGGTGAATCTGTCTAGATTCAAAAGATAACGTACAGGTTCTGCAACAAAAGGGAGGTGCGTCCCGGCCAGTTTCCAACTGGCCGGGACAGGGCGAGGTCAGCTCGGGCCGAGGGCCAGGGCAGCGGCGGCGATCGAGGTCACGTCGACGGTGGTGGCGGCGCGCAGGTGCCCGCCCGAATCGGCGATGTGGTTGTCGGCGGTGATCGACTGGTTGTCGGCGGCTTGCGTCATCGAGGCGCGACGACCGGGGCCGGAATCAGCGAAATGCTTACGCATATTACCTCCATCTGTTGCGGAACATCCGTCGGCATCGATCAATGAAGATCGCCCTTGGGATTCGCTAAGCATAGCACTGAGCGCCTTGTGGTCAATGACCTCTGGGGATAAAAGAAAAACCCATCCGCGAGGATAGGTTTGGTGAATCCGTGAGGATTCAAAGAAGGGGTGCCCCGACCAAGTGCTCGGTGAGCCCTTGGTCGGGGCGGGGCGTCGAGACGGCGACTAGCTGGGGGCGTTGTGGCCCGCGGCGCCGGCGAAGGTCGGGTCGGTTTCGGCCGAGATCACGGTCGTCGAACGGGCGTGCCCGCCGCTGTCGTCGGCGCCGGCCAGGTCGTTGTTCTTCATCACGTTGTGCGTGCCGAGCGGCGTGCTGCCACCGCCGCTGCCGCCCAGGCCGTCGGAGATCGAGGTCATCGAGTTGAGATACGAGCCGCCGCTGTCGGCGTGCTTGGCGTGGCCGCGGTCGGTGCCGGCCATGGCGGGGTCGGTGAAGGTCACTCCGGACATGAGGGCCAGGCTGGCCACTCCGATCATGGGACTGAACAGACGCATTGCACTGCTCCTTCTTGCTTGAGGGTTCTGTCTAGCTCCTTCCACCAGGGTGGTGGCGAACTGACTCGAAAACTATACACCTTGACATATACCTGTCAATAGGGTGTAACAGGAATATGAAAACGCCCTCCTACCGTAGTAGGAGGGCGTCGCACCCCACCAGTGCATCACGAGCCGGTGACAGCAGCCCGTGTGAACCCGACACCTTTTGGTGTTCTTGGGCTTCAGGCCGCGTTGCGCATCTGCTCGGCGAGGCTCAGGCCGTCGTTGGCGGCGATCGAGACGGACGGGTCCATCTTGCGCGCCAGCGACTGCAGGCCGGAGCTGGCGCCGACGAAGGTCTTGGCGAGCATGGTCCCGGCCGACTTGAGCACCGGATCGAGCTTGTTGCCGGCGGTCTTGGTCATCTTGCCGAGCTCGTCGCGCTTGCTGTACGCCAGGGCGGCGGTACCGGCCACGGCCGCGGCGGTCAGAACGGTGCTCACCAGCGAGGTCTTCTTCGGGGTGGTTTTGGTGTCGCGCATGGGCGAACTCCTTCAAAGATCAGGGTTGAACAATACTAACGTTACGTGGGAACGACAAAAGAGGGTTTCCCCTCGTGATATTGCGCCGCACATGTCGGTCAGTACATTCAATATAACACCGCACGAAGCATTGTCAAATCTGCATCAGTAGTGATTTCTTGGCGTGGAAACACACATATATAAAAGGGCGGCAGATGGATATCTGCCGCCCCGTCTGCCTCGCGCGCGAAAGCGCAGCTACGGCGGATGTGAGTACTTGAGCAATTTCGTTCCTCCTCCCTGAGTGGGGTGTCGTCCTTGTGGACGACGATTGTGCACATGGTTCTGTGGTCTGATCCGCTACGGCGGATGCGAGTACAGGAGCACGAGCTCACCCCTTTCTGTTGTCACGCTACACGAGCGCGACAGCTGCTACCGTACCACAGTCCCTGGTAGCTGTACAGAGCACACCCCATTTCATACTTATTCCATATATGTAGTAAAATAGGAGCAATGGTTATCACGCATCACGGCGGGCAGTGCTTCAAAGTAACGCTCGGCGACTTCACCCTCGTTTTTGATCCTATTGCTAAGGGCGCTTCACTTCCTGCAGTGCGCTTTGGGGCAGACATTGCACTCGTGTCACGCAACGCACCTGAAATGAGTGGCACGGATGAGGTGTCATTTAATGGTGCAGAGCCGTTTGTCATAAACGGCCCGGGAGAATACGAGCACTCAGGTGTCACTATTCAAGGATTCCTTACTAAGAGTCAGTACGGACTCAAGAAGGGTGCACTTGATGCCGTAAACACGGTATACGCCGTTACGCTTGAAGGTATGACGCTCGTGCATCTGGGAGCGCTTTCAGACACGGTGCTCTCACACGAAGCACGTGAAGCAATAGATGAAATCGACATTCTCTTTGTGCCAGTGGGCGGTGATGGGGTACTTACACCTGCCGAAGCTGCAAAGCTCGCAGTATCCCTTGAGCCACGCATCATCATTCCTATGCACTGGAGTGGCATGGGCGAAGCAAAAGCACTTGAGCAGTTCCTTGAGGAGGGTTCAGGTGAAGTAGAGAAGGTGGACAAACTTACCCTTAAGAAGAAGGACACAGCAGACAAGAGCGGTGCTATCATCGTTATTAATCCATAACGTTGTCTTCGTATGGCCATCTCGCACCACATACATCGTCTCCGAGAGAAGCCAGCGCACGTGCGCGAGCGCATCGCGCTTGGAGTCTCTGGGGGTATTACGACACTCGTGTTTGCTGGCTGGCTTGTCGCTATGGGCTCTTCAGGAGCATTTAGTATCGCAACACAATCAGTAGCACACAGTGTGACGCCTCCAGACGATGTGCAGAAGTCACTGTCTGAGGGTGCTCGTGGCATGAATTCTCTGCTTGGTGCTGCTAGTGCAGCGCTTAGTGGCTCAACGACATCTGCAGTTGAGGTAGTGGATGTGCGTACTACGTCTACGCTCGACGCTACCACTACCAAGGACGCAACGGTCATTCCGTTTTAATTAATCAGGTTTCGAGATTTGTATGGCAAAGAAAGCAGTCGTTCCCGAGGAAGCTCCACAGGAGCCACGCGTGTCCATCATCGACCAGTCCATCACGGCTGAGATGCGTTCGTCGTACCTCGACTACGCGATGTCGGTGATCACATCGCGCGCGCTTCCTGATGTGCGCGACGGCCTCAAGCCGGTGCATCGCCGCATTCTTTACGCTATGCGTCAGACCGGACTTACGCCATCTGCGAAGTTCCGTAAGTCAGCTACGGTGGTGGGTGAAGTAATCGGTTCGTACCACCCACACGGTGACGTGGCGGTATACGACGCGATGGTAAAGCTCGCTCAGGATTTCTCGACCCGCTACCTCCTCGTACAAGGACAAGGTAACTTCGGTTCAGTCGACGGTGATCCACCTGCTGCATACCGTTACACCGAAGCTAAGATGTCTCGTCTTGCGGACGACATGCTCAAGGACCTTGAGAAGGAGACCGTGGAATGGAATCCAAACTTTGA
>CAYWWP010000001.1:34223-35506 GCA_964462415.1 uncultured Candidatus Saccharibacteria bacterium
AAGAAGATTGAAGGCATCAAGGATCTGCGCGACGAATCAACCTCAGATATTCGTGTGGTGGTTGAGCTCAAGGGAACTGCCCACCCGCAAGCTGTGCTTAATAATCTCTACAAGCACACTGAGCTTGAGAGTACCTTCCACTACAACATGCTCGCGCTTGTGGACGGTGTGCCACAGACGCTCTCACTCAAGGGTATGCTCGAGAACTTCATTGCGCACCGTCGCGAAGTGGTGAAGCGTCGTACTGAGTATGATCTTCGCAAAGCAGAAGAGCGCGAGCATATTCTCCTTGGTCTTTCGAAGGCACTCGATCATATCGACGAGGTGATTGAAATCATCAAGAAGTCTAAGGACGTGCCTGCAGCAAGCGCGGCGCTGATGAAGAAGTTTGGGTTCTCTGAGCGTCAGACGGCTGCAATTCTTGCCATGCGTCTCCAGACACTTGCAGGCCTTGAGCGCAAGAAGATTGAAGACGAGCTCAAAGAGATTCAGGAACTCATCAAGAAACTCAAGAAGATTCTTTCGTCAGAGAAGAACATTCTGGCTGTGGTACGCGAAGAGCTCATGGCTGTGGGTGAGAAGTACGGGGATGAGCGTCGCACCAAGATAATCAAGGGTGGCGTGAAAAATATTTCCGTAGAAGACCTCGTACCGGACGAGGAATCCATTCTCGTGCTTACGGCAGGTGGCTATGTAAAGCGCACCAACCCAAGCGAGTACAAGGCGCAGAAGCGCGGTGGTGTGGGTGTGGTTGATATTGCCACGAAGGAAGAGGATGTGGTGACGCACTTTGTCGTGGCGAGTGCGCACTCAGAACTCTTGTTCTTCACGAATTACGGCAAAGCGTACCAGCTCAAGATGTACGAAATCCCTGAAGGCAAGCGCGCTACCAAGGGTAAGTCAATTATGAACTTCATTGCGCTTGCCGGTGAAGAAAAGGTCACGAGTGTACTTCCGGTACCTAAGGGTGCTGAGCGTGATGCGCTCTCAGTGTTCCTTGTAACTGAAGAAGGCACCATTAAGAAGGTGGAGGCGAAGAACTTCGCCGACGTGCGTCGCTCAGGCATTATTGCTATTGCGCTTAAGGGAAGCGACAAGCTCGTCTCAGCACATCTCGCTGCTGAAGGCGACACGGTGTCTATTGTGACGGCAGAAGGTCAGTCTATCCGCTTCGATGAGGGTGAGACACGTGCGATGGGTCGTACTGCCGCTGGTGTGCGCGGTATGAACGTAAAGAAGGGTGACCGTGTGGTGTCTGCTGAGGTGATTCCATCGGAAGCGGG
>CAYWWP010000001.1:35606-71918 GCA_964462415.1 uncultured Candidatus Saccharibacteria bacterium
AGATACAGAAAGCCGGTCATGTGCCGGCTTTCTGTACGTTTATGGGAAAGTATGGAATAGTCGCTCTAGATCTGACCACACAAGGGGGTGACCCATGAAGACCATGCTTTTTCCAGAGAGTGTGTCGGTGTACTTCGAGCTTGGCTCGCGCCTGTCGCTCATTCAGGCGGACGCATCTATGCCGCCGGTCTACGGACGGAAAAACTTTGTCGAGGTTGCCGCAGAAGCGCCCGACGACCTGAAGCGAGCGTACCTGCTCTGGCACACGCTCGTGCTCGATGTGGAGCGTGCGAAGCATGCATTCACTGAGTACACCAAGCGTGGTGTGCCCATCGACGTGAAGCATATTCCGCAGGAGGTACGCGACACGCTTGCCGAAACTCAACTGCATCTGCAGTTTGCTACGAGTGTGCTCACGATGATGCTCTGGCAGCTGTATCCGCAGGTGCGTCAGCACTTCCGCGACCCTGATCCGGGACATGTGTACTTTGAAGGGTGGCGTGTCGGCTACGAAGAGTGTACCGACGTGGTGGGCTGCCAGGAGGCCTGAACGATAAACCCCGCGCATAGCGCGGGGTTCTTGTTAATTGGTCATATCTACCCTATATGTCCGTGGTATTTTTACTATATGCGATTTAGTGATCCTCATGACAATGTCCTGCAGATGGGACTGCGTGACGGTATGCGTGTGGCGGACCTTGGAAGTGGTGTAGGACACCACGCTATTGCTGCAGCACATGTGGTGGGACCTGAGGGTCGCGTGTATGCGGTAGATGTACAGCAGGATGTGCTCACTCATTTAGCTGATACTGCATCGCGCCGCGGACTTAGGAACATAGAGACGGTGTGGGGTGATATTGAGCGCGTAGGCGGCACCAAACTCCGTGAGCAGAGTATGGATGCAGTCATTCTTGCAAATATCCTCTTTCAGCTCGCGGATACACAAGCGGCTGTCACCGAGATACGCCGCATTCTCAAGCCGGGAGGGCGACTCATGGTTCTTGATTGGGCAGAAAGCTATGGAGGCATTGGTCCTGCAGAGCAGCATGTGGTGCCTGAGGCTGCTGCGGAGGCACTCTTTAGTGCTGCAGGTTTTCAGAAGCAGAAGTCGTTCCGTTCAGGAGCGCACCATTACTCGATAGTGTTTACTGCTCCCTAGCATATGGAAATCAAACCTTTTCAAATCATTCTGATGGCCGTATTCGCACTCACTGCGCTCGTCGGCATATTCCTCTTTGCGAACTTCCAGGGATTCAATACGGGTGTGGTGCCGGTGGGCCCTGTAACTATTTGGGGTACGCTTCCTGAACGCCCTATGGGAGATGCGCTCAACACATTGCGCCAAACGCATGGGGAATTGGCGAAGGTTACCTATGTGCAGAAGCCTGCAGATACCTTCGATACTGATTTGGCTAACGCCATCGCTGAAGGTACCGGGCCAGATCTCATTATCATTTCTCAGGAACAGCTCGCAGATAATACCGAGAAGCTCAGTCCTATTCCGTACAGCACTATCTCAGAGCGCACCTTCCGTGATACGTACCTTCCGGAATCCGAGCTCTTTCTAAGTAGCAAGGGCAGCTACGGCGTGCCGTTCGTACTTGATCCGCTTGTTATGTATTACAACCGTACATCCCTACAGGGGGTAGGTGCGGCAACACCTCCAAGCACATGGGAGGCTGTCGCAGGTATTGCGCCCGTGCTTACGCGCATGGATGTGGGTGGCTCACTAACCAAGAGTGGTGTAGCACTTGGTACCTATGACAATATTGAGAACGCACGGGCGATTCTCTCACTCCTGTTTTTGCAGGCAGGCTACAGCGTGACGGCACGCGGTACTGACGGTAGTTTGCGCGGCACACTCATGAGTTCACCAAACTCAACGCAGAGCACTACAGGTACTACCCCTGCTGCGTCAGCAGTGAGTTACTATCTGCAGTTTGGTAATCCAGCTAAGACTACCTATGCGTGGAATAAGGGTATCTCATCGGCCCGTACCGCCTTTGTGGCAGGGGATCTCGCGCTCTATTTCGGCTTTGCGTCTGAACAGCCGGTCATAGCTGCAGGAAACCCAAATCTCGACTTCGACATGGCAGCCATGCCGGTGCCGGGTACTGCTCAAACGCCTATGACCTATGGGCGGGTATACGCCTTTGCCATCCCTAAGGCCTCACACAATGCCGCAGGAGCACTACGAGCAGCAAACTCGCTCGTAGGTAAGGATGTGCTGCCTGCACTCGCTAAGGGCTTACGTATGGCTCCAGCGCAGCGAGCACTTCTATCACCTTCAGCGGGAGACCTGTATGAGCCGGTATACTTCCCGCAGGCGCTGGTGGCACGCGGATGGCTGTCCCCAGCACCCGAGAAGACTGATGACCTATTTGCTACGATGATAGCGAGTGTATCGAGTGGACGACAGAGCGTATACGATGCGCTGTCGCTACTCGACCAGGGCATCTCAGCTGCACTACGGTAATCACACACTATGACCTCATTTCTTAGAACTGCTGCACTTGTTGCAATTCTCGCACTCTTTTCAGTGGGAGCGCTTCCTGTGTTTGCAGAAACGACAGTAACTAACACCGGCTCGGACACTACCGTCACCAACACGGGCTCAACCGGTCTCACCAATCCGCTCAACAACATAAACTCACTACCGGACTTCATGAATGCCATTCTTGATGCGGTAGTGCAGCTTGGGTCTATCGTGCTTGTGTTTGCCATCATGTACGTAGGCTTTAAGTTTGTGACAGCTCAGGGAAATGAAGAAGAGATTCGCAGTGCGCGTACCGCGCTCATGTGGGTGGTAATTGGCGGCTTGGTGCTGCTTGGAGCGAAGACGGTGGGCCTTGTAATAACTAACA
Organism: uncultured Candidatus Saccharibacteria bacterium; assembly: GCA_964462415.1. Taxonomy (GTDB): domain Bacteria; phylum Patescibacteriota; class Minisyncoccia; order Phycocordibacterales; family Phycocordibacteraceae; genus C7867-001. Next base: position 38,471 of record CAYWWP010000001.1, read on the forward strand.
CCGTACAACAGCTATGACGTTTGCAACGTTCACCCAGACTATTGTCTCGCTCGTAGATAGTGCGGTTATTCCACTCCTATACGCGATTGCATTCATAGGATTCCTTATCGGTGTTGTGCGGTACTTCTTTATGGGAGGAGAAGAAGGGCGATCACATGGAAAGCAATTTATGCTGTGGAGTATTGTTGGGTTTGCGGTCTTGTTTTCAACGTGGGGATTGGTCCGACTCCTTCTATCAGCACTGCCAAGCTAATATATGTCTATGATTCGATCACTCATTGCGTTTTCCTGTCTGCTCCTCATTGCTCCTGTCCTGGCACACGCCGCAGGTGCAGGATCACTCAATGTTGCGCCTATACAGAACCTCTCTAACTCCATCATCGGACTCATAAATACGGTCGTTGTACCGTTTGTGTTTGCGGTAGCGTTTCTCGTGTTTATCTGGGGCGTGTACACGTACTTCATCGCAGGCGGTGCTAGTGAAGAGAAGCGCAGCGAAGGCGCGAAGTTCGTGCTGTCTGGACTCATTGGGTTTGCGGCTATGGTTACGATATGGGGCTTGGTAAATATTCTGGTGGGCACGTTCCCAGGGCTTGGCGGACAGTCTCGTCCTGACTTGCCGTGCTTCTCAGGAAACTGCCAGAGAAGCACAGGTGGGGCAACAGTGGAGCCATAAGAGCTTGTCCACATAATTGCCGGGGCCGTATTGACGGGTGGCACTGCTGTTTTATCCTATATAAGTACTTAGATAATTTACGATTCATGAAGAAACTCGGTATCATCGGCGCAGCGCTCGCTTTCCCAGCGCTCGCATTCGCTCAGGTAAACAGCATCCAGGATGCTGGAAGCTTCCTTATTGGCCTCATCAACAACGTAGCGGTGCCAGTGATTTTCGCACTCGCATTCATCGTGTTCATCTGGGGTGTATTCCAGTACTTCATCATGGGTGCTGGCAATGAGGAGGCAAAGGAAAAGGCAAAGGGTCTTATGCTCTGGGGCCTCATTGGCTTCTTCGTGATGGTGTCAGTGTGGGGTCTCGTACATATTCTTACGGGAACCGTATCGCTCACCAATAGCGTACCAACCTATCCAACAGCACCGACGAGCGGTCGCTAATTACTCCTCACCGAGTTTCTGTGGAAGGCCGCGCCTTGTGCGCGGCCTTCTGCTATCATTACCGGTATGACCTATCAGCAGTTTATTGCTAAGCTCGAAGCAGCAATCTTGACCCCGCTTATTACGCTCATGACGCTCGGAGCGTTCGTGTACTTCGTGTGGGGTGTTGTGCAGTTTATTGTGGGTGCTGGAGACGAAGAGAAGCGTAAGAAGGGTCAGCAGCACATGATCTGGGGCATCATCGGGCTTGTCATTATGTTTGGTGCAAATGCCATCATCGCGCTCATAAAGCAGACCGTGGGTGTGCAATAGCGTATAGCAATATAGATAAGAAAAACCGCCCCGATTGCTCGGGGCGGTGTTGGTTCAGTCGCGCATGCAGGAGCCGGTGTAATCCGCGCTCTGATAGCAGCAACTGAGGTAGAAAGGTTCGGAACCCGCCGTGCGCGTGTTTTGCACGCGGTACAGCTGTGTGGACACTGCCATGGTGCCCCCGTTGCTCGTGCTCATGCTCGCGTTGTCGGCGGCTGATATCACGAGTTGAGGATTGTCCGGCATGATTTTCATCGTCTTCTGGTTGTCGAGCCAGAGGAAGATGTCTGTGCCGGGCTGTATCACGGCCGTCACCTGACCCTTACCTTTGCAGGTGTAGGTGAGTGGCGACGTGTCGTCCGTAGTGCGTGCCATGAGCGGTCCGCGTGGCATGTGCCAGGCGTCACGCGTCATGGGTCGCGCCTCAGACATCGGCTTCAGTATGAAGAACCAAAGCGGAAGTCCGAGAACCACGACAATACCAAGGACGATCAAGCTCTTGGTCAGTATCCCAGGGCCATGGTGACCGTGGTGGCCGCCATGATCATGGCCGTGTCCGTCTTTGCTGTGATTATCGTCCTTCTTGTGATGGTCGTCATGCGCCTTGCTTGCCTGTGTCTTGGGGTGCTCGTGCTTGGTCTTAGACGTAGGCCACAGCTTTGCGGTTACGTAGGGGACCAAGAGCACGAATGCCCCTAGGGCTACTAGTAGGATGATTGCCAGAGTCAGGCCGGCCCATCCGGGGAGTGTATGCGATGACGACTTCAGACCGTGCTCCAGGAAGAGCACGATCAGGAGCGAAACGCCGACCACCAACGCCAGGGTTATTCCGGTTCGAAGTCCTTGTTTGGGTGTCATGAGTTACCTCCTTCCTTTGCCTTTGCTGCGAGCGCGGTCGCGATCTTCTCGGCAGTGTCGCCGTAGCTTTTGGGGACGACGAATGTCGCCCTGCCGTTACCAAGGGCTTGGTTGCTGAGAATGATTTCGGCGCCAAGCGGGTGTGCTTCTGCAGCCACAAAGCGGGCCATGTCGCCCGCCGCTTCTGCTTCCAGGTTAGCCTTAGTAATTTCCGCTTTCGCAAGACCCACGACCGTATCGGCCTTGGCAGTTGCTTGTGCGGTGATTACCTTTGCTTCAGCGTCCTTTTCGGTCCTGAACTTGAGATTCAGGGCACGAAGATGCGCCTGTGCGTCCTCGCCGTACGGAATGACTCTCTTCAGCTTTGCAGCTTCGATGGTCACACCGTACTTTTTGGTGGTGCCCGATTCCGGATCGCTTTCTTCCTCCCCGAACAGATGTGTGTTGAGCGTGAGAATCATCTTGGAGAAGTTCTCCTTGAGCTGAGCCTCTTTCTCTTTCTCGTCCGTCAGGGAGATGAGCGATTCAAACGTGAATGACCCTACAAAGTTGCGTACCGCCTGGGACAGAGCGGCTTCAATTTGTACGAGCCAGTCCTCGGTGGCGATAAGCGCCTTGTAGGGGTTGTTGATACGCAGTGCGACGACATAGATCACCTTGACTCCCAGCTTGTCGCTGGTGAGGATTTCTGTGTCTACCATCAGATACGGGAAGCTGTTGACCTTGAAGATGCGCGTGAGTTCCTTGCGGGCAATGCCCTCAGGTTCGCTTGGCGCTTCTTCGCGCCATGCGAATATTTCCTCGTTGATGCTCCGTTGGCCGGGAATGCCGACCCAGAAGTAGCCGAAGTCACGCATCCACTTCAATCGGTGATCGTAGCTGCTGTCCTTTTGCTGAGGACCGTTCTTCACGATCTCCCAAGCAGGAAACTTGCTGTCATAGTACCGGGTGCCCGGTCTATTTAAGCGGTAGCCCGGCAACGAGATGATAAAGTCATGGAATTCTCCACCACGTTTGATCATCTTTCCGTCGCCAGCATTTACGTAGGTCAAGAATGCGTCCTTCTCAGCGAAGGGGCGCAGCGTGAAGGGAAACGCCCAGCCAATACCATAGAGGCCGGCAGCGGTCGCGCCCGTCAGAAGCAGGGTTTTGAGCATGATGGCCTCCTGGCCAGATGTGTTGAGGGATGCGGGTTTCCTTGCCTTTCAAGGTACTACCGTCTGAACATATTATATCACGTAAATTGACTAAAAGTCAAGTTTGTCAAATAACAAAATATCCCGCATCTGCGAGATATTTTGCTCAATTGTGCTGGAGAGAGGACTCGAACCTCCACTCCCGAAGGAACCTGCTCCTAAGGCAGGCGCGTATACCATTTCGCCACTCCAGCATGTGTCTGTGCCTATTCTGCCATGACTCGCCCTAAACAGGAAACAGCGGCCGTATGGCCGCTGTTTCCTGTGGTGGTCCGCCTGCCTGGACTCGAACCAGGGACCCTTCGCTTAAGAGGCGAGTGCTCTACCAACTGAGCTACAGGCGGATGTGCGAGGAATCACAGGAATCGTAGATAGCTGTGGTTTCCGAGCAATCCCAGCATGTACGTAACCGTACAGGCGGAGGTATATCCCACCGAAGTGGGATATGGAAAGTAGTATACAAGAAGCTCTGGATAGTTCAACTAGTCCAGCACCCTGCGCAGGTGGGGAGGAATATGAGTCAACAGTACGTATTCTGACTCTCGGTACTCCGGAGTACTCACGAGAGTGGCAAAGGCAGGAATACTGTTGGGTGCGCTTGGGGTTCGAGAGATGAGAGTCACCGGGTCGCCAATAGCGACCTCGGGCACCTGGCTTACGTCCACCGAAATCATATTCATGGACGTGCGGCCAATGATAGGGCAGACGATGTCACGCACGAGTACGTGGCCCTTGTTTGAGAGGCGGCGATCTATACCTTCGTAGTAGCCGGCAGGTATGGTGGCTACTGTTGTGGGCGCTTGGGCGGTCCAGGTGGCGTTGTATCCCACTGATTCACCAGCGGGCACCGTACGCAGCTCACCGATGATGCTGCGCAACTCAAGGACCGGCTTGAGCTCGTTTGTTCCTCCTGGTGCGGTGTCGAAGCCATAGAGCCCTATGCCGAGGCGTGCCACGGTAGTATCAGCCTCCTTTGCAAAGCGCATGCCCTTGGTAGCTGCAAAATGGCGATACGGAAGTTGAGGAAATACTTCCTCAACCCGAGCTTTCATACGCTTCCACGCACTCAGCTGCTCTGCAGCATGGCGAGAGCCGTCGGTATCAGCGTCCGCAAAGTGAGAACAGATGCCAACGAGCTTGAGGTGACGGGCGGTCGAGAGTAGGGTGAGCGCTTCATCGAGATCAGCTTCTTGAATGCCCTGACGGTGCATGCCGGTATCGAGCTTCAGATGTAGCGGAATGCGTCCTCGAGCACTTGCTGCAAGACTCCGCAGTTGCTCGATGTCGGTGATTGCAAAGTCTACGTGCGGTAGAAGGGACGCTTTGATGTCTTCTGGACGTGTATACCCCATCACCACAATGCGTGAGCGGATACCTGCACTACGCAGGCGGCGTGCCTCGTAGTAGGAGTCGACCATAAAGAACGCAATTGGCTCGCGATCGAGCAGGCGTGCCACGAGCCCAATATCATGACCGTACGCATTGCTTTTGAGTACCGGAGCAAGCCGAATCCCTGGGTATGCTGCTTGGTAGGTGCGGAAATTATGGAGGAGGGCCTCACGGCTAATACCTACTTCAACGAGCGGAGTTGCAGGGTGCACAAGGGTGCGTATGTACGTGCTTATCCGAGCGAGCAGGTAGTGCATAGTCTCACTATGATACTACCTTTACATGACGGGCAACGTTGCATAAAAAAAAGACCGCGCAGGGCGCGGTCTCATGGGTAGGAGGGTGATCGTTCACTAGTGGCCTGTCTGAAACAGACGACGGCAATGGGGAAGCACGCAGCTCTTCTTTGCTCGAATTGCTGCAGTATTCCTTAGCGGTCTTGGGTGACCACATACATCGATAGTATTCACGCGAGCATGCTGATCCCGCATTACTGGCTCTCGACTTACTGCCCGAACACCCTCCGCGAGCAGTGTAGCACGAAAGCAAGATGAGGTTATGGGGTCTTCGAGCTCCGCAGGCATGGGCAGCGAAAGAGACTCGGTCACAACTCTCGCCTCATGGATATTCGGCTCTGCAGGGCTCGACTCTCTCCTTACAGGAGCAGTACACCTTGCGGCTGACTTTCAGTCAGGCTCGCAAGGTCTTCGAGTCCCGCACGCACGCTCCCCGAGCGTGCTCCTCGGCACACTACAATCGCTGTGCTCATTACGTGTACCGAGGGCGGGACTCGAACCCGCACGGCATTGCTGCCAGGGGATTTTAAGTCCCCGCTGTCTACCATTCCATCACCCCGGCCTACGCAGACGATACCACAAAAACAGCCGACCCTCAGAGAGAGTCGGCTGCATGTATCTGAGGCCCGAGCGGGAATCGAACCCGCGCATGGGAGTTTTGCAGACTCCAGTGTTACCACTTCACCATCGGGCCATCCGGGTGTGTGCCCATGATAGCGCGAAGATGCGGCCTTTGCGAATTATTCTACGCCAGGCTCAGGGAGCGTAATGCCGTCGAGATGCTGACGATTTGCTTCACCACGATCAAACTCGAAACGTATGTAGGGAAGACGACCAAGACGTGTGGTCTTCTTGAGGTAATTGCGGAAGAGGTCCTTGTGACGGAGGAGGAAATTGAGCGCGTGCTCGGTTTCGTCGCTTGGGAATACGCTTACGTAAATAGTAGCCTGCTTACCGTCCTTTGAAAGTACGGCGCGGGTAGGGGTGATGAGCGTCTCGCGGCCAGCCTCGCGTGCAATGTATGCAGCAGCCTGTTCTACAAGAAGGGTAACGGTGCGGTCGTCGCGAATAGACATAAGTTTAGAAATTAACGCTCTACCATGTGGAATGCAGCGATAGTGTCGCCTGCAGCAATGTCCACCTTACCCTCAAGCTGAAGACCAAACTCGCCTTCGATGTGAATCTCCTTTACGTCGTTGCGTACTACCTGCAGATTCGTAAGCTTCATGGTGCCAAGCGGGATGCCACGACGGTCTACCTTAACCATGTCACCGACGGTGAGTGTGCCTGATTCCCAGCGCGCACCGAGCACGTGCTTAGCACCCGCAACGCTGAATACCTTGAGAATCTTTGCCTCTCCCATCACTTCTTCAACCATAATGCGAGGTGCGCGCTCAGTTACGAGTTCGCGTACGCGCTCTGCTAGGTCGTAGATTATTGAGAATGACTCAATAGCAACACCCGTCCGCTCAGCTAGGTCGCGAGCAGCGCTATCAATACCGGTGGTAAAGGCAATAATGGTGGCCCCTCCTGCCTGAGCGGTCTTTACATCGTTTTCGCTTACCGCACCAATGCCTTCGCTGATGATGCGAATCTGGAGGCGCTCATGGGTAATCTTTGCAAACTCATGCTTGATAGCAGCAATTGATCCGGTCACATCTGCCTTCACAATAAGGGGAAGTGATGCAGCACCATCGTCCTTGCGAGCAATGACCGATGCAGGGCGTGCTGGCTGCTCTACGAGCTTCTCAGCTTCCTTCTTAGATCCGACTGCAATGAATGGGGTGCCAGCAGGGGGAAGTCCGCTCCATCCTGAAATGCGTACTGGCTGTGACGCTACCGCCTGCGGAATGCGGCTACCAGCGAAGTTTTCAATAAAGCGCACTGGTGCCATCGCGCTTCCTGCCACGACGTAGTCGCCGGTATTAAGGGTACCGTCCTTGAGGATGAGGGTTGCGGTCATGCCTTGCTTTGGATCCTGTGAAGATTCAAGAATGAAGCCGGATGCATCATGGGTCTCGTCGGTAGAAAGTTCTGCCATGTCAGCAGTTAGGAGTACCAGATCAAGGAGCTCAGGTACGCCTTCGCCGCTCTTAGAAGAGACGCCTGCGTACGCTACTGAACCGCCAAGACCTTCGAGGTAGATGCCGTGTTCAAGCGTAGCGTACTTAGCCTTTTCAATATCAGCACCATTCTTGTCTATCTTGGTGAACGCAACCACAAACGGCGTGCCTGCCTCAGTGATAGCTTCATATGCTTCAAGGGTCTGTGGCTTAACGCCGTCGTCAGCAGCAATAACAAGAATAGCGACGTCAGCTGCAGCTGCGCCACGAGCGCGAAGGGCACGGAATGCCTCGTGTCCTGGGGTGTCGAGGAAGGTGATGCGGCGTTTGGTGCCCTCATGCTCATGCTCTGCCTCATAGGCAGAGACGTGCTGGGTGATGCCACCCGCTTCGCCAGCAGTAACGTTTGATTTGCGAATGTAGTCGAGGAGTGATGATTTGCCGTGGTCAATGTGACCCATCACGGCCACGATTGGTGGTCGGGGAGAAGCTGCCATAGATACCTTATAATAGACCACGAAGCTTGCGTATTTGCAACGTACGAGGCAGGCTATAGCTATGTTTAGGAACGCATCCGCACCCCGGGTATATCTCGACGCAGCCGCAGCTGCGCCCGTCCGTACTGAGGCGCTGCGCGCCTTCACGGACGCGCTGACTGCCTATGGGAACCCTTCCTCACCACATGCAGAAGGTAGAGAAGCGCGCACTATCCTTGAGAACGCGCGTACGCAGATTGCGCGCTTGGCGGAGGTTAAGCCTGATGCGGTCATATTCACCGGAAATGCCACTGAAGCTAATGCGCTTGCTATAGAGGGGGTGCTGCGTGCACGTAGCGCGCAGGCGAGCGATGGGCTCCATGTGCTTTCTATGCCAGGGAGTCACTCCTCGGTGGTGCGTGCTATCGCTCGCGTGGCAGCGCTAGGTGCTGTATGTGAAGAGATTCCACTTCGCGACGGTGCCATCGATCTTGTCGCGCTTGCTGCACGCATACGGACTACCACGGCACTCGTGGTTGTGGATGCGGTGTGCGGAGAGACAGGTGCTCGCTATGCAGTGCGGGATGTGCGTCGCGTCCTCGATGCGGCACACAGTACGGCGGTCCTTCATGTGGACGGAAGCCAGATGCCACTGGGGAATCCGTTTGAGCTTACACGCCTTGGAGCAGACACGCTCTCGCTTGATGCACAGAAAGTGGGTGGGGTGCGCGGCGTGGGTGCTCTTATTGCGCCTCGTAGGATTGCTCTTACGCCGCTGTACGAGGGAGGTGGTCAGGAGCGGGGACTACGTCCTGGCACTGAGGCTACGGCGCTTATCGCTGCATTTGCTCGCGCACTCACCCTCGCACATGAAGAGCGCGCAAACGCCGTGGCGTCTGCGCACGCGACGCGCACGCGGCTCACAGAAGCACTCAAGAGTATTCCTGATACCTTCGTAAACGAAGGAAAAGACCAGGACCCTCGCATACTTAATGTGTCGTTCATAGGGCGCGATACAGACTATCTTGTGGCACTTCTGGATGAGGCGGGGTGTGCGGTCTCTACTCGAAGTGCTTGCGAGACTGATGCGTCAGGGTCCCGCGCAGTGCTCGCGCTCACGGGAGACCCGGCGCGCGCCGCATGTACCGTGCGCATATCGTGGGCACAGGCACCCGCCCTACGCGATCTTGAGCGGTTCATACGTGCACTCACGCGTGCGGTGAATTTCCTTGATACCGCTGGTATACTGTAGGCATGAACATCGAGGACCTCTCAAAGACGCAGCTGCTCTTGCTTACGATTCTCGTGAACTTCGTCACCGCTATCGCGACTGCGGTACTCACCGTATCGCTTCTGGATCAGGCACCGCCTACCGTGACGCAGACGGTCAACCATATTGTGGAGCGCACAGTGGAGCAGGCCCAGCAGACAACACCGCTTCCGGGTATTGTCACCAAACAGACTACGGTGGTTATCAAGGATGAGGATTTGCTCTCTGCAGCAATTGCAGCAAACGCATCTCGTACGGTATATATCTACCGCGGTTCAACCACCACCCCTGCTATTGCTACCGCCACCTACATCCCAAAGGCGCGCGCGGTAGTCACCGCAAGTGTGCAGGGCTTGCCTAAGGAGGCGATCATAGGATTCCCAGGAGGCGCATCAGCTCCTGCGTCTATCTCACGCCAGGGGGCGACCCTCACGGTGTACGGATTTGCGGACGATGCGGCTATTCCTCAAGTTGCCTCACCTGATCTCGTAAAGAGCACCGCGCTCAAGCAGGGACAGACGGCAGTTGCTATAACCCGTGAGGGAAGTGCCATCACCTCTATTGTGTCTCGCGTAGACGCTGACGGCATCCATACCGACCTTTCCGGGGTTCCTGTAGGGGCAGGAGTTGTCAACATCTCGGGAGATTTGATAGGTGTTTCAATAGGAGTACCGGGCGTGATAGCCTCTGCGGACAAGATACTCACCCTGCTCTCAGCCACCTCATCGCCGGCGCAATAGCTCTCGATGAGGATGGGTAAGAGAGAGTGAGCTCGCCCGTCATTATTAGTAGTAGCGTACCGATTGCATATGCCGCCATTCAAGAATTTCACCACCAAAGCCAAGGAGGCGATCAAGCGATCGCACGAGCTTGCTATTGAACGTGGTCAAAACCATGTGAGTCCACTACACCTGCTTGCAGCCCTCATATACCAGGAAGAGAGCCTGGTCTTTTCTGTACTCGACCGTATGGACATAGACACCATGCTGCTTGCAGACACCATTCTGGAGTCACTTGAGATGCCAGAATCTAATGCAACACTCTCGCCGTCCTACAATCTCTACCTCACTCCAGAACTTGCGGCGGGTCTTGAAGCAGCCGCAAAGGTAGCGGCACGCATGAATGATGCGTTTGTGGGTACTGAGCATTTGTTCGTCGCAACCATCGAGCACCCGGGCCCAGCGGCGGATATTCTCGCGCGCTTCCGCATTGATGCAGATACGGTGATGCAGGTGCTTAAGGAACTTAAGAACTCTAAGGATGCGCAGACCGGTGGTGACAAGAAGTTCCGCGCGCTCGCGAAGTTCACCCGCAACCTCACCAAACTTGCTGCAGACAACGCACTTGATCCGGTCATTGGACGCGACCTTGAAATAAATCGTGTGATTCAGATTCTGTCACGCCGCACCAAGAACAATCCGGTGCTTATTGGCGAGCCAGGTACCGGAAAGACCACCGTGGCCGAGGGTTTGGCTGCACGTATTGCTGCAGGAGATGTGCCTGAGTCGCTTAAGGGCAAGGAGCTGCTTTCGCTTGATTTGGGCCTCATGATTGCGGGCACTAAGTACCGCGGTGAGTTCGAAGAGCGCATGAAGAATGTCATGAAGGAAGTAGAGCGATCTGAAGGAAAGGTCATTCTCTTTGTGGATGAGCTCCACACCATTGTGGGTGCCGGTGCTGCCGATGGCGCCATGGACGCAAGCAATATGTTGAAGCCTGCGCTTGCGCGTGGTGAAGTGCGCATGATTGGCGCCACTACGCTTAAGGAGTACCAGCAGCATATCGAAAAGGACGGTGCGCTCACGCGTCGCTTCCAACCAGTCTTTGTGAACGAGCCGTCTACCGAGGACGCGGTGGCAATTCTTCGCGGACTACGTGACCGGTACGAGCTCTTCCATGGCGTGCGCATCACTGACGGCGCGATTGTGTCTGCAGTAGAGCTTTCAAGTCGGTACATCACTGATCGCTTCCTTCCTGATAAGGCTATTGATCTTATTGACGAAGCAGCGTCAGGACTGCGTATCGCGCTTGAGAACAAGCCACCACTTCTTGAAGAAACCGATCGCAAGATTCGTCGCCTCGAGATAGAACGCCAGGCGCTCCAGAAAGACGAGGAAGGCGAGGATGCAAAGATTATCAAGGAGCGTATCGCGACTATCGATGCAGAAATTGCAGACTTGCGCGAGAAGACGTCCGAACTTGAACTTAAGTGGAAGAACGAGCGGGAGGTTATTGAAACGATTCGCGCTCTTAAGAGCGAGCTCGAGAAGATGCGTGTCGCGGCTGATAACGCTGAGGCAGTAGCAGATCTAGGTACTGCTGCAGAGATTCGCTATGGTCGCATGCCAGCTCTTCAGAAGGAGCTCGAGACGAAGACCAAGCGCCTAAAGACGCTCCAGAAGTCGCGCCGCATCCTCCATGAGGAAGTCACCGAGCAGGAAATTGCCGGTGTGGTCGCGCGCTGGACGGGCATCCCCGTATCCAAGATGCTCGAAGAGGAGGCGGCCAAGCTCGCGCGCATGGAAGAAGAGCTTCGTGCTGCAGTGATTGGTCAGGATGCTGCGGTGAAGATTGTATCGGACGCCGTAAAGCGCTCTCGTGTAGGTATTTCAGACCCGAATCGTCCTATTGGTTCATTCCTCTTTATGGGACCTACGGGTGTCGGTAAGACTGAGCTCTCACGCAAGCTCGCGGAGTTTATGTTCAACGACGCAGATGCGCTCGTGCGCGTGGATATGTCGGAATTTATGGAGAAGCACTCAGTAGCAAAGCTGATTGGTGCGCCTCCGGGCTACGTAGGTTACGAAGAGGCAGGCTCGCTCACTGAGCGCATTCGTCACCGACCATACGCAGTGGTGCTCTTCGATGAAATCGAGAAGGCACATCCAGAAGTGTTCAACATCTTGCTGCAGGTACTCGACTCAGGACATCTGACCGACGGTAAGGGACGTAAGGTGAACTTCAAGAACACCATTATAGTGCTCACCTCAAATATTGGTGCTGAGTTTATCGACCGTATGGCGGGTATCGGGTTTGCAGCGTCGGACGCAGGAGATGTAGCGCAGTATGAGCAGACCAAGGACAAGGTGATGGGAGCGCTCAAGAACCACTTCCGTCCGGAGTTTCTCAATCGCCTCGATGACATCATCATCTTTGATGTGCTCGGTAAGGAGGCGCTCATGCAAATTATCGAGAAGCAGGTGGATCTGGTGGTGGAGCGTCTTGCAGCTAAGCGCATTACGCTTACGCTCACGCCAGAGGTACGCGCGTGGCTTGCGGAGAAGGGGTACAACCCACAGTACGGAGCGCGTCCGCTCAAGCGTGCAGTACAGGACAAGATTTTGACCCCTATCGCCTCACTCATGGTAGGCCAGGGAGTTATGGAGGGAGGTAGTGTACATGTGGTTATGAAGGGCGGAGAGCCTCATTTTGAGGTCCATAAGACCGCTCGCAAGACCCGAGTACGCAAGCCAGAACCGGTTGCATAGAGCTAAAACCACTGGTATAGTCAACCTATCTATGTCACAAGACCGCTTGCAGAAAATGAAGTCTCCTTCGGGACACATTCGCTTCACGACCAAGAACAAGAAGAAGGTCGCTCGAAAGCTTGAATTCAAGATGTTCGACCCTACCACTCGCTCTCACCAGCTCTACAAGGAGGTGAAGAAGTAGAAATAAGAAAAGCGCCCCCAAACGGGGCGTTTTTCTTTTGTATGTTCAGTATGGAAATGAAGAAACCGCCCGAGGGCGGTTTCTTCAGTGTGCCTGCGAGAACGCTGGCCGAAGCCAATGACTCACGGGCACTTAGGTAAGATACACGAGCGGAATATATCCGTCAAGTGTTTTTGAGTACAGAAATACTACGAGGATGGGTATAGAAAATGCAAAACCGCCCGAGGGCGGTTTTGCAGTGTGCTCGCGAAAATTCGCCCGAGGGCAAAAGCTCACAAGCACTTATGTATACTACGCGCAGCAGTTATATCTGTCAATAGGGTAGTGTCCCTCTTATAAGGAGTCATTATTGAGTACTACCCACTGGGCAGTATACATTGACATTTAATATATTACGGTATATAATAAATTTAGGTGGATAGGATCTATCGCATGAAAACAGATGTCGAAAACTTGCTTGAAGGGCATGGCATCTCGCCCGACTTCAAGTACCGACCGTTTCCCTCACAATGCATAGGGGGAGAAGGCTCGCAGTTGCTGATCGGAATTTTTGCGAGGTTGGCGGAAGCACCGCCACGCGAGAATTCCGGTGAACAACTGCTGCTTACCGATATCTTCGACCAATTGGCGAAGAAGACTACGTAATTTCAGATCCCACACCCCAGCCACCACGCTGGGGTGTTTTCTTTTGGATGTGGGGGGGAGTAGGAATCTTTCGTTACACGAACAGTACACCTTGTGGAGACTCTGCTTCGCACGCTCGCAGAATCTGCTCACAAGGTCTTCGATTCCTACACGCAGGCGCCCCGCGCCAGCTTGGGCCCGTCAAAAGAAAAACCCCTTGCGGGGATTTCTATTGGCGGGCCCAGTAGGAATCGAACCTACACTATCGGTTTTGGAGACCGATGTTCTACCACTAAACTATGGACCCATATAGACGCTGCAGGAGCAGCGCCTACGTCTTCACGATACCAGAGAACAGGAGCGGGGAAAAGCTCGCTCTCTGTACGGGTGGCCAGGCTACAATTCCAGTATGAATCGGTTGCGGGCGTTTTTTATTCTCCTTGGCTCAGTGGCGCTTGCGCTTCCGGTGAGCGCCTATGCTGCAGATATTCCACTTCTGTCTCCAGGGTGGAGTCTCGTGCCTGAAGCGTGTCGCGCATGTCCCTGTGGATTTGCAGGTGTGCTCGCTATCGTGCAGAACCTTATGAATGCGGGTATCGGTGTCGCGATACTGTTCTGTGTGATCATCATGACCTGGGCGGGAATGCTCTATATCACAACGCCTGCAAACCCTGAGGCTCGTGGCAAGGCAAGTAACATGCTCATTAATGCCGCAGTAGGACTCATGATAGTGCTCTCTGCATGGCTCATTGTGGACTTTGTGATGAAAATTCTCTACAACCCAAACAATGCCGGATGGGGACCATGGAATACCATCCTTGGAGACTCAGACGGTAAGAGCTGTATCGAGGAAGCGCAGAACACGAAAAAACTTCTTACGGGTGGGTCTATTTTCGTAAACATCCCTGCGGGAACACAGACATCTTCTGGCGTGCCGTCAGGGAGTCAAACTTCAGGGGGTAGCTGTTCTCCAGCCACCACGGGAGCGTGTGCCGTAAGTAATATGGGTGTCTTTGGTACTGCGGCTGCACAGGCGTCGCAAGTGTGTTTCGGCGAAAGCAGTGGAAGACCAGATAGTGTAAACCGAGATGCGGTGCTTGCTGACGGTACACCATATGTGTTTGGACTCTTTCAAATCAATATCACCGTTAATTCGGTCGGGGGCCTTAACTGTAAGAATGCTTTTAAAAATGTTCCGAAGAAGGGGTGTCAGGTGAGTACCTGTAAGAGTGCGGCAAGTGGCGTAACGGTTGCGGATAAGGATCTATACAATCGTTGTGTGGCAGCAGCAAAGAATCCAGCACAAAGCATTCAGGCTGCTCATGACATCTATCTGCAGTGGCATGCAACGTGGGGGGCATGGGATGCGGCAAAGGGGTGTGGCCTTGCACATCTGCCGGTGAGTGGGAAGGTGCTTGCTATGATGAATCTATGCGAACCAGAACACTCGTAATTGCTGGGGTGGCGGCACTTATCCTCCTTGCAGGAGGGTTGAGTACGTTCATTCTGCTCCACAAAAATGACGCAGCGCCTGCTTCGAACACCACGGGCAATCCGTTTGTGTTTACTCCAACAGAATCATCCGCAGGGACTACGCAGCAACGAGTGCTCTATGCTGCAGACGGCACTAAGGTGACCGTACCGGATTTCGCACAGAACGCACCTCGTGTAGTTATTGGTCAGACGCCGAACGATGTGCAGTTTGATCTGACGCCCTATCCCGAATACGAACCGGGAACCCCGTATCCTCAACACGAGTTTGATATTTCTTTTAACGAAAAGGATTCAGAGTTTCTCATAGTGTTGAATCAAGAACCGCTCGGGCATGCGCGTAGTGCTGCTGAAGCGTATTTAGCGCTAAAGCTTGGGGTTTCTGCAAAAGAGCTCTGTGGCTTTAACGTACGTGTAGCAGTACCGTACCGTGTTAATGAACGCTACAGCACGTACAGTAGCTTGGGTGTCAGCACCTGTGCAGGCTCAGTAAACTTGCCTATATAACATGAAGCATCTCTTCGCAGTTACGCTTACCGCACTACTACTTATGAGCGGTACTCCTGTGCATGCGGCAAATGTTCCTGTGCTCGATAGCAGCTTCCATATCGTGCCGGATGCTCATGATCTTGATCCGTTGTGTCCAGTGGGAGCACCACTCTCGTATGGCGCAGTGCTCGACACCATTCAGCGCGGCATGAACGCTGCCATATCCTTTGGTGTTCTTATTTTCGTTATGCTCATGGCGTGGGCTGGACTGCAGTTCATTATGTCGGTAACTAACCCAGAAGCTCGCAGTCATGCACGCGGCATGCTGCTCAATGCCGCTGTGGGACTCCTCATCGTACTGTCTGCCTGGCTCATCGTGGATTTCGTGATGAAGTCGCTCTATAGCGGGTCAGGAGGAGATGCCGGAGCATTTGGTCCGTGGAATAGCATATTGAATGGTGGTAGTGCTTGTATCATTGCGCGTGAGACAAGCTCCCTTGTTTCAGGAAATATCGTGGTGACCATCCCACAAGGTGGAGGAGGAGTGACCGGAGGAGTGGGAACCTACGACGGCTTCTTTACCTATGATCCGGGCGTGGCTGCGCAAAAGAAGCATATGTCTGAAACACTTGCATCCATGCTCACGTGTATGGCTACACATGTTCCAGCCGGAGTGGGTCGTATTTCTTCTATTTCTGATTCTAAGATCGTGAGTGGCGGAAAAACGTTTGAGCAGTGCGCCACGAATGGTGGTTGTAGTCATGGTAAAAATTCTTGCCACTACGGTGGTCGCAAGTGTACCGGCTCGTCCTACGCCGTTGATTTTGGTGACGGAGACCCGCAGCATCCCGAGAACTTGCGTCTACTTAAAGCTGCTGCATCAGCATGTGGCGCGCAGTTTATGACTGACAATGAAGAAGGAAAGCAGACGCACCTCCACGTTAGTATCGGCAGCTGTGGCTGCGATGGACACTAGGTAAGTCCGAGGTGGCGCAGCCAGCTCTTTTGATGGCGCGCGTAGTGCCAGAGTTTATTCTCGAGTGTCGGAATCAAGGAGTCTTCTGCACGTTCTCCCCGAAGAAACTCTCCAACCACTCGATACTCAAGGCCAAGTTCATTAAGGCGCTCATCTCCCACATACGCGCGTGTACGCGCTACTTCATCAACGAGTCCGCGCTCGAATGCGGTACGCAGTCGTGCATTGATGCGTTCACGCAATACCTCACGCGATGGATCAACAATCTCCCATACAACCTCATACTGCATGGTATTGGTATCGCGCTCCGGTACATGTCCGTGCTCTTCGATAATCTCAAGTGCACGGATGATGCGACGACGGTTATGGAGATCAATGCGCTCTGCACGTCGGGGATCTCGCTCGGTAATACGTGCAGCGAGTGCCTCAGTGGTAAGTTGCTCTAGTTCGGCGCGAAGAGGCGCATTTGGCTCTGTTTCAATAGGCAGTCCGTACAGCAACGCATCAAAGTAAAAGTGAGTGCCACCCGCAAGAATAGGACGTTTGCCCCGTGACTCTATCTCAGCGATGAGTCGTGTCGCGTCCTTTACAAAATCTCCAGCACTATAGACATCGCGCGGGTCACAAATATCGATGAGGTGGTGGGGTATACCATCCATGTCCTCAGGCATGGTTTTTTCGGTTCCAATATCGAGAGTGCGATATACCTGGCGAGAATCCACCGATATAACCTCGCCATTTCGCTCTTTGGCGAGTGCGACCGCTCGGGCTGACTTACCCGAGGCAGTGGGGCCTACCACACATATAAGGGGCGCTTCGCTCTTCACATAGCGCATCGTAGCACGGATGCTATCATGACCCCACATAACGTCACTAGACTATGACTAAGGATCAAAAGAGCAATTATTGTGAGTACTGTGGAGATTTCCACGATTCGTATCGCGAGTATTCATCGTCAGTACGTATCGGAGAAACTATCCCTGATTACGAGTTTGAGGCCTACCAGAACGATGAGGTAAAGACCATGAAGTTTTCGGACTTCCGTGGCAAGTGGCTCATTGTCATGTTCTACCCAGCAGACTTCACGTTTGTGTGTCCTACCGAGCTTGAGGAGATGGCAGGACTCTACCCAAAGCTCAAGGAGTTGGGTGCGGAGGTAGTGTCATTCTCAACCGACACCGTGTTTGTGCACAAGGCATGGCACGACACGTCTGAGGCAATCAAGAAGATTGAGTACCCGATGGGTGCTGATCCAACGGGGAAGATCGCAGATGCGTTTGGTGTGCTTATTGAGGGCGGGGATATGGCACTTACTCCAGACGAGGGACTCGCACTACGCGGAACGTTCATCGTGGATCCTAAGGGTGTGCTTAAGACCATGGAGGTGCATGATAACGGTATTGGTCGCTCCGCAAAGGAGACGCTTCGCAAGCTCCAGGCAGCACAGTTTGTGGACACACATTCAGGTCAGGTATGTCCAGCAGCATGGCAGCCAGGCGATGACACGCTTGAGCCGGGCATGGATTTGGTTGGAAAGATCTAGTCCGTACGCGCACATACAGGTATGTGAAAAGGCCCGCAGCGTTCTGCTGCGGGCCTTGCCTGTAGTTACCCGTGAGAGAACGCTCGTTCGCGTCCCCATGTCGCAGCCAGCTCGAAGCCGACCAAGGGTGGTTCAGGAGCATCCTTCATGTCGTTGCCCGAACTCGCAGGCGGCGTTTCCGTGGTGACCTCACTCCACAGCGCGGTCAACAGGGTCCCCAACACCATAAACGGCATATGCACTCCTCTTTCTGTACTACAGGAGCTCATAGGGTAGCAGATAGGGTGGTGGGTAGGCAACAACGAAGCCCATAGCTTGCGCTATAGGCTCCTTTGTTTTGTGCCGGAGGAGTTGCTCGCAACGGACTCTCGGACGAAACTGGAAATTACTAAACTATTAAAAAGCACAAATGTGGTGCCGGAGGAGTTGCTTGCAACGGACTCCCGGACGGTGCAAATCGCTATATTCTTACAAAATCCCAAATGTGGTGCCGGAGGAGAGACTCGAACTCTCAAGCCTTGCGGCAGCGGGTTTTGAATCCACCGTGTATACCATTCCACCACTCCGGCAATGAGGATAATCCTACGCGTTTTGCACGTGTCTCGCAACGTGCATGGTAGAATACCTCCATGACAGGGGAACAAGAAAGCGCTCGCTTTGCCGAGCCAACTAAGTATGACTCGGTATTTTGGGTAGAGGTGGATCGTATTCATCCGAATCCCTACCAGCCACGCAAGGAATTTGATGAGGAGCGCCTTAAGGCACTCGCTGACTCTATTCGCCAATACGGTGTGCTGCAGCCACTCGTGGTGACGCGTAGCGAAATGGAGAAGCCGGGGGGTGGTATTCAGGCAGCATACGAGCTTATCGCTGGTGAGCGTCGCTTGCGCGCATCAAAGCTCATCGGACTTAAGGAAGTACCGGTCGTCATTCGTGCGGGCGAGCAGTCAGACAAGATGAAGCTTGAGCTCGCTATCATCGAGAACCTCCAGCGCGAAGATCTCAACGCTATTGATCGCGCGAAGGCACTTGCGCAACTCGTCGAGGCATTTGGACTTTCTCATGCTGAAGTCGGTGCTAAGGTGGGTCGCTCACGTGAGTATGTCTCAAACTCTATTCGTCTGCTCGCACTCCCTGAGGAGATTCAGCAGGCAGTGGTAAACAAAGAGATCACCGAAGGACATGCGCGCGCACTCCTCATGCTCACTGATAGGCCACAGGAGCGCGATACCTTGTTCAAAGAGATTGTGCTTAAGAAGACATCGGTGCGCATGGTAGAGCAGATGGCTCGCCGCATAGCGCAGGACAAGATTCGTAAGCATGACAAGACTCCTGAAATGATGGAGATTGAAAAGAATCTCACCGAAACGCTTGGTACACGCGTGCTTATCGAAAATCGTCCAAATGGAGGACGTGTACTCATTGAGTTCTTCTCTCCAGAAGACCTGACACATATCGCAAATATGCTTGCGGCGCGCGAGGCAGAGCGCGCAGGACTTGCTGCGCCCGCGGTAGCCGCCGCACTCCCGATGTCAGTAGAAGCTGCAGAGCAGGCAGCTACTGTAGTGCCTCCGGTATTTGCGCCGGAGCTCTACCCAAACACCACCCAGCTTCCGTCAGTAGTAGCTGAGTCTATTCCTGCAGAGCTCGACGACGAACCAGTTGCTGTAGAAGCACCCTTGCCAACCCCTGAGGAAGACGATCTCTACTCAGTGTCGAGCTTTACAGTCTAAGCGTCTTTGCTTTTCTTCGGCGCACGCTTTTTCTTCGCAGCCTTAGTAGGCTTACTTTCCGTGTCTCGCGACATGGCGCGCTCTTGTGCTTCTATATAGTTTCTGATGTGGCGGCGTGCCATTGAGGTGCGTGCGTAATCAAGCCACTTCTTCGTTGGGTGTGCTGACTTTGATTTAATGATTTCAATGATGTCGCCATTTGAAAGTTCAGTATCAAACGATACGAGCTTGTTGTTGATGCGTGCGCCCTGCATATGCTCACCAAGATCTGAGTGGA
This sequence comes from uncultured Candidatus Saccharibacteria bacterium, assembly GCA_964462415.1. Lineage (GTDB taxonomy): Bacteria > Patescibacteriota > Minisyncoccia > Phycocordibacterales > Phycocordibacteraceae > C7867-001. The sequence goes on from CAYWWP010000001.1 coordinate 58,252, forward strand.
TCATGTAGGCGAAATCAATAGGTGTAGATCCGGTTGGAAGGTCCACCACATCACCTCGAGGGGTGAATACGAAAATACGATGCGAGAAGAAGTCGGATTTAAGTCCGTCTACAAACTCTGAAGATTCGGCTACCTTTGCGTGCGCTTCAGCAAGGTCGGTAAGCCAGCGCGGTGTGTTCGCGCTCTTCTTAGCACTGATTCGCTTCTCAGGAGCCGTGCTCTCTGCAGATTGTTTGCGTACATTTAGAAGGTTTGGAATGAGGTCTCGAATCCACGGTACTGACATGCGCTGCATGGCAGACTGCTTAGCATTCTTACCGAGTGACTTATACGAACCGTGAGATGCAATACCAAACTCCGCGTGCTCGTGCATCTCGCGCGTGCGTACCTGCATCTCCACGATACCTGCCTCAGGTGTCATGATGGTGGTATGGAGAGACTGGTAGCCGCTTGAGGCCTTTGGAAGTGCTATGTAGTCCTTAAATTCGCCCGGTAGCGGCTTCCAAAGTGCATGGATGACGCCGAGAGCAGCGTACGCGTCTTCAACGGTAGGTACGATGATACGCAGAGCAGCAATGTCATGAATTTGTGTGATGTCGTCACCCTTACGCTTGAGCTTCTGATGCAGGCTCCAGAGACCCTTCATACGAATGTCGGTGGTGAAGTCTTTGATGCCTTTGCGCGCGAGTGCATGCCGCACTTCCTTTTGCACTTTTGCGAGACCTGCTTCTGTTTCCTTCACAGCGAGCTTACGGACTTCAAGTACGTGCTGGTATGCATCTGCATCTATAAAGGGAAATGCCATGTCTTCAAACTCCTTGCGTATGCGGCCCATACCCAAGCGATCGGCAAGAGGTGCATAAATCTCAAGTGTCTCAAGTGCAATACGACGACGCTTCTCCTCAGGCACGTGCTCAAGCGTGGTCATGTTGTGGTAGCGGTCAGCGAGCTTCACGATTAGCACGCGTACGTCTGCTGCCGTGGCCACCAGAAGCCGTCTCAGACTCTCTGCATGGCGCTCTGTGCCTTGATACTTATGCTTACCAAGCTTAGTGACACCTTCAACAAGAAAGAGCACCTCAGGGCCAAATTCGCGCTCCACCTCTTCGCTTGTTGCCATGGCGTCTTCAATAGCGTCATGAAGGAGGGCAGCCGCGACTGTCTCGGCGTCCATGCCGAGCTCTGCAAGGTGCTTGGCGACTGCTGCAGGGTGAATGAAATACGGCTCTCCTGAGTAGCGCACATGGCCCGTGTGGGCTTTCTTTGCGAACTCGTATGCCTTCTCGACCAGGGTCTTATCCTCGGGAGCTGGGGCGCGCATCGCGCCTAGGATTTCCTTGACGGTCGTCATAAAACTAAGCATACTGCTAAAGTCCTTTTCGGACAAATTGAAACATTTTTACCCTCTCGTACGTTATAGAGAGTACGGGAGTAAAAAGACAGGAGAGTTCTTTGTGAGTGATAAGTCACCCAGTTCGCTGTGTCAGACCTGCGGCATCAATTTTGCTCTTCACGACGAGGAGCACTGTAAGGCGCTGCAAGCACAAGAGCTGCTCGATGTGAGTGGCCGTGACCTGGAACCCAAAAAGCAAGACACGTATCCATTGCAGTGCTTGCTCGCAAGCTAAAGAGAACCCGCGCCGTAGGCGCGGGTCATTCTTTTATGCGAGATAACTTGCTGCTTCCTCTGGAGTGAGGGTGTCTGGGTCAACAGTCTCAGGAAGAGAGATGCGACGCAGACCTTTCTTGAGGAAGAGACCAGACTTTGATTTATAGAGCACGATGGTCTTTCCGGTCTTTGGGTGCTTGCCGACTTCGCGGACAATATCGACTCCCTTTGGTGGACGCTTCGGCTCAGCAAGCACGGCTACCGCGCGATCGAGCGTAACCGTGTACGGATCATCTGGCTGCTTGAGTGAACGAAATTCTCCGTCATGACCCACGTATGGTCCGAAGCGGCCAATGTTCGCAATAATTGGCTTGCCACTATCTGGGTGATTGCCTAGTTCACGAGGAAGTGTGAGGTAGTGGAGTGCGAGCTTAAGGTCAACCGTATCGAGCGGTACGCCTGCTGGAACGCTCGCACGACGAAGATTAAGCTTCGGCTTCTTGGGCTTTGGCATGCGCTTGCGTGGCTTACCACTCTTAGTGAGTGGAGAAACCTCCGGCTCTGGTTCCTCGGTGCTTGGTAGTACAAGCTCCACATACGGACCGAAACGCCCAGTCTTTATAAAGATAGGGCCGCCCGTTACCGGGTCATGTCCAAGAGGTTCGTCTGCCTTCACTTCCGCCCCGTCTTCCTGGCGTGCGCCTTCACACTCTGGATAGCGCGTACAGCTCATAAAGATGCCGCCACGACCAAGTTTGTATTCCATGCGGGCACCGCAGACAGGACACGGAAATTCTTCAGGTGCTTCACCAAGAGAGGTTGCCTTTGGAAGGCTCTCTTTGCTCGCCACTTCCTTTGAGAATGGACCATAGAAGTCTTTAAGTGTTGCCTCGTACTCGCGTTCGCCGCGAGCGATTTCATCGAGCTCATCTTCCATCTCTGCGGTGAATGAGTCAGAAATGTACTGCGGGAAGTGTTCCTCGAGCCAGCCCGATACCACCATGCCGGTTGCGGTAGGGGTAAGGGTGCGTCCGGTCTTCTCGACATAGCCACGGTCCTGAATCGTCTTCATGATTGAGGCGTAGGTAGATGGGCGGCCAATGCCACGCTTCTCGAGTTCCTTCACGAGACCTGCCTCGGTGTAGCGGTTTGGTGGTTCGGTCTGCTTCTCAAGCGAGCCGAGTGATAGGAGGTCAAGTTTCTCACCCTCTGCAAGTTTTGGGAGTTCTACATCCTCGCCACGAGCCTTGGTGTCGCACGCAAGCCACCCTGGAAACATGACGCGTGAGCCGGTAGCAGAGAAGAGAGGAATGTCTGCATTTGCCTGAGCCTTTACGCTGGTGCGCAAGACTTTTGCGGGCATCATCTGTGACGCTACTGCGCGTGTGCGAATGAGGTCGTATAGGCGCTGCTCATCAGGGTTACTGCCTGCGAGCTTGCGGGCTGGATCGGTTGGACGTACCGCTTCGTGCGCTTCCTGGGCATTCTTACTCTTGGTCTTGTAGTTCTTTACCTCTACGTAGTCCTTACCAAACTCCTTCTCTACAACCGTAGCAAGCGCAGACACTGCTTCCTTGGCGAGGTTCACTGAGTCTGTACGCATGTACGTAATGAAGCCCGCTTCGTATAGCTTCTGTGCTGCGCGCATGGTGCGGCTTGGCGAGAACCCAAGACGCGTAGAGGCTGCTTGCTGGAGTGTGGAGGTAGTGAATGGAGGACGCGCCTTGCGCTCCTCTGCGCGCTCGGTGACATCTGCTACAAACCAATTTGCCTTCTTGCCCTCGGTTACAATGCGTGTCGCTTCTTCTGCAGTAGATGGCTCTTCTACACACGTAGCAGGGAAGCTGCCGCCCGCGGCCTTGAATTCTGCATCAAGAGTGTAGTACGTCTCAGGGACAAACGCTTTGATTTCGCGCTCACGCTCCGCGAGAATGCGCAGTGCCGGAGATTGCACACGTCCGGCCGACAGGCCATAGCGCACCTTTTTCCAAATGAGACCCGAGAGGTCGTAACCCACGAGTCGGTCAAGCACACGGCGTGCCTCTTGTGCCTTGCGCATCTCCTCATCGATAGTGCGCGGGTGTTTGAGGGCCTCTTCTACAGCGGCCTTGGTGATTTCATGGAATACCACACGCTTGGGCTTTTTCATGCCCACAGCCTCCTTTACGTGCCAGGCGATAGCCTCTCCTTCACGGTCGGGGTCAGTTGCGAGGTAGATTTCGTCTGCACGTGCGGCTGCCTTTTTGATACGGTCAATAACCTCGCGCTTATCGGGCGAGATGATGTACTTGGGCTTAAAGCCGTTCTCAATATCAACGGCGTCTTTGTTTGTCTTAGGCAAATCACGCACGTGTCCTACGGACGCGAGTACTTCATACTCGCTCCCCAGGTAGTGCCCAATGGTGCGGGCCTTTGCGGGAGACTCAACGATAAGTAGTTTGGTTGCCATGTAGTGCTAACAGATACCGCGCATACCTATATATGGTCAAGGGATAAGATTGTGTGAATAGGAAAAGACCCGCACTACTGCGGGTCTTGAAGGGGTCAGCGCGCAACGTGCGCCGAGGTCTTAGGCGACATGCGAGCGTGTGCAGCGTGCAAGCGCTGGTTGTACTTTTCCACGGTGCAGATCTCGACGTGGCGCTCGGAAATGGTCCCGCGCGTCATGGTCGTGAAGATCTTCTGGAGTGCACCTATCGCATTCCCGAGCCTGCTGTAAACATAGTCTCGCCTGAAGGCAACGGGAAAGTCTTCCAGGTGATATACGGCAGACGCACTAGCGGTGATCTGGCGCACTTCCTTGATTACGCCATGGATGAGAAAAAACGCTGGAGGATGCCAATCCTCTGGTGACCACGGCAGCTGATCTCCTCGAATCTCGCGGTATGTCACGATGGCGTACACGCGAGTCCCTGGAGTAAGTGCGCCGGGAATATGACAGACACCTGCCGAGTCTACGATGTACGGTGGTGCGCTTGGGTTCTTACGCATCGGACACTCCTTGAGTGACAATCCACCATGAGTGTAGCGACTGGCGAGGGTGTGTCAAACCCTACGCCACGCACCAAATTCTTCTTTGAGAACCCCACGCAGCTCAAGCATGACGAGCGCAGTGAGCACGTCGCCAGCAGCCTTAGGCGAGCGACGGATGAGCTCGTCGCGGGTGAGCGGTTCCTGTAACAAATCATATACATGCTGCTCATCAGGAGTGAGGGAAAGAGAGACTTGCTCAGCCGAGCGCGCGACAGGTATGCCGAGCGCCTCGAGTATGTGCTCAGGTTCGGATACAAGTGCGGCACCGAGGCGAATGAAGAGGTGGGCGCCATACCCGTGCGGGTCGCCAATGCGATGGGGTACGCATAGGAGATCTCGATTATATTCCCCGGCCAAACGTGCGGTGATGAGTGTGCCAGAGCGTTCTCCCGCCTCAATCACCAGGACTGCGTCACTGATACCGACCATAAGTCTATTGCGCTCAGGAAAGCGCCACGGAGCAGCTTCGGTGTCGGGTGGGTATTCAGAAATAAGTGCGCCGCCCTGCGCGAGTATCTCGCGGGCAAGGCCCACATTTGTGCGTGGCGCTATGACGCGGTCGTCGAGTCCAGATCCAGGAAAGGCGACTGTATGCAGACCTGCAGCAAGTGCTGCCTTATGCGCGCATGCGTCCGCACCGAGCGCGAGCCCGGAGACAATGGAGACTGGATACCCCGCAAGACCCGCAATCAGCTTTTCGCAGGCTGCTTTCCCATAAGCTGAAAGCGCCCGAGAGCCCACTACAGCAAGTCGCTTGTGGGTGGCGGGCGCGAGAGCACCCCGCAGCCAGAGTGCTTCAGGGACGTCAGGAATCTCCCGCAGTGCGCCTGGGTATTCCTCGGGGGTGAGTTGTCGCATTGCGTTCTCCATACTATGCTTTCCTTATTATAGTCCTATGCTAGACATCAATTTCATCCGAGAGAACGCGGACGTCGTAAAGATGGGTGCCGCAAAGAAGCACATCGAGATAGACATCGATCGCTTGCTTCAGGTAGACGACGATCGTAAGCGCATTCGTCAGGAGCTTGATGCCAAGCGTGCCGAGCAGAATCGTGTTGGTTTCAACATCATCAATCTTCAGGGGGAAGAAAAGGAGCGTGTGCTTGAGTCTATGCGCACCTTGAAGGACAGCATGGCTGAACTTGAAGAGAAGCTCGCACCGGTGATGGAGGAGTGGCAGCGTCTTATGCTCTCGGTGCCAAATATTCCGGACATGACCGTGCCAGAAGGTGAGAGTGATGCTGACAACCAGGAAGTGCGTTCATGGGGAGAGATTCCGCAGTTTAGCTTTACGCCGAAAGATCATGTCGAACTCATGGTAAATGCCGGCATGGTTGATTTTGAACGCGGTACCAAGGTTGCGGGATTCCGCGGCTACTTCCTTAAGGGTGATGGTGTACTGCTTGCAAACGCAGTATCACAGCTTGCGCTCAAGCACTTTATGAGTAAGGGCTTTGAGCCAATGATCGTACCAAGTATGGTGCGCCGCGAGACATTCATGGGTACGGGCTATCTTCCTCAGGGAGAAGAAGACCTCTACAAGACACAAGATGGTGAGTACCTCGCCGGCACAGGCGAAGTAGCTACGATGGGCTACTACATGAACGAGACACTCGAGGCGAGCGAGCTTCCGAAAAAGTTCCTCTCATACTCACCATGTTTCCGTCGTGAGGCAGGCAGTCACAGCAAGGACACTAAGGGTCTTATTCGTGTGCACGAGTTCTTCAAGTGGGAGCAGGTCATTCTCTGTGAGGCTTCTCACGCTACCTCGGTTGAGTTGCATGAAGAATTGACTCGCAACTCAGAAGAGTTCCTTGAACTCCTTGAACTTCCGTATCACGTGGTGGTGAATTGTGGTGGCGACCTCGGACTCGGTCAGGTGAAGAAGTACGACATAGAGGCATGGATGCCGTCACAGAACACGTACCGCGAAACACATTCGTCGTCATACTTCCATGACTTCCAGACGCGTCGCTTGAACACGCGCTACAAGGATGCTGAGGGCAAGCTTCAGTTCGCGCACTCACTTAATAACACCGCGGTTGCTATGCCACGCGTGCTTTCGATGATAGTCGAGAATTATCAGCAGGAAGACGGTTCTATCCGCGTACCGTCCGCGCTCGTGCCATATGTCGGCAAGGAGGTCCTGGGACGTCGAGGTTAAGCCTCGTGCACATACGCCCGCCCAAGAACCGGAGGCGCCAGTGGCGCCTCGTTCGCGTACATCACGTGCACGCACTGCACAGAAGAAGACAAAACGAGCACAGACTGCGCATGTAGTAGCGACACGTCCAGTACGCACACCACTTCCTAAAGAGTCACTTAAGGTGCGTCGCGCACGAGCACGTCGTCTTTTTTATAGTGTGCTTGCGGTCATTGTGGTGATAAGTATAGGCACCATCATGTATCTTGCGTGGTTGCCAGCACTACGTATTCACGAAGTGAGTGCTGAAGGTCCTGCGCAGGAGGATGTTGCGGCAATTGCCCGTGAGACACTGGCTGGTCGTCATGCATTTATTGTTCCGCGTGATTCCATGTTCTTTGTTCCGGAATCTGATATTCGCAAGCGCATACTGGCAGCCCATCCTGAAATCGCTGCGGTGTCTTTTAGGGATGCGGGACTCACGGGGCTACATATTGTTGCTGTGCCTCGTGTCAGTGCATTTGTATGGTGTGGTGAGTCGAAGGAATCTGCTGTATCACCTTGCTATGACACGGATCCAGATGGACTTATTTTTGCGCCATACACGGGCGAAGTAGCTGTCGCGAGTTCTACGCTGCACCTGCGCATGTATGCACCTATTGATGGTGATGCTGCTAATCCGGTGCGCGCACATATTAAGAGTACGTACGCTATCCCGAATGCACTGCAGCTTGCCCGCGCACTTAAATCCTTAAACGCAAATATTGCGGAACTTGCCCTGCGTGGTGATGAGGCAGATTTCTACACCTCTGGGGGTACTCGCATTACCTATGTCATTGGTCGCGAGCGTAAGGCAGCTGGTCTTGCGGCAAGCGCCTTCCCAACGCTCAAGTTAAACGATGGGTCTATTGAATACGTAGATTTGCGATTCGATGCCAAGGTGTACCTGCGCCGGGCGGGTGGAGGCGAGTAGACAGTAGGTCACAAGTACGGTACCCATATCGTATGGATTCCTTTTGGAAGAAACTCAATGCACCCTTTTTCGTACTTGCGCCAATGGCGGATGTGACTGACCCTGCCTTCCGTTCGCTCATTGCTGAGTATGGTGCGCCGGATGTTATGTGGACTGAGTTTGTCTCGGCAGACGGGCTGTATCATACGCGCGAGAAGAAGGGTATGACAGACGAGGAGAATCCGCTCGTGCGTGATTTGCAGTTTGGAGAACATGAGCGACCAATTGTCGCGCAGCTCTTCTCCAGTATTCCGGAGAACATGACCTATGCTGCAAACCTCTGTCGTGAGCTTGGGTTTGATGGCGTTGATATCAATATGGGTTGTCCAGACCGCTCTATTGAGAAGCAGGGGTGTGGCTCGGCGATGATTAAAACTCCTGAGCGCGCCAAGGAAATTATCCGAGCAGCGCGCGCAGGAGGACTACCGGTCTCGGTAAAGACACGTATCGGTTACAACACCGAAATCATGGATGAATGGCTACCACAGGTGCTTATGGAGAAGCCGGATGCACTCACAGTGCATCTACGCACCCGCAAAGAGATGAGCAAGGTACCAGCGCACTGGGATCTTATGAGTCGTGCAGTGGCGCTTCGCGATCGCTTTAGCCCTGAGACCCGCATACTCGGTAATGGTGATGTGACGAGTCTCGAAGACGCGCGTCAGAAGGCGACAGACACTGGCGCTGATGGCATTATGCTCGGTCGTGCCATCTTTGGTAATCCATGGCTCTTCACCGGTCGCCCGATTGAGTCTATTACCCGCGAGGAAAAACTGGTGGCGCTTGCCGAGCTTGCGCGTCGCTACGAAAACTTGCGTCCACGCAAGTCATTCCACTTGCTCAAAAAGCATGTGAAGGCGTTTGTAAACGGCTTTGATGAAGCATCCGAACTACGCGCCAAGCTTATGGATGCGCCGGACACAGAAGCATTTCTGGCTATCCTTAAGGCCGCAGACTAGTCCTGGTATACTGGGGGAGTCATGGCACACCAGTCTCTCTATCGCGCATATCGTCCTCAATCCTTTGCAGATTTAGTAGGACAAGAGCAGGTGGCGCGCCCGCTTGCAGAGCAGCTTAAAGAAAAGAAGATTGGGCACGCCTACCTCTTTGCAGGGAGCCGTGGACTTGGCAAAACCTCAGTAGCGCGCATATTTGCGCGCGAGCTCGGCACCGATGACCGCGACCTCTACGAAATAGATGCAGCATCCAACAACAGCGTGGACGATATTCGTGCACTCACGGAGCAGGTATACACACTTCCATTTAACTCAAGCTTCAAAGTCTACATTCTGGACGAAGCGCACATGCTCTCAAAGGGTGCATGGAATGCGTTTCTAAAGACGCTCGAAGAACCACCAGCACACGCCATCTTTATTCTTGCGACTACGGAGCTTGATAAGGTGCCAGAGACCGTGCGCTCACGCTGTCAGGTGTTTGAATTTAAGAAGCCGACGCGCGAGGGGCTTGCTGCGCTCATCACCAGTGTCGCAAAGAAAGAAGGGTATGTAGCAGAAGCTGCCGCAGCAGACCTCGTGGCTATGCTTGCGGATGGTTCATACCGTGACGCGCTTTCGATTCTTGAAAAAGTGCTCGCAAGTGCAAGTGGCAAGGAACTTGCGCTTGCCGATGTAGAGCACGCAACGGGGGCGCCTAAACACGCGCTCGTACACACGCTCGTGAGCGCGCTTGCGCAGGGTACTACCGAGGAAGCGCTTGCGACTATTAGCAAAACACACGAGCAGGGTGTAGACATGCAGCTCTATCTGGCACTCGTGCTCGAGCACATGCGCATGGTGTTGCTTGCGCGCCATGCGCCTGCGCTTCGCAAGGAACTTGCGGCAGAGCTTGGAGGGGAGCAGTATAAGGAAGTAGAGGAACTTGCGCAGAGTAAGGAGTCAAAACTCACGCATGACACACTCCGCGTATTTCTGGACGCTGCTAGTCGCATTCGTTTTTCCCCAATTCCAGCACTCCCACTTGAGCTTGCAGTGATGGAAGTTTCTCGTACGTAATGCACAGCGAATGTGCTAGTAAAGGTAGTATATAGGTATTGCAGCTTATATACTACCTAGTATGCGCGACACACCAAAGATGCGAGCGATTGCCTTGCGCAGGAAAGGGAAAACTTATGCTGAAATTTTGGAGACAGTACCAGTGGCAAAATCTACGCTATCACTCTGGTTGCGAGAAGTAGGATTGAGTACGCCCCAGAAGCAGCGCATAACACGTGCGCGAGTGGAGGGTGCATTGCGAGGCGCTGCAGCTCGTCGTAATAATCGCATTGCTCAAGTACACTCACTGCGAGTTCAAGGCAAGAAAGAAGTTGGCTCTATCTCAGACAGAGAGCTTTGGTTGCTTGGGATAGCTCTGTATTGGGCAGAAGGTTCTAAACAGCGGGAGACTGCTACAAGCACAGGGGTCATTTTCTCCAATTCTGACCCCGACATGCTGAAGCTATTTATGGTGTGGCTCAAGGCGCAAGGTGTACCTATGAGTGACATTGCTTTCGAATTATATGTGCACGCAGATAGAGTAAGCGAAATTAATGCATTCAAGAAATGGTGGCAAAAGAAGCTTGCACTATCGAGTAAGGATATTCAGTCTGTATACGTAAAGCGAGGGAATGTTCATACCAATCGAAAAAACGTTGCCGACTTGTATCATGGGCAAATACGCATTAAAGTACGAAGGAGTACGTCTCTAAACCGTCGAATCCAGGGCTGGATCGAAGGAGTGGCTACTTCTGTGTAATTCTTGGGAGATCGTCTAATGGTAGGACAACGGGTTTTGGCTCCGTTAATCTAGGTTCGATCCCTAGTCTCCCAGCATCAATAAAATAAAGGGTCATACGTCGAACCAGACTAGGACTATCGAACTAATATAAAGAAACCGCTTCACCATGAGATTGCCGAGGCGATCTCCTTAGTGAAGCGGCGTTGTCGTCAGGTCGGGCGAATGAAGATCCAACGAACGTAGTCAAAGGGCTCCTCGGTAGAAGCGCTCAACCATCTGGTCGGCACCGGATTGCCGACGGTCGCGTAGAGGACGTCGTTGTATTCGTCCCCCTCGAACTCGTACTTGACCGGTTCCATGGCGACGTTGAATTCGTCACCGTCGTACTGCTCGGGATCGAGCGTCATCGCGAGATGAGCGCAGATCTCGAGACCTTCGGAAGCCGAGCACGGAACGAATCCGTACTTTGCCGCCGTCTCATAGACGATCGCGCGATTGTAGCGCGAGGTCACCCGGCGGGCGATGCTCAGGTCCTTGAAGGTGAGGCCGACGACCTCGACAGTCCTGGACTCGTTGCGCAGGACCAGGTTTCTGATCAGCGCTTCGCCGGAATCACCGATAGGCACGTTGTGCTCAGAAAGAGCGCGACGAAGCGAATCGATATCCGGGTACTTCCCGAGCTCCACCACCGCGAGGGTTGGGAAATCGGTGTGTTTTAGTACCAAGCTTTGATAGTTCATTGCAGTCCCTTTCTGTCAGCGAGTGGTACAAAACCTGGATATATAATAGCCCAATATTCAAATACTGTCAAATCTTGGCTTCAAGAAGAGTTCTAACGTCGTACCAAACAACCAGCCAGAAAATAGGGAAACCGCGTGAACGGTTTTCCGTTACGCGGCCTTGTTTTACTCGGGTTTTTGGCAAGTAACATCCCATAGGGAGGCGCCGTTACGTCGCAGTGCTTCTATATGTCGCACTAGAGTAATTGCTGCGGATATCGCACGGCCTCGCAGTGATGGTGCAGGGGCGCTTTGTCCATCTAGCCACTTCAAGACTGATGCATCGGTCGTGCCGATTTCCTCACTTAGCTTTTGCGAGAAATCGTAGCCTCCCAGAAAGAAGTAAATGGAGGCGAGGTATCGCAGGTGTGCTTGAAACACGAAATCATCGCCCGCATTCGAACTCGCAAGCGCACTCTCTAACGAGGACACGGCATCATGAGCTAATCGTAGTTCAAATCTACCTGACTCGTCTCCCTCTAGTGGTTGGAAAATGTTTTCTCGCTTCTTTGGTGAATCTGCTGTCACTTGATGAGCTCCTACATTTCTGAGCAGAACCTATCACATCTTGCAGAAATCATCCAACTCCACCGCCCATATAACTATAGGGGTATGAATGCAAAACCGCCGAGGTCGAAGCCTCGGCGGTAGATAAGGAACGTGGTCGTACATCAGCCAATCGTTCCTTCAATTTGTTTCAGACGACCATCACGCGAACGCGTGAAATTGAATGTGCATGTCCTTCTTTGGTGTGTAGCCCGAGCGCGGGCGAACCAAATGCTCGTGAAAGAGCTCCTGCGCATCTGCTGATGGCAAGAGTGGTAGGGAAATGTGCACTGCATATGGAATACCTACGTCGCCATGCACAGTTACCCATGCGAGCGTCCGGTCACATGGGGAGAATAGTTCGGCGCATCCGCGCTCAGGGACGTATCGTGCTCTGACCCAAGTGCCTGTCCTCGCTGAGAGGTCTGCGGCCAGTTCGTCTAGGTTTTCTCGAAACTGCGAGATGTACGTAAGGCCGCTCTTATCCCACGATACAGTCGCCTCCAGAAATGGTGCGATAATCTTTTGCCGCCACTTCCATTTCACCATTACACTATCTCCATTGCTGTCTGAGCAAAAACGTACCATAGAGAGTAGTCAGCCCATAATATTGTGTTTTGTGGATTGTATGATATAATTAATACAAACCTACTCATAACACTCATTCATGCCTGATTTTAAGAAGAATTCTAAGTTTGGTGGCGGTGGCCGCAGTGGTGGCTTTGCTCGTCCAAGCTTTGGTGGTGCACGCCGTGGCGGTCGCGACTTTGGTCGTCCCCAGGGCGAACTGTTTACCGCTACCTGTAACAACTGTAACGCCACCTGTGAGGTACCGTTCCGTCCGAACGGCACTAAGCCGGTGTACTGTAAGAATTGTTTCGTACGCAATGACGAGCCTCGTGCAGAGGGTCGTTCGTATGAAAAGCATCCATTTAGTGAGCAGCGTCCAGCACCAATGCGCGCACCTTCAGCGACATCTGCTTCAGATCCACGCATCGGCGCTATGCAGAATGAGCTTAAGGAAGTACACGCAAAGCTCGATATGCTCATCGAGCGCATCGGGGGAGTTGCATACGCGTCTATCCTTGCAGCGTCAACTGAGCGCGAGGAAGCTGCACCTAAGAAGGCAGTACAGAAGCCTGCGGCAAAGAAGGTTGCAAAGAAAGTGACCAAGAAGAAGGCGTAACTATACGCACAAAACCGGCGGCCCTTGGGTCGCCGGTTTTGCTATAGTTGGTGCATGATACGAATCTCGGTAGGAACAGTGCATGCGCTACCGCGAGATGTACGCGCCGCGCTTGCAGCGTTTCCGAGGGCACTCGCAACATGGAACGCCACAACGCCGCTCGCACGTAACGAGTGGATATGCTGGATTATCTCCGGGAAGAAAGCAGAGACGCGGGGTATTCGTATAGAGAAGGCGCTATCAAAGCTCGCGGGTGGTATGAAGCGACCCTGTTGTTGGGCCGGATGCCCACACCGATAGATACTTTGGTGGGAGTTCGCGAATGACTGACTGATATACTGTTCAGCATGAATGGGAAATATGGTGCGCTTTTGAGTGTGGCGCTACTTGCGCTCGTGCTGCTACCTACCGCGGTGCGCGCTGCGGTCACTTATGACTTTACGAGCGACACTATTGGCGCGACTCCAGCTAATGTAACCGTAGGTGCCGGAACCTTTGATGTTCAGGACCAGGTTACGCTAGGTAAGTCGATGCGCGCAGTGACACAGGTGGGTGTGATTGCGGCTGCCATTTTTGATCGGTTGGCATCACCGACTGATAGGTCAGAGTGGTGAAGCCTGTCATAT
>CAYWWP010000002.1:0-33876 GCA_964462415.1 uncultured Candidatus Saccharibacteria bacterium
CGCGCTGCCGCTCATCTTTGGTATTGGCCCTACCCGTGCTCGCCAGATCCTCGACCAGGCTGGTATTGCACACACCACTAAGGCTGCTGACATCTCAGCAGAAGACGAGCAGAAGATTCGTGCGCTCGCAGAGGCATACACTATCGAAGGAGACCTCAAGCGCGAAATTGGTCAGAACATCAAGCGCCTTAAGGATATCCGCGCTGCTCGCGGTATTCGTCATGAGCGCCGCCTCCCAGTAAAGGGTCAGCGCACCAAGACCAACTCTCGCACCGTACGCGGCAACACCCGTAAGACTATGGGTAGCGGTCGTCGCACGCTTGAGAAGACCTAGTCCTTAGCTGCAAGCATATTAATTTCCTATGGGTAAGAAACGAATCATCAAGAAGTCAGGGCGCGGAATGGATCAGGGACGCAAGGAGCGCGCTCTCTCACGTCTCGCAAAGAAGCGCATCGAGCGCGGTATCTTCCACGTGGAGGCTACCTTCAACAACACGAAGGCAGTGCTCACCGACGAGCAGGGTAACGCAGTTATGTCCTCTTCAGCAGGCGCACTTGGTTTCTCAGGTGCTCGTAAGTCAACTCCATACGCTGCAGCTAAGGTAGGCGAGCTTATCGGCGAGAAGGCAGCTGCTATCGGTCTTAAGGAGGCTACCGTTATCATCCGTGGTATCGGTGCAGGTCGCGAGTCAGCACTCCGCGCTTTCTCAAGCAAGGGTATCGCTATCCGCGCTATCAAGGACGCAACTCCAGTGCCTCACAACGGCCCACGTCCTCCTAAGCCTCGTCGCGTATAGTCTAGTCTTCTCAATTTACCTATGAAAATCGGCCCAAAGTACAAGATCGCGAAGCGCCTCGGTGCATCCGTCTTCCCAAAGACCCAGTCACAGAAGTTTGCCCTCGCTGAGGAGCGCGCGCAGCGCAACAAGAAGGGTGGTCGCCGTTCTCAGCAGACTGAGTTCGGTCGCCAGCTTCTTGAAAAGCAGAAGGTCCGCATGACCTACGGTCTTTCGGAGCGTCAGTTTGGTATGTACGTGCGCGAGGCTATGGCAGCAGAGGGTTCACGCCCAGCTGAGTACCTCCACCGCCGTCTTGAGATGCGTCTCGACAACATCATCTACCGCCTCGGACTCACGGCAAGCCGCCGTGCAGCACGCCAGATGGTATCTCATGGTCACATCACCATTAACGGTGTGAAGACCACGATTCCTTCACGTGCTATCCGTATCGGCGATGTTATCGGTGTACGCGAGGGCAGCAAGGGTTCTCGCATGTACGAGGGCTTCGCTGAGAAGTTCATGGAGCGTCCGCTTCCACGCTGGCTCTCATGGGATGCAAAGACCATGAAGGGTGGCGTAGTAGAGGTTCCGACCGAGGAGTCTGCAGACACTGCAGGTGACTTGATCTCAGTGCTCTCGTTCTACAGCCGCTAGTTTTAATAATTGTTGGTTAATCGATTGCGTCATGGAACACCACATCACACTTCCGTCAAAGCCACGTGTCGTCTCTGAAGAGAACGTAACCGGCGTATACGAGATTGATTCTCTTTACCCTGGATACGGTCACACGCTTGGTAACTCACTTCGCCGCATCATTCACGCTTCACTTCCAGGTGCAGCAGTGACGAGCGTACGCATTGAGGGCGTCTCTCACGAGTTCGCTACCATCGAGGGCGTTCGCGAGAGCGTTATGGAGATTCTCCTTAACCTTAAGCGCGTACACTTCGTACTTCATGGCGACGAGGCTCAGACTATTCGTCTTTCAGTAAAGGGTCCTAAGCAGGTAACTGCAGCTGACTTCCAGCTCCCATCACAGGTTGAAATTGCAAATCCTGAGACGCACATCGCTGACATCGCAGGCAAGATTGCATTTGAACTTGAGGCTACTATCGAGCGCGGTTTGGGCTACGTACCTCGCGAGGTACTCACCAAGGAGAAGGTAGACATCGGCACCATCGCTCTTGATGCAACCTTCACGCCAATCCGCCGCGTGAACTACGAGGTAGAGAACATGCGCGTGGGTGATCGCACCGACTTCAATCGTCTCCGCATCCTCATTGAGACCAACGGTACCCTCACTCCTCGTGAGGCACTCGAGCGCTCAATCGAGATCATGATTCACCAGCTCAAGGCTATCGTAGGCTTCCAGGAGGAGTCAGATCTTGAGACGGAGACGTCATACAGCCTTCCAAAGGCATCTGCAGATGCTATGCCTGCTGGAAAGGATCCTGCAAAGGTAAAGGTTGAGGAGCTTGAGCTCGGCAGCCGCATCACCGCAGCCCTCACGGATGCTGGTATTAAGTCAGTAGCAGGTCTTATTAAGAAGACGGCTACCCAGCTTCTTGAGCTCGACGGTGTCGGCGACAAGGCTGTCGCTGAGATCCGAGAGGCTCTCGATAAGCTCGGTCTCGAGCTTAAGGGCGAGTAGGTAGACGGGTTTAGGGATTAGTGTTAGAACAGATATATGCGCCATCATCACAAAGGACGAGTTTTCGGTCGCTCGCATGACCAGCGCGTCGCGCTCATGCGCGGCCTCATGCGCTCGCTCATCATTCATGAGCGTATTTCGACTACCGAGGCAAAAGCAAAGGAGCTTCGCCCAGTAATCGAAAAGCTCGTATCACACGCTCGTGTGGACTCAGTCCAGAACCGCCGCCTCGTGGCAGCTCGCCTTGGTAACGACACCGAGGCTACTGAGAAGCTCTTCTCAGCTATCGCTCCTCGCTATGTCGAGCGTGCAGGTGGCTACACCCGCATCGTGAAGCGTGCAGCTACCGCAACCGATGGCCGCAAGACCGCATATATCGCTTTCGTATAATCCTATGACTATTACCAAGACACAGAAGGGAGAGCGCACGCTCTACACCATCGATGCAGCAGGCCAGTCACTCGGCCGTGTAGCGTCTGAGGCTGCAAGCGTCATCCTCGGCAAGCGCTCACCACACTTCATGAAGAATGAAGTGCTCCCGGTTGAGGTTGCTATCGTAAACGCTTCACAGCTTGCGATGAGCGAGAAGCGCATTGCGGGCAAGGAGTACACCCACTACACGGGATACCCAGGCGGTCTCCGCATCACCCCTCTTGCTATGCTTCTTGCAAAGAAGGGTCCTTCTGCAGCACTATTCCGCGCTGTGGACGGTATGATTCCACGCAACAAGCTTCGCAAGGAGCGCATGAAGCGCCTTACTATCACTGATTAATTCGTATGCCAGAGACTGCAAACAACTATGTCGTAGCCGTAGGTCGTCGCAAGACCGCCTCAGCTCGCGTGAAGCTCACTCCTGCTTCGAAGAATTCAGTGACCGTAAACGGCAAGCCTGCTCGTGAGTACTTCAGCACGGAGGAGCGCGAGAGCATCACCGGCGACGTTTTCAAGACGGTAGAGACCAAGCAGAACTACGAAGTTCTCGCTAAGGTAGCTGGCGGCGGCAAGAACGCCCAGGCAGAGGCAGTACGCCACGCTATCGCTCGCGCAGTAGAGAAGGCAGAAGGGAACCGCAAGGACCTCAAGTCTGCTGGACTCCTCACCCGCGATCCTCGCGCTAAGGAGCGTAAGAAGCCAGGTCTTCGCAAGGCTCGCAAGCGCCCACAGTGGTCTAAGCGTTAGCAGTAATTAAAAAGAGTCGTGGTAAGTCGCGGCTCTTTTTATTTGAACGAGATTCTATGAAGAACTTCATTTTATTACTCATTGCATCTATTGTGATATCTCTCGTAGTGGTCACAATAGCTACCTTTAAAGTCAAGGCTGATCAAGATTCAATACCTACTAGCTATGTTTCTGCTGGAGAAAAGGGGTATTTTGTGGAAGCCAGCTCAACAATTCAAACACCACACTATACAGATGCAGATTTTGACAAAAAAACATACTGGCTTAATTTCTTATTTCTTAATAAGAATGACCTCAGGTACGACCTAATTTATGAGAGAGGAAGTGCAGACGCAATTAATGTCGTAATTGAACCTCGTGAGACTGATAAACGACTAACAGCATCAAATATTTCGTCAGCCATATTTGTAGCACATCTAGTTGAATGCAAATCAAAGAGTGAAAAAGGTAAAAGATTTGTCGCAAGAGATACCGCTAATTATGAAAAGATAGGTAGTATGCTTACACCCGAGAGACTCATTGAAGAAATGAGCGACTTAGAAAGTCTGGATTGTATGTACCGCACTGAAAGCTCAAAATTGCTCAATGAGATAAAGTCGACAAACAATGGCGTAGTTAGGGCGACTGGACCCACTACATTTGAATACACCTGGAAGATTAGTTTCGAATCGCAAATCTTAATTTTTTGGAAAGTATTCATTAGTATACTTACTATATTGAGTCTATTTGTAGCTATATTTGGCATAAATCTAAATTCATTTCTTAATCGGAGCTAGAAATCGATATCAGGAAAGCTGATTAATTTATACAAATGAGTCAGTGGCCATACTGAGTAGCAATAGTTTGGGCGTTTTGACTCCACGCGTACGTTCAGGCATATTCAATATTCGACAACACCCTCACCCTTAGTCGCAGACTAACTAAACCGTTAGATAATCCTTTCGACCCAGTGAATTGGGGAACAGTGTCTATATTTGATCAGAATTCTCTTTTCCTTACTTCTTACATTCCCGATAAATTCTGTAGCGCTTGCGGACAACAACTAAAATCATCACTCTCATTAGTTGATAGATATGCAATAAGAAACAACGACAATACGTGCAGAAAGTGTCTACAACCCCTTCCAAGCCCTCCTCAGTAATAATTATAAAGAGCCGCTTACGCGGCTCTTTCTGTTTTGTCTCCTTTGATGTTGTCGTTGTGCGCGAACGGCGTTTCCGACTCCTCCATCCGGTCGAAATCGAAGGGATCCGGAGGGCAGTCAGGGTTGTCGTGGTAGCGCCACACCAGCAGTTTGCTGTTACGAATCTCGACGCACCGCTTGTACCGGTCGCCCGGCAGAATGTGGTGCATGCAGCGGTCGCACTCATGCACATGCTGTGCGGTGTGATAGGTGGCCCCAAGAGGCCGCCAATTCAGGGGCATGGGGGTTCTCCTTGCAATCTGCGGAGAATGTAGCACAGCGTAAGAAACTCGCCCAGTACCCGTCTATACTGATATCTATGAAGCGATACCTACCAGCAACCATGTTTGTGGGAATACTGTTTGCTATTCCAGCATATGCAGGAGCAGCAAGCGACATCATGTGTACGCAGCAGTACCAGCCGGTCTGCGGCGGCAAGCAGGTGCAGTGCATCAAGTCTCCGTGCTATCCGGTGTACCACACCTATGGCAATAGCTGCATGATACAGGCAGAGGGCGGATACTTTATTCATGAAGGGGAGTGCACCGCGTCCGAAACCGGATTTATCCCGCCCGCTCGCGACACCTACACGCCACCCAAGGGCTGTGTCTCATGGTTTGACGGATGCAACACTTGCTCGCTGGAGAGTAATGGTCAGGCAGCATGTACCCTCATGGCATGTGGAGACAAGCCAGCTCCTGGTCGCTGCATCAGGTATGAAAGCGACAAGCCAGCCGTACAGCCCTCAAAGCCGGCAGACCACACCTCCACGAGCTCTCCCATACAGGGAAGCACTACCGAAGCGGGTACAGTGAGCACCACTACCGAGCCTGCACGTGATCCGGGATTTGTATTCCGTATTTGGAACTTCATCCTATCTTTGCTCCCGTGGCGCTAGACTAGCGACGGGTACCTCAATTCCCGCGCCCGTGCCAAGGAGGGGCGGGCGCACCCCAGGTATCTCTACAGAACCCGCGCAGCATACGTGCTGCGCGGGCTTCTTATATTTATATACTTTTCCGCGAGCTATTGACAATAGTTAGTATATAGTGTATTATATTAGTAAAGCATTCTTGAACCTTTTATGGGAGAAAACCATGCGTATGGTCATGTTTGTCTGCAGTCTCGCCCTGCTCGCCGCCGCCGTCAGCCGGATTAATGAGCTGCAGGACATCAGGTACGCGCCCTCGAATGCGGCGGGCGTCACCCTGGGCGCGAAGGCCGGTACGCTCCTCAAGGAGCACTTCCCGGCCAGCCGCAAGAACTGACGTAGGGCGCAAGCCCAGACCCCGCCTTTCCGAAGGCGGGGTTTCTACATATGTGGTCTAGCGGGTACGGCGGGTGTATAGTGCACGTGTCCAGGAGTTCTCGGGATGGTGCATGTTGGAGTCATCCTAATCTAAGTGGGTGCGTAGTCCTGGATAAGTGAATGGTTTCATTTTACTACCGCCCTCACCCAACCGGATGTAAGACAGGTTTCCTAACTGATCCGTAACTGCTATGCGCGCTGCCGCCTCTGATTTCCGGAGCGGCCCGAGTGATGTCAAAGATGACATTAAGTACGTTGTAAATAGCAGATGCTTACCGGGGCTCGTCGCGTTTCGCGACGAGCCCCTATGCTTTTGACCCGCGTCGCGCGTTCTGGCATATTCAATACATATGATGAACGATGACGCAGATATCACCATTGAGACTGACGGCACAGAGGAGTCGGGCATGAGCGAAGAAGAGCTCGAGGCCACCGAGGGTCGTGCGGACACCAAGGTAGCAAAGCTCAAAGCAGAGCTCGAGACGGTGAAGAAGGAGCGCCAGGAATTCATGGATGGCTGGCAGCGCGCAAAGGCAGACTACGTAAATGTACTGCGTCGCCTGGAAGAAGAGACCACCGCTGCGCGCACTAAAGGTATGGTGAAGGCCGCACAGGCATTCATCACCGTGCTCGACACTCTCAATCGTGCAGAAGCAGCAGGGGAAGTACCGGAGACCTTTAAGGGTGTAGCAAAGCAGCTGCATGACGCCGCTAACTCACTCGGCATGACGCCATTTGGGGCAGTGGGCGAGACGTTTGACCCAACACTCCACGAGGCACTTGGCCAGGACCCAGTAGAAGACCCTGCGCTCGATGACACGGTCACCGCCGTGCTTGAGCCGGGCTGGAAGGCAGGAGAAGCAGTGATTCGCCCCGCTAAAGTACGCGTAGGCACCACGGGCTAGCAGGACTTGAAACCGGAAAAATGCAAGGGTAAAATGTGGATATGAGGGTGTCTGGTCCCATTCCGGCACCCATTTCGGTAGCGATTTAGCACTATTACTTTCAACACACACAACTATGGCAAAAATCCTCGGTATCGACCTCGGCACCACCAACTCAGCCATGGCTATCATGGAGGGCGGTGAGCCACGCGTACTTGAAAACGCAGAGGGCGCACGCACCACACCATCAGTGGTTGCAATTGCTAAGAACGGCGAGCGCCTTGTAGGTACGCTCGCTAAGCGTCAGGCAGTCACCAACCCAAAGAACACCATCTACGGTATCAAGCGCTTCATGGGTCATCGCTTTGATGACAAGGATGTGCAGAACGACAAGACCGTCGTGCCGTACGAGATTAAGGCAGGTTCAACAGGCGGCGTAGAAGTGCACCTTGGCGACAAGGACTACCGCCCAGAAGAGGTGTCAGCAATGATCCTCGCAAAGCTCAAGGCAGATGCAGAAGCAAAGCTTGGTGAGAAAATCACCGAGGCGGTTATCACCGTACCTGCATACTTCGATGACTCACAGCGCGCTGCTACCAAGGCCGCAGGTGAAGTAGCCGGACTTGATGTGAAGCGCATCATCAACGAGCCTACCGCAGCAGCACTCGCCTACGGATTCAATAAGAAGAAGGAAGAGAAGATTGCGGTGTTCGACTTCGGTGGTGGTACATTCGACGTATCTATCCTCGAGGTGGGCGATGATGTCGTGGAGGTAAAGAGTACCGACGGCGACGCACACATGGGTGGCCGTGATATCGACCAGAAGATTGTCCGCTACCTCGCTGACGAGTTTAAGAAGGAGACCGGCCTTGATGTAACCAAGGACGCACTCGCACTCCAGCGCCTCGATGAGGGCGCAGAGAAGGCAAAGCACGAGCTTTCTTCAGCAAGCGAGACTGAGGTGAATATTCCATTCATCACCGTGGGTGCAGATGGCGCACCGCAGCACCTCCTCGTGAAAATGACCCGCGCAAAGCTCGAGGAGCTTGCGGACGAATACGTCTCACGCGCTATCGACATCACCAAGCGCGCACTTGAGGCCGCAAATCTCAAGCCTGCTGACATCAACGAGGTTATTCTCGTGGGTGGCCAGACCCGCATGCCGAAGATTCAGGAAGAGGTGAAGAAGCTCTTCGGTCGCGACCCACACATGGGTGTAAACCCAGACGAAGTGGTAGCAGTGGGTGCTGCTATTCAGGCAGGTATTCTCCAGGGTGACGTGAAGGACATTCTTCTCGTGGACGTGATTCCGCTCTCACTCTCAATCGAGACCATGGGTGGCGTTGCTACCAAGCTCGTGGAGCGCAACACCGCAGTACCAACCAGCCGCAGCCAGACCTTCTCAACGGCAGCAGACAACCAGACGTCGGTAGAGATTCACATCACCCAGGGCGAGCGCGCTATGTCGGCGGACAACAAGTCACTCGGCCGCTTCATGCTCGATGGTATTCCTCCTGCACCGCGCGGTATCCCACAGGTAGAGGTGACCTTTGACGTAGACAGCAACGGTATCCTCACCGTGAAGGCAAAGGAGAAGACGAGCGGCAAGGAGCAGTCTATTCGTATCGAAGGCTCGACCGGTCTTTCTAAGGACGACATCGAGAAGATGAAGGCGGATGCAGAGGCGCACGCTGCAGAAGACCAGAAGCGCAAGGACTTGATTGAAACCAAGAACATCGCTGAGCAGATGATCTACACTGCAGAAAAGGCAGTGAAGGAGAACGGCGAGGCAGCAGGTGCTGAGGTAGTAGCTGAGGTAAATGAAAAGATTGCTGCACTCAAGACCGCACGCGAAGGCGAGGACATGGACGCAATCAAGAATGCATCAGAAGCACTCGGAACCAGCATGTCGAAGATTGGCGAGGCTATGCAAAAGGCACAAGCTGACGCACCAAAGACAGAGGGCACTCCTGAAGCAGGAGCAACCGACGCTGAATTCACTGAGAAGCCAGCTGAGTAACAGACTCTCGAAATACACACAAAAGCGCCTCACACGGGCGCTTTTGTTTTGTAGGCAGTAGTGATAGGGTGCGCACATAGGATCTTTTTGAAGGAGGGCACAATGTCCCGTAGGTTCAACAACAAGAATCCTGGTCGCCAGATAGATATGGGCAAGCGGGTCTGCTTCGTGGACAGACTCACGCGCGGCTCGCCTGACACCCACACATGGTTCGGCGAAGCCAAGGCGCGTCTGGGAGACGGACCCTTTCCACCGCTCGAGAGGAGAGACATCGACAAGTCTCGAAAAGAGCAGGGCGGGTACGACTACCTCGTAGCCGTGAACGCGGGCCACGAACGAGCCTGGCTTCCCAATACGTTCCTCAGGAACGTCGACTGACTCCAAGAGCTTGGTATACCCTGGTGTACCAAGCTCTTTTTCATTTTGAATACCCTAGAGGCACGGTGTATAGTGGCCGTACTATGACTAAGAACTACTACGAGACTCTCGGTGTCGACAAGAAGGCCTCGCAGGAGGATATCAAAAAGGCGTTCCGCAAACTCGCCCAGCAACACCACCCCGACAAGGGCGGAGACGAAGCGAAGTTCAAGGAAATCACCGAGGCATACGCCACCCTCGGAGACGAGAAAAAGCGTCGTGAGTACGACGCGTACGGACAGAGCTTTGGTGGTGGCGCAGGTGCGGGCGGCTTCGGCGGCTTTGACCCATCACAGTTTGGAGGCTTCGGGCAGGGCGGGGTGGAGTTCGATTTCTCAGATATCTTTGGTGATATCTTTGGTGCTGCTACGGGCGCACGCACCCGCGTAAGGCGTGGGCGCGATATCTCCATCGATATCGAAATTAGCTTCCGCGAATCTATCGAAGGCACTAAGCGCGAAGTACTTCTCACCAAGGTAGGGAAGTGTGACACCTGTCATGGAGATGGTGCAAAGCCAGGCACCGAGATGAAGACCTGTACCACCTGTAATGGTGCTGGTCGCATTCACGAGACGCGCAACACGCCACTCGGCCCACTCTCGAGTGCACGCACCTGTAGCACTTGTGAGGGAGCAGGAAAGATTCCAAAGGAGAAGTGTGCAACCTGTGGCGGCCACGGTGTGCTCAAGAAACAGGAAGAAATTGTCATTCCTATTCCTGCAGGTATTGATGGCGGCGAGATGCTACGCATGACCGGTCAGGGCGAAGCCATTAAGGGCGGTCACTCAGGCGACCTCTACGTGAAAGTACACGTGAAGCCGCATCCAGTATTCCGCAAAGACGGCATGCATCTCATTATGGAGATGCCGCTTAAGCTCACCGATGCGCTGCTTGGTACCACTGCCACCATCACGACCGTGGACGAGAAGCAGCTTGAGGTAAAAATCCCACCAATGACCGCACCAGAAGAAATTCTTCGGTTGCGTGGCAAGGGAATCAAACTTGAGCACGGTACGGGAGATATTCTTATTCGCCTTTCTACGACGATGCCGAAGAAACTTTCAAGCAAGGCAAAGAAGGCAATCGAAGATTTGAAGAGCGAGGGACTCTAAACAACACAGAGAGCATGTGCACAGAACGCGCGCCTACGGCGCGCGTTCTGTTAGACTAGAGCATACATGGACCAAGTAACTGCACTTGCAAACTCTGGCGCCGGCGGCATTGTGCCGATCGTCATGAATTTTATTGCGCTCATTGTACTTTCACTTGCGCTCTTTACGTTTGCAATGAAGGCGGGGCGCGCTGCATTTATTTCGCTCCTCCTTTCGCTCTATGTAGGGCTTGCGCTGTTTACTATATTCCCTTGGAAGGACGCGCTCATGCAGGGAGACGGGACTACTAAGGCAGTGGCCGGCATCCTTATTTTCATGGCGCTCTCCGCAGCACCATTCCTTATCCTGCGCCGCGTGAACACTATGGGACTCATGCACATTAGCCCGGTTCCACTATTCCTTGTGTGTGTGCTTGCAGCGGGCGGAGTACTCGCATTTGCGTATCACTTCTTAGCACTGAGCGCGATACTCCCTGCAACCCAAGCTATTTCTGCATATATTCTTCCTGATCAATTTCTGTTCTACTGGCTCATAGCACCACTCATCGCACTCCTCGTGGTCGCCCATTAGTGCTTGTGCTACACTGGTAACTCTATGAAATCGCCACGGAAAAAGTCCGAGGCGCTTGCGGTACTTCGCGACTACTGGAACGCCACCTTACGTCACCCGCTTCTCTTTGCGGGGGTAGTTCTTGGCAGTCTCCTTATTGAAGCCTCGGGTGTTATTGCGCCGCTTTATATCCGAGACTTCATCAATACCATCTCCGGACAGGAACCTACCGAGCAGGTGCTTGCTGCACTGTTTCTTATTCTTGCGTTGTATGGAGGTGTCGTGCTCGCAGGGTGGGTAGGTAGACGTGTGCAAATGCTCACACTCATGTTTCTTGAGGCACGCGTCATGGTGCGTCTCTATGACACGGCATATACGTACCTCATGGGGCACGCGCATGATTTCTTTACCTCGAACTTTGCCGGTACTCTTCAGCGCCGCGTGAGCCGCTATGCGCAATCATATGAGTCGGTACTTGATACCATCATCTTCAACTTCGTCTCAACGGCGGCGTTCGCTATTGGTGCGATTTATGTGCTCGGCATGCGCAATATGTATCTTGGTCTTGCGCTTTTTGTCTGGACCATTCTCTTCATATGGATACAGATAGCGCTTGCGCGTTGGCGCCAACCGCTTCGACTTGCACGCTCCGCGGAAGACAGTAAGGTGACCGGCGTGCTCTCAGACTCAATCAGCAACCAATCCACCGTTACGTTGTTTGCAGCACAGTCACACGAGCGCTCGCAGCTGAACGGAGCCATCAAGAAATGGTATGACGCCACCATTAAATCGTGGGTGGCAGATGCCTGGATATTCGCTATTCAGGGCTTATTCGCGCTCGCTATCGAACTACTCTTACTCGGTGGTGCCGTACTGCTCTGGAAGCAAGGCATGCTCACAGTGGGAGACTTCGTGCTTATTCAGGTATATGTCATTGGCCTTATCGAGCGCATGTGGGGCATCGGCAGCAGCATGCGCCGCCTCTATAGCGCATTTGCGGATGCAAACGAGATGATTGAAATATTCGATACACCGCATGCTGTACAGGATATGCCGGAAGCACGCTCGCTTACCGTTTCAACGGGAGCTATAGCATTTGATGACGTAACGTTTAGCTTTAAAGAAGCTGCACCTGTACTTTCACACTTTGCGCTTACCATTCCAGCACACCAGAAACTTGCGCTCGTGGGTCCTTCAGGAGCAGGTAAGTCAACCGTAACCAAGCTTCTCTTGCGTCTCTACGATGTCACGGGTGGCGCCATCACTATTGATGGACAAGACATACGCGAAGTCACTCAGGAGAGCCTCCGCAGTGCCATAGCCTTTGTGCCGCAGGAGCCTATCCTCTTCCATCGCTCACTGCGCGATAACATTCGCTACGCCCGCCCAGACGCTACCGATGAAGAAGTAATTGCTGCAGCACAAAAAGCGCATTGTCATGACTTTATTTCGGCGCTACCCGAAGGGTACGACACACATGTGGGTGAGCGCGGCGTAAAACTCTCCGGCGGCGAACGTCAGCGTGTTGCTATCGCCCGCGCTATTTTGAAGAACGCACCCATCCTCATTCTTGACGAGGCAACCTCTGCGCTTGATTCCGAGAGCGAGTCACTTATTCAAGACGCACTCAAGACGCTCATGGAGGGGAAGACGGTTATCGTAATCGCACACCGTCTTTCCACCATCATGAAGATGGATCGTATTGTCGTTATCGAGAGCGGCGCGATTGTCGCAGACGGCACTCATGACGACTTACTCAAGGAAGAGGGAGGTCTCTACCACAAACTCTGGAGCATTCAGGCCGGCTCCTTCCTCGCTAGCACAGGTCACGATTGGATCAACTAAATTGTCTCTGCATAACTAATGATTTATCTGTCTAGACAGAAAGGGTACAGTGATGTAAAATATCGAATAGGCATGTACGGAAGAGGATGATCTAATGATCATTGAAGTCGAAGGTATTGACGGGGTCGGAAAGACTTCACAGTGTCGCCTACTCAAGAACTGGATTGAAGAAACCACTAGTGGTCGCGCCATCGTCGTCAAAGACCTGGAAAGCACCCAGCTGGGTCGGCAGATCAAGAGCATCCTGGTAACCGACGTCGCTCGCTCGAAGGAGGTCGAACTCTTCAGTTTCCTCTGCTGCAAGGCACATCTTTTCGCCGAGATTATCGAGCAAGAGTGTGCCGCTGGAACGCATATCATCTGCGACCGAGGCGTCGGATCTTTCCTGAGCTACTTCGAGGTTCTGGGATTCGAGAGGTCGTTCCTAGAGAGCGTTCTTGCGACAGCCTTGCCCCCGAACTACCAGCCAAAGACCTTACTTCTCGATGCGGACGTGCGTGTTGCGATGCAAAGAAACGTATCGAAACCCGCGCATTCCAAATTCGACAGCATGGGGGGCGATTTCTTCGAGCGGCAAAGGAAGGTTTACCTGGAACTTGCTACGTCTCGAGATTGGACTATCATATCTAGCGAGCAATCGCTAGACGCAGTCCATGAATCGATTATCAGCGCAGTCAGGAAGGAGCTCTCTACCTAGGATCAACCTACAAGGACCGTTGCGAGGCGGTCCTTCTTTTTAGACACTAAAATGAGAACTCTTATAAAGAACGGAACGATTTTTACGCAGAACCCACGACGGGAGATTTTGCAGCGTGCGGATTTGCTGATCGAGGACTCGCACATACACGCCATCGGCCAGAACCTACAGTACGGTGCGGACGAAATCATAGATGCAACCGGCATGTGGGTTATTCCAGGACTCATCAATTCTCACGTCCATCTCGGTGAGTCGATATACGCGCCGTGGATGTCGAGCCGATATGGGCTCTCGAAGTATTTGGAGAGAACTGAAGAACTTGCACAGAAACTAAATCTTGAGGCCAAGCGTTCCGTAGTAGCAACGTATTCACTGTTGCAACTAATACGAAGTGGCACGACAACCATCGCGGGAGGACGCACCTACGAGCCATCCAACCATCTTGGAATCAGGAATGTCTCAGGTTATATGCTCATGCAAAGCCGCAAGCTAGGTCATTTCGCTGAGCAACTTCCAGACATGCCACCTTCCTCGTTTTCCAGCGATACTTCTGGACTCTCACTACCGGCAATTTTCATACACTCACTGAACACAATCGATCCCTCCC
Source organism: uncultured Candidatus Saccharibacteria bacterium (assembly GCA_964462415.1). Classification (GTDB taxonomy): domain Bacteria; phylum Patescibacteriota; class Minisyncoccia; order Phycocordibacterales; family Phycocordibacteraceae; genus C7867-001. The sequence goes on from CAYWWP010000002.1 coordinate 14,230, forward strand.
TTCTAAAGTCCGTATCCCGATTGCGCCAAGCTAACCCTGGAATCCGCATCATGCTTCACATAAGTGAAACCGCAGAGGCAGTGCGTCGCATCCGCGAGCGTTACGGCAAGACCGAAATCGAGATATTGTCGAGTTACGGCCTTCTTGGCCGTAACACCCTCCTCGTTCACGGGAATCATTTGTCGGACAGCGATTTGCTCCTTATCGTGGACATGGGAAGCTCCATCGCACATTGCCTTTCGTCGAATCTCAATACGGCCGATCGGACGCTCGATCTCGTTTCCGCGCTCAATCACGGAGCAAACGTGACGTTGGCAACGGATGGCGTGATAACAGGATCGGATTTTAGTGTGTTACGCGAAGCCGGAATCGCATATCACTACCATAACCGATTTTCCGAGGCGAGCGCCATCCCCTCTCAAAAATTCCTGGACATGATAACGCTCAACGCCGCATCAGCACTGGGAATTCAGGAAAGGGTAGGGAGCCTCGAGATTGGAAAGGAAGCGGATATCGTAATTGCCGAGCCTCCGATAGGCCTAGAGATGGGAACGGCAGACCACCTCTTGCACTACGCGAATCTCATCCAGATGAGAGACGTGATGGTCGCTGGGCAGTTTGTCCTAAAGGACAAGCAATGCCTCGCAACAAGATCACGGGAAATCGAGCAGGAATTCAAAATACTGGTGAACCAGCCTGAACCACCTCTAACCTAAGCGACCCTGAGAATCTCTGACTTGAAGAACTGCTCTTGAAAATTCGTTACAGTCCGTATCTCCTCATCAGTGATGTTCTTCTTCTCGTCGGTTACCACCACGAGCTTGTCGTCATTATCATTCGTGCGGTGTATTACAGCGACGCAGGTTCCCGTGAAAGTCTCAACTGGCTCGTCGGCTCCTATGACATAAGCATCAAGCTCCTCGTTGTCGGGAGAAAGAGTACCGGGCACAAATCCGTAGTTAAGCTGGTAAGACCATCCGTGCTTCGGATGTTTGGAATGCAAAGGGCGGTCGATCTTTACCTCGACCGACTTCCCGAGAAAATCCCTCGCGTTCGTGATCTGCTTTGTGTCATCCATAAAATAAAATCGGTTACGTATGACCATAATACCTCGAAGACGGAGGAAATAAAAAGGCCGGGGATATGTCCTCCCCGGCCTCAAGTCTTGAACAGGTTGCCCGTTCCAAGCTTCATGACGGATCGACGATGAGCGTGCATAGGTAGTCCCGATGCACGAGCACCACGTCCTGCTTTGTCATAGCAGGAGGCTCGCATGTTGCTTCGCCTTCGAATTCTCTCAGGCAATACGGGTCTCGAGCGGCCTCTATCGGCACGTTCTTTCCCTCGAACTGCGACCACAGATACGCTCGTGAAGCGCATCCGCCCTTGCACTGCTGGAGGAAGTCGCACCCAGCGCATTCTCTGATCGATGCCGGGTTGCGGCGCCGTTCTCGGAATGCTTCGAACTGCGGGCTGGTGATGATGTCCACCAACTCGTCCTTCAACAGGTCGCCGACCTTGTAGTCGTGCGCGTAAACGCACGGACTGACAGGCACTCGGCCGTCCTGTGTTATCGAGTGGATACGGAAGGACTTTGTCCCACATGGGCACCCCCTCGATATTCCTCCGAACATTGTCGAGCCCAACGGCTCGCCAAGCTCGATTACCTTACACTTCTCGAAGAACCTCCGAGAAGCCCGATAGAAGGTCGCAGCGTCCGGTACTAGGTCCATGTGCTGCGGCTCTGTAGGCTTCATGAAGTTAATTCGGATGAACGTTTCCTGCTGCCTGCCGAGTTCGATGAGGGCATCGACATGCTCGTCAGATAGATTCCAATTCATCCCGCACATCACGATGGTTCGGTCGATGCCGCGCCGCCGCAATATGTCGAGAGCTCGCATTGCGTGCTCAAACAGAGAAGCGCCGCGATTCTTGTTGTGCTCAGGCGGAAATGGGCTGTCGAGACTGACGTCCGTATCGTTGAGCAACGCAACGGAATCAGGGTACAGCTTTTCCATATAGGTCAGCGTTACGCCTGCGGTGGTCAGTCCCACCACAATACCCGCTTCGTGCAGAGAACGGATGATGTGTGGCAACACTGTGTTCCTCGGGTCGGGACCGCTCGTGAAGAGCGGCTCGTTCCCGCCGAGATTTACAGTTTTGATACCGACGGACTTCAGTTGCCCGACGATACGATCGACATCGGCGACCTCGAGGTTTCTACCCCGATTTCGGACGATTGTCGAATAGCAATGGGGACATCGGTACGGACAGTCGTTGCCGAGCGTCCAACCGATGTTTTCAACACGAGGTACTGACATCACTTCTCCTCCTTTGGAGATGTTTCCTCGGGCTCAGGTGAGCCCGAGGAACGGGTTTGGAATTGCCTCGTATCTCAGGTCGTTCCGGGTGTACAATGTCCCGATTTGACCTTCAATTGCAAGGTATGACGTAACGCTTGTGTCGATTGCTTCCCGAACGAAGTCGAGGTCATTCGACGCATCTCGAATCTCTGAAACGTGCCGCAAAGCACGCTCAAAGAACTCTAGATCAAGCGCTTGCAACGCCTGGCAGAGCGCATGTGCTTCATGATAGCCGCTCTCCGGCAGCACTTTTGGTGCTGTAAGAGGATCGATTACCCAATCGTAGATTGTCGAGTGCGAACGATGCCAGGTTTTCAGCATCGCATACACGCGCCGCGACTGTTCATCTTGGACGCGATATGCGTAGTTTTGCGTGTCCGTGTCGTCTGATAGGAATCCGCGCTTCTTGCCCAGCCGCGTGAACGGCGTGCCTTCGGCCGCAAACATTTCAGTGAACACGCCCTTATTTACGGGCCACGGGTGCGCCTTGAGGAACACGAAGTTATCCCAAAGCTCGTTCATGGTCGTATACGGATCGAACAGAATCATGCCCATCTGCACATATATTTCGTTGCGCTCAAGCATGTCGAGCGCTGCGAGATTCTGTGCTTGATTGGCGGACTTACCCATCCTTTTCAAGGCAGAGCGTGAGGCGTTCTCAACCCCAACGCTCGTCGAAAACCAACCCGCCTCCCTGAGAATGCGAGTCAGTTCAGGCGTAAGCCTGTCAGCGCGTACCTGAGTTCGGAACTTTATTCTCAAATTCCGGCTGAGCAATTCGTCGCGCAACTCCTCGGCCCACCGCTCGTCGCGGGGAGGCTCGATAAAGCTGTCGTCAACGAATTTGAAGTGCTCGACTCCATATGTCGCATTCAGCGTCTGTATCTCACCGACGATGTTCCTGATGCTGCGCTGACGCCAACGTACCTTCCTCGGCCCACCGCGATCGAAAGCGACGATGGAACAAAAAATGCAGTTTGCGTTGCATCCTCGGGATGTCGACATGTGCACGAAGTTGCGCTGTTCGACTGCCAATCTCACTGTGTCCCTCGCAGGCAATTCAACGAGATCAAGATCAGTGACAGGTTCGACACGTTCCGTTCGGACGATGCGTCCCTTGTTCCGGAATGTAAGTCCCGGAATAAGAGCAAGGTCGCCTCCCTCTAGAAGGGCGGTAACCAAGTCCACAATACTGTTCTCGGCTTCTCCTCGCACGACGACAGTAAAGCCTGCGTCGAGAAATAGCTCGTCATGGAACGTGGGGCCGTACCCTCCACAGATGGAGGGAAGGGGGCCATAGCGTTCCCTGACGATGCCTAGCACCTCCTGTGCTTGTTCGAGGTTTGACCGATAGCAGGAAAAACCGATGATGGCGGGAGCTCCACCAACTCCGATTCTGCCCACCATCTCCTCGGCACTGAGATGCTCAAGCCATCCGTCCACGATACATACCTCGTAGCCAGACCTGCGAAGCGTCGTTCCCAGGTAACCAAGTGCAAGTGTTTCTTCGGCCGTGCGATGCGATCGCGTAGGCGGAGTTAACAGAGCAATTTTTACGGGCATGTTAGCCTCCTTTCGGTTGTCAACGTGCTCCTGCGTGATTTTACAACATATTTTCTCTTATAGCAATATTATGACACGATTTGTCATACTGCCGAGGATATGGTAAAATCACAATTGGACCAATCTCGAAGGAGGGAAACATGGTACCCACTGCGGGTCTCGATTTCGGGACCACCAACTCGGCACTTGCCCTTGCTCAGGGCGATGCAGTGAAGGTCATGAATATCAGCAATAGGGAGACTACCGAACGGACACTCCCTTCGGTACTCTTCTTCGACGAGGATCGAGAGGTTCTCGTCGGCCAACAGGCGATTGATGAGTATGTGGGATATGGCGGTGGGTACGGGCGATTTCTACAATCACTCAAAACCTTCCTGCCACAATCTACCTTCACCGAGACGCGGATCTTTGGAAAGAGATACGAGCTTGAGGATCTAATTGCCGTCATTCTCGCCGAGATTAAAACTCAGGCCGAGAGGCAGGCTGGAAGTCCCATTGAAAGCGTCACGCTCGGGAGGCCTGTGGTCTTCTCGGAGGATGCTGAAAAAGACGCGCTCGCAGAAAGACGACTTCGAGAAGCCGCCAGGAGGGCCGGGTTTAAAGATGTCAACTTTGAATTCGAACCTCTTGCTGCGACCCTCGCATACGCTGAGCAGATGCAAAGCGGTGTCGAGGAAGTTGTCCTTATGGGCGACTTCGGCGGTGGCACGTCCGACTTCAACGTGATGCGCCTCGCTCAAGGCCCCTTGTCTCAGGAAGAGAAAAGAGAACGAGTGCTATCAATCGGCGGCGTGTATATCGGCGGCGACACGTTCGATACGCGCGTTATGTGGGAGAAAGTTAGCCCACACTTCGGCAGAAACGCGACCTACAAGGGCATGACTGGGGAGACCCTTACAGTGCCCTGTAGCCTGCCGCGAGCCGTGTGCGACTGGCATCGGGTGGCGTTCCTGCGGGACCCTTCCACGCTTCGTGCAATTAAAGACATGAAGCGAACAGCCGACATTCCTCGCGTACTTGAGAATCTGGAAACCGTGATTCTCCAAAATAAGGGGTTCATGCTTTTCCAGGCAATTGAACGCGCGAAGAAGGAACTCTCGACCGAGAACGAGACACGGATTCACTACCGCGACTCGGGCTTGGAAATCGACGAGCCTATCACTCGTTCAGAATTCGAGGAAATCATCGCCGATGACCTCGCAAAAATCTCAAAATGTGTCACTGAGACGGTGGCCAAAGCTGGCGTCGACGCTTCGGGAATCAACAGAGTGCTGCTTACCGGCGGCTCCTCGTTCGTCCCATGCGTGCGCCACCTGTTCGAGAACACTTTCGGGAAAGACAAGATCGTCTACCTGGAAGCGTTCACGAGTGTCGCGCACGGACTCGCTCGCAAGTCCACATTTCGATGATATAGACTCTTGGACGCACTTTTGGGAGTGCGTCCAAATTTTCTCAACAAACAATGCAGGACTTGGAGGAGAGTGGTTCTATCTAGCAGTGCTTAGATAAGGCGTATTCCCAATACACTTGCATTTTTATAATAGTTGTGGTATAATGTACATATAGTAGCGGATAGGTCGCTACACGCACATTTCGTGGAGGTGTCTGGTGACACTTGAACAACTGTACGGCTTCTGGCTGGCGCTTGCGCCCCTCACGAAGCTTGCGGTGGTTTCAGGTGCCCTCCAGGCACTTGGATACATCGCATACGGCTGGTACGTGGCGTGGGGCAAGATTGTAGCCGATGGTACCCATGACGATCTGCTTAAACATGAGGGTGGACTCTACCACAAACTCTGGAGCATTCAGGCCGGATCATTCATAACCGACGACACTGAATAATTAATCATATGAAGCTGCTCGCACACATTAATCCGGAAAATGTAACAGATGAAATTGCAGCGAACTTCAGTAGACGTATCGCTGTAAGAGCAGTAATTTTCGACAGGGACGGCAATGTGGCAATGCTGGCAGTAACTAGGGATGGCTACCATAAACTTCCAGGAGGTGGTGTAGAGGAAGGGGAGGATCTACATGAGGCACTTGCGCGGGAGTGTCTCGAGGAGGTAGGCTGCACAATTACTAGCATCAAGGATGCTGGGTATCGTTTCCGAAATTAGAGGGAAGCACGCCCTGGTCCAGGATTCATACGCATATCTAGCAGAACTTCACGGCGAAAAGGGTGCGCCTGATTTTACATTTTCTGAAATAGAACACGGATTTAAAATCGAATGGATGCCGCTTTCAATTGCCTTGGAAGTTCTTGCCTCAGAGATTACAGAGAACTACCAAGGAAATTTTGTTGTTGAACGCGATACGAGAATTTTAAAGGAAGCACAAACAAGTTTAGAAGCTATACTTCTATAAATCACTATACCTAAAACTCTCACCGATGCAGAATATTTTCCCGGCCTGCCACGCAAGTTGTCGGTGCGGAAGTTATATTTCATTCAAATGCAGACGGGAATATACTTCTCATAAGGCCTGATTACCGCGAGGATTGGCTCCTTCGCGGAGGCAGCATGGATGAGGATGAGTTACCACCTGCCTGAGCGATGCGCGCAGGACAAGAAGAGATTGTACTCGCCATTCCTGTGCCTCGTTACTTTGATACTTGCTACTCAAGGCGAACCATTTCTAGATGGACTTTTTTCTACGGAGGGATCCTTACTGAAGTAAGAAATTAGTAGGAGACTAGTCAGATAGTACTCCAAAAGACGAGCTACTTGAATACCGCTTCATGACACATGATGAAGTCCACACTCACGCCTCCAAGACACTTCTTGTGTCACTTGAAGCCTATATGAAAACTATTGAGTTCGGCGGTACAGCCTGCATAGAAAATAAAAAATTTGACAAAATATGAATAGGTGACAAACTCCCTTTGTCGGGAAATGGTTCCCGTCAGTTTGAGGAGGTTCATCATGAACCAAGTCCAAAAGGCTCCGGTGCAGCCTCAATCGCCCGGACGGTCCTCTCTGGCCGGACTGCCCACCTTCGTCCTCACGCGCCAAATGGCGCGGGTGGCAAAAGAAAATCCGGACTGGAGTGCCGAACGCCTGTCCGCTGCCGAACATGCGTATCGCATGTTCATGCGGGAATGCAGGCTGAATCCGCACAGCAGCATCAGTCCCAGCGCCGACGCTGATAAGGTGTGGCATGCCCACATCCTCTTCACGCGCCAATACGCGCAGGACTGCACCGACTACTGCGGCCAGTTCATTCACCACAACCCGTTCGACACGGACCGGAAGCTCGAAACATCTGCTGAATGCTGCAGACCTTGCGACACCGACCCGAACGCGGTGCATCCCGTGCACTAAGTACGACCCTCCTTGGGACGTAAAGAGATGGCCTCGCAGCACATGCGAGGCCATTGATTTATCTAGATCTAACTAATACAGTAATTTTATGGCATGGGAGGAGTATTTTAAAAGAACAAGCAAATGGAGGCCGCGCCCCTTGCTATTAGAGGCCTTGCCTTATGTTAAAGGGAAGAATGTCCTGGATCTTGGCTCTGGATCTCTTAACGATGCACACTATCTTGCAGAAAATGGATTCGTTGTCACGGCAGTTGATAGTAATCCGAAGATTCTAGAACATGTTCAAGCAGATAAGTTAATAAGTATCTGTATAACTCCGTTTTCAGGCTTCTGTTTTGAAGATAATTCGTACGATCTGGTTAATGCACAGTATGCACTACCTTTTGAAAGCCCAGAACAATTCGAAGCCACCTTTTGTAAGGTAGTAAAATCGTTAAAAACAGGTGGTATATTTGCAGGTCAATTATTTGGAATAGAGGATGGGTGGGCAACAAACAGTAAGATGACTTTTCATACTCAAAAACAAATTGAGACATTCACTAGTCTTTTCAGCAAGGTGCACGTACTGCGAGAAGAGAAGAAGATTGGGCCAACAGTTTTAGGGACGGATAAAATGTGGCACGTTTACCACATAATTGCAGAAAAGTAAGAAGCTCTTGAATTGATTAAATATTTGTGATATAATTAAATAGGTTAGGTCTCTTCTTAAATAGACTCAAGTAAAGAGGTAAATGAAATGCGCGAGTTCTACCCTGAAGAACAAGACTCTTTAATCGAAAGCCCTGAGGAAAGAGAGCGCCGACTTTACGGAGTTACTACCTCCTCTCAGGAATACGAACGTGAGCAGAAACACAGAACATTCTTTGAATTTATCAAAGAACTATTTTTGGAGAAAAAATAACAATTGGCCGCGCTGTACATTAGTCAGTGCGGCCTTTTCGACACGTATGGCTAGTGCTACAGATAGAAAATCGCCCGGCGCAGTATTAGTGCGTCGGGCGATCAGGCTTTCTCACAACTCATACTAAGCGTACTCTCCTTACGCTAGTGTTTTCGTATTCCCCCGAGAGAGGAGTTACCGAGCGGGCTGGAGCAGAGTCTTGAGTACCCAGCCCTTGAACTGCATCTCGTCTTCCACCTCGACCCAGCCCTGAGCCTCGGCCCCGGTGGGGTAGAGGAGCGCACCCGGAGCGAGCGAACGCACGACCCTTTCACGGGTCGAAGGTCCTTCGCGAAGGTTCACGTTGGTATTCACCGTGAGCACAGCCTTGGGAGCCGCAGTCGCCGGATCACCACCGTTCGTGATACCACCAAGCTGGTTCACCAGCTTGATGTACGCGTCAAGATAGGCAGTCATGATGACCTGGCCGAGCTCGGTGCGAGTATAGCCACCGCCCGCGAGTGCGCCCATGCCCGTGGAGCCGATAGCACCGCCGCCGGCAGCCCAGCCCATGTCGGTCTTTTTGGCATGACCGCGCACGACGATGTCCGACTCGGAAGTGCGGACATTCATGACTGTGAGCAGAACATCGGCAGTTCTGTTGTTGAAGTTGATTCCGCCGATGACTGCACCCACAGGGCCACCTAACACCGATCCCAGAATGCCCGTGACAGCACTTCCACCGGCGTTACTGTTGCCGGACAGCAAGTCCGGAACGATAACGTAGTCAGAGGGCGTCATTTGTCCACGACCGATGTTGGCTCGCGGACGAAGCATACCCGCGGCAGCGAGCGCTCGCTCGCGTTCTGCCGCCTCCGACCCACGACCGCGATCAACCAGCCTGAAGCAGCCGCTCTCGGTGATGTAGGCCTTGAGCACGACCTCGGGACTTCCGAGACCGTTGGCGGTCCACCAGGGCTGAAGCCCCGGCTCGACCTTGGGCTCGACCACCGCAACCGTCCCGATGGGACGCACACAGTGGGGAATCTCGAGCGGAGGCGGCTTTTCCCGACTACCAGCAAAAGCCGGAGTGTAGGGAAGTGCCGTGTTCGCGACCACAAGCGCGGCCGCAAGGACAGACGAAAGGATGCGATTAGGCATCAGTATCTCCTTTGTAAGATGTGAGTAGTTGTAGAAGAGCAGATATGCGGCGCATGCCGCAGTCCGGGGTCATTTAACCATAAAAATCCGTAGAATCTAGGCAATTCGGTACCTTATCCCCACACCTTGCATTTTTTTAGATAGTGTGCTATAGTAAATATGAGTGGCAATTTAGGCCGCCCGGTCTTTCTTGAAAGGAAGGAAAGAGAATGGAATCTCTGTCAGTGTACCTGACGGCTGCCATTCTCTTCTTGGAGATCGGCGGCTACAGGATTTATATCCGTTACCTTCGCAAGGAGGAAACGGACCCCAACCCCACGACCTGGTTCATGGTTGCCTATGGTTCGATGGTGATGTTCGCCCTTGAAGGGTTCGCCATTGATGCTAGTGACAACTTCAGCGTCAAGACAGTTATGAAGTATGCTGTCGTTTTGCAACCTGTCCTGTGTTTTTACTTCAATCTTCAAATAATGAGGATGATGTGGAGACAGGGTCGCTGGAGAGCACCTAACTCGATGCTTGAGTGGATAGCCCTTATTCTTGACTTGATGATTTCGGTTATCCTGCTCTTGAAAAAAGGTCTAGACGTCTTGGTCGAGAAGTTTGGTCTATATGGCCTTATCGATCTTCAATTCATTCCAAGCACACAAATGGTATTCGTGTTGCTCGTACTTTCAAACCTGAGTATGGTTCTGTGTTTTCTTCCGCTGCTTGATAGTGTCAGAAAGGACAGGACTTCCGAGCGAGTTACGCCTTGGATCATCTGGCTCTTCAGCTATTTCGCGCTTATCTGGCTCACCGCCATTGAGCACGGTTGGCACAATGAACTGATGATATACCCGGTGCTGAGTGCGGTGCTTCACCTTGCCGTTTTGTTCTTCATTGCATTCGGTCGGACACCCACAACAGTGTCTGCGACCTGAGACTACGCCCCGAACCTTTGGTTCGGGGCGGCTTGTTTATACAGATTCATTTGTATGGACGTGTTTTATAGATAGGGGATATACTTAGCTCTATGCATGGGAAGATCATCCTGACCAAAGGAACTGGAGCTGGGGCAACACAGATTGCTGCATTTGATAAAGCTTTGTTTGACGCAGGCATAGCCAACTACAATCTTATTCGCCTCTCTTCAATTATTCCGCCTCATAGAGATATAGTCAGAGAAAAATACATTACTCCCGCAAGCGACTTTGGACACAAACTCTACCTGGTCTATGCATCAGAGATACGGCACGCATCACAAGGAGAAGCGTGGGCAGGAATTGGCTGGGTTATTGCGAAAGATGGTACCGGAAAAGGACTTTTTACAGAACATGAAGGGTCTTCTGAGCAAGAGGTTAGAGAATTGATACGGAACACGCTTACTTCTATGACAGAGTACCGAGAAGAAGAGTATTCTGAAATACACTACGAGCTAGTGGGAACAGCACCTGAAGATCAATTGTATTCATGTGCATTTGTAGCAGCAGTTTACGAGAGTGAGGGCTGGAAAGAGTAAGTGACTAGCTTCGTGTTGCATCTATGATCCCTGATTTTCCAAATTTCAAAAGCCTCGCGCTAGAAGATGGAGAAACCATAGATGCTTTTACGGTAAACTACCCCTGCTATTCTGATTTCAATTTCACAAGTCTATGGGTTTGGGATACCAATAGAAAGAGGAAGCTTTCTATATTGAACGGTAACCTGGTGATTGAGTTCACGGACTATGAGACCGAGGAGCCATTTTTAACATACTTAGGGACGCGAGATACTCGCGATACGGCCCTAACACTTCTCGACTACAGCGAAAGTCTAGGATACGGTTCACAACTTAAGCTTGTGCCCGAGTTGTCTGTATTCGATATCGAATACAATACTCTTAAGATTGAATTCGATAAGGCTAACTTTGATTACATATACCTCACATCCAGATTAGCCACACTTCCAGGTTTCAGTTACAACAGAAAAAAACGCTCAGTCCAACAGTTCGAGAGAGAAAATCCAGATCATTCTTTCAGAATATGTGATCTACGTGATGTCGGTGTTCAAAGAGAGATAGAAGCAATAGCGAATGCATGGAAACCTAAAAAAGAGCGTGAACTTGATACGCTCAGAAGTATTGAGCACGAGCAAGCTGCACTCAGAAACTTATTTGACCTAGTTCAGACTCGAGACATGATTACTGGAATTGTGTTCCGAGGAGGCACACCGAGAGCCTTTACCATAGAGGAAATGGTTGCCCCTCGGGATGCAATGGGTCATTTTTGGAAAACTGCGGAAATAGTTAAGGGAGAGTATGAATACATGGCTCGTGAAATGGCCCGTCACCTCCTTTCGCTTGGCATCGATTATTGGAATTGGGAACAAGATCTTGGGATTGAAACTTTGCGTATAAGTAAGTCTAGCTATCGTCCGTCTGATTTCTTGAGGAAGTTTACCGTTGAGAACAGAATGCAATGGTAAACTATATTCACTTGTACATGAACGCTTTGCAAATAGCCTTCAGAATTTTCTTCGCACTAGCTATATGTATGGCTATTGGTTATACCTACTACCAAACAGTCGTACTTGGTGATTTCTCTATTGAAAACTTTCAGGCAGTACTTGAAAGTTCCCCTCAAACCCTATGAATTTTTATGAGTTAGGACATCAACTCTGTGGAGATGAAATTCCTAAAGTATTAGGTATTTTTGACCTATCAACCGCACCCCCACTTTTATACTACTCATACATTCCCATTTTCATTGCAGCAACTCTGATTGGAGGATACGTATTCTTGCACAACCGCAAAAGCATTGAAGCAAGATGGTTGCTCATAGTGACAATATTCTTTGATTTATGGGTGACAAATATTCTTGTGCAATGGATTGCCTCTTACCACAGCCTGCTCATGTTTGTATGGCAACTTACCATGCTTATTGAAGTAGGTTTATACTTGTCTGTTCTTTATTTCGCATACGTTTTCTTTTTCCAGAAAGAGCCTTCATCCTTGATTAAGATTTTGCTCGGCCTGCTTTACGTTGGTGTTGCCGCCATCATGCCGACAGCATTAAATGTTGCCTCGTATGATGTACTTAATTGTCAGGGGAATAATGGTCTTGCGTGGACATTTGTGTATGCGGCCGAGCCTGCAATTATTGCCTTGACTCTTATCATGGGAATCGTTGCCCAGTTCAGAGCTAAGGGTACCGCAGCAAGGCCACAAATTCTGATTCTTACGGCAGGCCTATCTGTGTTTCTCTCAATTTTCTTTCTCTCAAACTATTACGGTGAATTGACTAAGATCTACGAGTTTAATTTTTGGGGCCCGCTGGGAATGCTTGTATTCATCATGCTGCTTGGCTATATGATTGTTGAGTATGCAGCGTTCAATGTAAAAATGCTCGGCGCTCAAGCACTGGTCATTGCAATGCTTTTGCTTACTGGTGCAGAGTTTTTCTTTGCGCACTCTAGCGTAAACAAGATTCTCATTACTGCAACGTTTGTACTGGTGGGAATTTTTGGCTTCATTCTTGTACATGGTGTAAAGAAGGAGATTGCTCAGCGTGAGCGTATTGAAAAATTGGCTCATGATCTTGAGACAATTAACAAGCAACAAGTAATTCTCATCCACTTCATCACACACCAGATCAAGGGATTCGTGGCGAAGTCGCGCAACATCTTCTCCCTCATACTCGATGGAGACTTTGGTCCAGTACCTGAACAGATGAAGCCAATGATTGAGGAAGGTTTCCGCTCAGACACTAAGGGCGCACAAACAATTCAAGAGATTTTAAACGCAGCGAACATCAAGAGTGGCAAAGTTGTCTACACTATGGCCGAGTTTGATTTACGCGCCCTCATTGAGGAAATAAGTAGAGACCTAAAGGTTGCGGCAGATGCAAAGGGTCTAACCCTTACCCTTGAACTTGGATCTGAACCTATTCTGATGAAGGGAGACCGCGGTCAATTGATCAATGCATTTAAAAACGTGATAGATAACTCTATCAAGTACACACCGGCAGGAACCGTAACCGTTACGCTTGGAAAGGTGGGTGGAAAAATTGTGTTCAGCGTCCGTGATACCGGTATCGGTATCACCAAGGACGACATGGAGCACCTCTTTACTGAAGGAGGTCGTGGTAAGAACTCACAGAAGATTAACGTTGAGTCTACTGGCTTTGGGCTCTACATCGTAAAGAACATCATCGAAGCACATAAGGGCACCGTACGCGCTGAGTCTGAAGGAGAAGGGAAGGGAAGCACCTTTACTGTAGAGCTTCCTGCAAATTAAATTGAGCCGCCCGTGAGGGCGGCTCAAGTTACGCATACTGTTGGTGCATCTATTCTTCCACATACTGCACAAGAACTTTCTGCACGTCTGCCTTCTGTGCTTCAGAGAGTACAGGGACTTCCTTCGTCTTTTGATAGCTCTCCCATAACGGGAGGAACGCTTCACGATGCACTTCAAGTAGAATCTCGTCCACGAATGAACCTCGATACGCGATATGCGCCTTGCGCACTCCGATGATCGAGTATCCGCACGCAACTAAGTGCCCGAGGCTCGCTGCATTAAATGCTTTCACCTCAGACGAAACTTTACGCAGGTGCTCGTACTCAAACGCATGATGCAGCAGAAGCATCTTGGCGTGCTTTCCCACACCCTTACCACGAGCAGCTGGATCCCCAATGAGAGTGCCCGATACCGCCCGCGCATCCGGAAACGTAATCTTATGCAGACCCGTATGGCCCACATACCGATATCCACCGTCGGGCGAATCACGAATCAAGATAGCGAACACCGTCTGTGAGTCTTTGCTTTTCGCGAGAGACTCATACCAGGCGATTTCGCGCTCATAAAGCACGGGCGGAACAAGGAGGACGCCACGCATGGTCTCCACATTGTTCACCCAGGGCATGAGCGAATCGATGTACTGCCTCTGCATGGCAGCAAGCGCAACGCACTTGCTGGGCGACTCGTACACTACATAGTGGGTGGTAGTAGTCACTGATGTTCTCCTGTGAGGTATTTGGGTTGTAAAGAACTGCGCTCTAACGAAAAACCTCGACTTCCGCAGAGCCGAGGTGATTCATGAGGTGGAGAAATAACCGCGGCTATGCACAAGCAAGCATATCGAGACCGACAGAATCGGCCTGCTTCATACGCTTAACTGTGGTGCAGCGGAATACCATAGTTAGACAATAATAATTATACAACATTTGTCAATACCTGGTATACTTTCGAACATATGAATCTCGCCGAAGAACTCAAAGCCCGCGGTCTGGTAGAGCATGTCTCTGCTGACGTTGAAACCATCCTTTCTACGCCGCGTACTGTGTATCTTGGCGTTGACCCGTCTTCCGACTCCATGCAGGCGGGCAATCTGCTCGTGGTGCTCATGATGAAGCGTCTCGCACAGGCAGGACACAAGATAATTCTCCTGGTGGGTGGTGGCACCGGCATGATTGGGGATCCGCGCGAGAGTGGCGAGCGCCCACTTTCAGACCCAAAGGTAGTGGCACGCAACAAGAGAGCGCTCAAGGTACAGATGCAGCGCATCGTCGGCACCAAGGTGACCGTCGTAGATAATGCTGACTGGCTCCTCAAGGTGAAACTCATTGATTTCCTCCGCGATATCGGTAAGCACTTCACCGTGAATGAGCTCACTAAGCGCGATATCATCCGCCGCAGACTCGATGACCCAAACGATAGTATTTCCTACACGGAATTTGCGTACTCACTCCTTCAGGGATACGACTATCTTGTCCTTAATAAGAAGTACGGAGTAAATCTCCAGATTGGTGCCTCTGATCAGTGGACCAATATTCTCTCTGGTGTAGAGCTTATTCGCCGCAAAGAGGGTAAAGAGGCCTTTGCACTCACGACACCTCTCGTGACTGACGCGAACGGTAAGAAGTTTGGTAAGTCAGAAGGTAACGCGGTATGGCTCGATGCTACCAAGACCTCACCATTCCAGTTCTACCAGTTCTGGCTTAACCAGCCTGATGAGATGGTGGGTAAGTACCTCAAGTTCTATACCTTCATGCCGGTCATGGAGATAGACATGCTTATGGAACTCCATGGGCGCAACCCTGGACGCCGTGAAGCACAGAAGATGCTCGCACGCTTGGTGACTGAGCTTGTGCACGGAGCAGATGCCGCAGCGCGTGCAGTGAGTGCTTCAGAAGCAGTGTTCGGTGGTAACTCACTCGCTGATCTTTCTCCTGCAGACCTAGCTATTATTCGTAGTGAAGTAGCAAGTGTAGAGGTGGCTGTTGGCATGACCATTGTCGATGCACTCGTAGCAGCAAACCTTGCAAGTTCTAAGACTGAAGCGCGCCGTCTTATAGAAGGAAAGGGAGTAACCGTAAATGGAGAAACGGTAGAAACTGTAGACGCAGCGCTCGCAAGTCAGCAGTTTAGCGGCAAGCTTGCGCTCCTACGGCGCGGTAAACAGACGGCACTTTTGTCACTCCCAGGCTAGGTGGAAATCGTGAGGGAGGCCTGGTATACTGACCCCACACCCGCGCGTCGGTGGTAGAGTGGTCAATTACAACAGACTGTAAATCTGTCGGCTTCGGCCTACGAAGGTTCGAATCCTTCCCGGCGCACAAATGAAAACCCCGAAAGGGGTCTTTTCATTTGTGCGCCGGAGAAAGCCGCCTGCGCGGCTTTCGTGAAGGATTCGAAGCCTCGAGGTATATGCGAGCTCGTGCGAGCATTCCGCGAGGCCGGGCAGAATCTTTCCCGAGATCAGAGTGAAGCATTCGAAGGATTGTGGCTGACAAGCCGGCGAAGTAGTAGTCACAATACCGGGCAGAATTCCTACCATTGACTCCTACCGTTAGATTACGTATACCAAGCACAGACGTTCACCCCAACTTACGGAGAAGCCTCATGACTCCGAGCAACACCAAATCCGTTCTCTACTGCTCGTTTTGCGGCAAAAGCCAGCACGAGGTCCGCAAGTTGATTGCGGGCCCCACAGTGTTCATCTGCGATGAGTGTGTGGGGCTCTGCAGCGAGATCATCCGTGACGAACATCGAGACTCAGAGCTGGTCGGGTCAGCTATCCCTGCACGCACGCTGGAGCTTCTCGAGCTCGTTCCCGTGCCCGTCATCCAAAAACTCTTGAGCGATGGCGGCCTGCGCAAGCTGGACAAGCAGCATCCGTACACTGCTCGCGAGGTCATCGAAGCAGTTCTCGAGGGTGTGGAGCGGGCACGTACACGTATCAACATGACTCCAGAACGGGCCCGCGCAATCAAAGAGGCCGTGCAGGAGTTCAACGAGTTCACCCGCAAGACTCAAGCTGACTACGACCGCGGCGTCCTGCCGCTTCGCGAAAGGATTGAAGCCCTTAAACGGGGCGAACCTATCGAAGGAGTGTCAGAAGTGGTAGCACTCCCCGAACAGGCAGCTCGACTGGAAGCTGTCGGCGGTACCGAGATCGCGACACTGACCCGCTCAGGCGACCTCAACGATGAGTAATACAAGGGCCAGGAGTCGTACTCCTGGCCCTTCATTGTATTTATGAGAATGTATTGTATTATCCAAGTGCGGCATGCGCCGCACTGATCTTTCATAGGAGGGAATAGTGTC
This sequence comes from uncultured Candidatus Saccharibacteria bacterium, assembly GCA_964462415.1. GTDB lineage: Bacteria > Patescibacteriota > Minisyncoccia > Phycocordibacterales > Phycocordibacteraceae > C7867-001. Next base: position 31,084 of record CAYWWP010000002.1, read on the forward strand.
AAATAAAATGTGCACCACTGCAGGCTACGAAGCTATGCAGAAGGCACGCGATGATGCGCGCAAGGGCATCTGCTGCGACCACACCGGCAATTTCACCGGATCTGGCCGCAACAGCATCCGCGAAGGCGAGCTGGGCGAGTACCACGAGAGCTTGCGGCAAGAAACCGTCACGGCTCACACCCTCACCCAGGTGAACACCTTTCTGCTGGATCACCGACCGGCGACTCCGCCGAAAAACTTCGACCGTACCCAGGTCGGCGTGAAGGTGACCATCAGCTACTCGGACGAACACGGCGTCGAGCAGACCCGGCACTTCGGTCTCGGCGGCGAAGGGGAGCCCGAGCTCTACAAGAGCAAAGAGATCGCCATGATCTACTACGGCACGCCGTTCGGCCGTCAGCTGGTGAACAAGTTCGTCGGCGACCAGGTGGAATACATCCACGGGTCGCAGACCTACGACGCGACCATCCAGAGCATCGAGCCGCTCCCGGAACCGGACGGCACGCCGCATCTCTCGGTCGCTGCCTAAGCACAACACTACCCAAACTTAACACCGCTTTCTAAGCGGTGTTTTTTTACACACCCCATCCTTGCTGATGTTGAGCGCAGGAGTATGCTTCACCCCAGGTCCATATAGTTCCTTGGACAGCTTTTGGGAGACGGCTACTCATTTTCAGAGGAGGGAATAATGCCGTGTGGAGAGTATCGTGGTAAGTACATGACCCAAGAAGGTCATGCTGCGCTGTGTACGGAAATCGACAGCCTTCTGGAGCAACTGCGCAATAAGCGCGCTCGTTCCGCCGATAAGGCTGCTCGCTCTACGGGCAGTACCAGCTTTGGCGTTCGAGCTCCTGATGGTGTCTCGGATGAACACGACATGCTGCGTGGACGAATCACGGAGCTGACGTTCCAGAAGAACGAAGTCACCGTGATAAAGCCGCCGACAGTGCGCGAATATGTGCGCATCGACACGGTCGTCACTCTCACCTATGCGGTTCAAGAGTCTGCGACAGGTCGAGTGAGCCGCGTGCGCCGCCGATACCATATCGTCGGCCACGGAGAAGGCGATTGTTCACAGCCGATTCCGCGCATTGCCTACGATTGCCCGCTCGCTGCACCGTTTCTCGGCAAAGAGAAGGGCTTCAAGACGATCGTGATGATCGACAAGAAGAAGCGCACCGTTGAGGTGACCGCCGTCTACCTGCCGACGGATGCGTTCGTGAGGCGCATCAACAATCGCGAACTACAGAAAGCTGCGTAACACCAAGCGCCGCACCTGCAGAATGCAGGGGCGGCGTTACCATTTATGTAGGCTGTATACCCATGCTATCGTGTATCCATGACTCAGAAGCCTATTTTGCTCTCCGGTATTAAACCGACAGGTCAGCCGCATATTGGCAACTACTTCGGCGCACTCAAGCAATTTGTCGATATGCAGAACGATGGCGTACATCAGTGCTACTTCATGGTGGCCGACTACCATGCACTCAATAGCGTGCAGAACGGGGAAGAGATGCGTCGCCTGACGCGCGAACTCGCCACTACATTCCTCGCCATCGGTATCGACCCCAAGAAGGCAGTGCTTTTCAAGCAGTCGGACGTGCCTGCGCACACCGAACTCACCTGGATTTTCGATACGCTCACGACGATGCCGTACCTCATGCGTGCACACGCATTCAAGGATGCTGAAGCAAAGAACAAAGAGATAAGTGTAGGCACCTTTAATTACCCAATGCTCATGGCGGCAGACATTCTGCTGTACGATGCTGCAAGCGTGCCGGTAGGACAGGATCAAAAGCAGCATATTGAGTACACACGCGATACTGCAGAGAAGTTCAACCGCACCTTTGACCGCGACGTATTCACGCTTCCGAAGGAATACATCATTGAAGACGTGGCTGTAGTACCCGGCACTGACGGACAAAAGATGAGCAAGAGCTACGGCAATGTGATTCCACTCTTTGCGAGCCGCGAAGAGCTTCAAAAGATTGTCATGAGTATCGTCACCGACTCAGACGGCGATATTCCGACAAACGTCTACGCCATCCATAAGCTCATCAAGTCTCCCGAAGAGCTCGCACCCCTCTACGAAGAGCATCGTGGCCGCTACAAGGCACTCAAGGATGCGCTCTTTGAAGACCTTGATGCCTTCCTCGCTCCAATGCGCGAGCGCTACCAGATGTACCTCAAGAATCCAGCGAAGGTAGAGAAGATTCTTACTGATGGCGCCAAGAAGGCACGTGCGCGCACCGAGAAGAAGATGCAGGAGGTGCGTACGGTCATTGGTGTGCGCTAGTATTGCTTTTTTACTCAATGGTCGTAGTATCAGCCGTGGCGTTGCCGACCAAGCAACACATCAGGGGAGGATAGTACGTGTCTGATTCGCTCAAACTTTCTGCCTCACACGAGGACAAAGTGTTCAGCGACAGTCTTGCTGAGGCACGGTTTGCCGTTGAACGGCTCGCTTTGGCTCAAGCAGGATCAAGTTCGCCGACTGTCGAAGGGCTCCAGTCTCTCATCATGTTGCTGACTCATGAACTCGGTACAGCAAACTGCAAACCCACCGCAGACCTCGACCGCACCGGGTATTTCTCAGCAACCATGAAGATTGTGAATACCTTCGAAGGCAATCTTCGCACCCTATTTCTTTTGCGGGTCTGGGATTATTGGAGCAATCGATTTGCTCGACTCATCGAAGACCCAATTCTACGCGCGTGCGCCGCTTAGAAGGCGAACTGGCCCGGAACCTCACAGAGGTTCCGGGCCTTAGTTTTTGTGCTATCTTCTAGCTAT
>CAYWWP010000002.1:33976-49451 GCA_964462415.1 uncultured Candidatus Saccharibacteria bacterium
GCCCGGAACCTCACAGAGGTTCCGGGCCTTAGTTTTTGTGCTATCTTCTAGCTATATGGAACGCACACTTATTGGGGAACTTTCGGGAAAAGTAGGGGAGACGGTCTCTATCTCTGGCTTCGTGGACGTACGCCGCGACCAGGGTAAGCTCGTATTCTTCGATTTCCGCGATCGTTCCGGTGTTGTGCAGGGAGTGGTACTTCCGGGAGACGAGGCGCTCATGACCACTGCCAAAGAGGTGCGTCATGAATACGTGGTCACCGTGACCGGTATCGTAAACGCCCGTCCTGAGAAGAATGTGCAGGCAGATAAGGTGAATGGTGCCATCGAGCTTGAAATCAAGAGTATTGAAGTGCTCTCCGAAGCCGAGCCACTTCCGTTTGATATCAGCACGGACACGAGCATCATCGACGAGAACGTACGACTGAATTATCGCTATCTCGACCTTCGCTCTGCACGCATGCAGCGCAACATCAAGATGCGCAGTGAATTTGTGCGCCGTTGCCGCGAGTTTCTGTTCTCGAAAGACTTCACCGAAATCGAGACCCCGCTTCTCACCGAATCAACTCCCGAGGGATCACGCGACTTTGTTGTGCCGAGCCGTCTCAACCCGGGTAAGTTCTATGCACTCCCACAGTCTCCTCAGCAGTACAAACAGCTATTGATGACTGCAGGATTTGAACGCTATTTCCAGACAGCACGTGCGGTCCGTGATGAGGACCTTCGCGCTGATCGTGGCTTTGAGCACACACAGATTGATATTGAGATGTCCTACGTAACTATGGAGGATGTCATGTCCACCGTAGAAGAAATGGTGACCAAGACTGTAGAAGCAATGGGCTTCACCATTAAACAAAAACCATTCCCGCGCATCTCATACAAGGATGCGATGGAGCAGTATGGTGCTGACAAATTCGACATGCGCACAGAAGAGGACAAAGCAAACAATGTTCTTGCATACGCATGGGTAGTGAACTTCCCATTCTTTGAGAAGACGGATGAAGGTGGTTGGACGTTTACCCATAACCCATTCTCAATGCCTATTCCTGAGCACGTGGAGTGGCTCATGAAGGGCGAGAATATTGGTGAGATTCTTACTACCCAGTACGACCTCGTCTGTAACGGATACGAATCAGGAGGCGGATCCATACGCGCGCACCGTCCGGAAATTCTTCGTGCCACATACAAGGCGATGGGCTACACAGATGAGGAGACCGAGGAAAGCGTCGGTCACATGCTTGAAGCATTCAAGCATGGCACACCTCCACACGGTGGTATTGCACTTGGCGTTGAGCGCAATCTTATGAACCTCACCGGAGAAACATATCTTCGTGAAGTACAGGCGTTCCCTATGACGCGCGGCGGACAGACTGCGGTAATGAAGGCGCCTAAGCCACTCGCCGACAAACAGCTGAAAGAGCTCGGCATTTCTATCAATCCTAAGAAAGACTAAAACTCATGAAGATTGCGTTCTCAACTACTCCCATTACGAACGCATCTTCCGCGACGACACGTGCGCACTTTGTAGAAGAAGCGCGTGGCGTGAAGCGCATCGTGCGCGAGAGTGGAGTAGACACGCTTGAGATTGGTATCGGCAAGCGCGCTGACATAGACCAGCGCGCGTTCGTCACGCTCGTGCGTGCGCTCATCCGCACCGCCAAGAAAGAGAAGGTGACGGCGCTTGCGATAGACGCATCTATGTTTGCGTTTCCAAAGCTTGCTGACGTGGCACCTGCATGTGTGGGTGCACGTGTAGCTGAAAACATGCTCATGGCGGACTACGAGTTCACCACCTACAAGACCAAAACGAGCGACAAGCATGCACTCAAAACCGTCACCATTCACGGCACGGACAAAGCTTTTCAAAAGGGCGTAACTGAAGGCATCGCCATTGGCGAGGCCGTAAACGCCTGTCGCACACTCGCCAACACGCCAGGCGGGGATATGACCCCTCAGACCCTCGCCAAAGCCGCAAAACAGGCTGTCAGCGGCCTTCCAGTCACCGTGGAGACACTGACCGCGGCAGACATGAAAAAGCTCGGTATGGGGGCTATTTTGGCCGTGGGGAAAGGTTCAGACACTCCGCCAACCTTCACCATCATGCAGTACCAGGGAGGAGGGAAGGCGCGTCCTATCGTGCTTGCCGGAAAGGGCATTACCTTTGATTCAGGCGGTATCAACCTCAAGGGAGGTGATGGGCACGAAATGCACATGGACATGTCGGGAGCTGCAGCAGTGATTCAAACGGTTGCGCTTGCCGCACGTATGAAGGTGAAGCAAAACGTCATTGGACTTATTCCGGCAGCGGAAAACATGCCGAGCGGTTCAGCACTGCGCCCGCATGACATCATCACGTCGCTCTCTGGAAAGACGATTGAGGTTATCAATACGGATGCTGAAGGACGTTTGGTACTCGCTGACGCACTTACCTATGCCAAGCGCTTCAAGCCGAGCGTCGTACTTGATGCAGCAACACTTACAGGAGGCGCACTCTCGGCGCTCGGACTCTATGCAAGTGCACTCCTCACTCGCGATGAAGCACTCGCAGACACACTACTCTCACTTTCTGAAACGAGCGGCGACTATCTCTGGAGACTCCCGATGTGGGATGTGTACGAAGACTCGGTAAAAAGCACCTTCGCTGATATAGCGAACTGTGTGTCAGGGGGAGCAGGACGCTACGCAAGCTCTACCAATGGCGGCATGTTCCTGTGGCAATTTGCAAAGGAGCTCGACTGTCCATGGGCGCACCTCGACATCGCACCTCGCATGACCGCTGCACCCGGTGACGAACTGTCCAAGGGTGCTGCCGGAGAACCCGTCCGTCTGTTGTATGCTTTCATACAAGCATGGACACCGAAAGCATAACCACTTCAGGTATTCACATTCGCACCTCGGTATACGAGGGGCCTTTTGAACTCATCCTCGATTTAATCGAGAAGCGCAAACTCTCGGTAAACGAGCTTTCGCTCGCTGAGGTTACGGACGACTACATTCAGTTCGTGCGTGGACAAGGACAGTTTCCCATGGAGGAGGCGGCACAGTTCATAGGTATTGCAGCAACGCTACTCCTTATCAAATCAAAGTCGCTCATTCCCGAGCTTGAGCTTACCGGGGAAGAGGAAGAAGACGTGGACGATCTCAAGAAGCGGCTCATTCAGTATGAGCACCTGCGAGACGCTGCACGCGAGCTCTCGCGCATCTTTGGTGTCCAGGTCATGGTGAGCGCTGGAGAGCGCGCGCCGGAACCTTATTTCGCACCCGCACGTGACTTCACCCCAGATGCGCTCGCGCACGCACTCGCGGACGCACTTGCGGCACTTGAGAAAGCACAGGAGAAACTACCTGAGGCGAGAGTGCGACCGCTTATCTCTATTGAAGAGATGATGGACACCTTGCTTGCACGCGTACAGAAGACTATAACGCTTTCATTCAAGGAATTTGCTGGAGGAGCACGCGAAAAAGTAGAAGTGATTGTATCGTTCCTCGCACTTCTCGAGCTCGTGAAGCAGGGAGCAGTAGAGGCACTCCAACACAGTGCGTATGGCGATATAGAAATATCAAACTTGAGCGCGGCTGTCCCGCGATACGACTAGCTGTACAAATTATATATTTTAAGGCATAGTTAATTCGGTAGCAGCACAAGGAGCACTACTATGGCTAGGCGTAAGAAGTCGCCTCGCTACCAGAAGCTCTTGCGAGTCGCCAGAACGAGTGGCATGTTCCCCAAGAACATTGACGACCCGCTCTGGAGTCAAGTGCCGAGGCGTTGGCATATGGAGCGTCCTTCGGACGACCCGCGCAACCGCGGAGTCACGAAGACCTTCAAGAATCGATAATCTAGGGGGCCCTTCCATGCTCCCCAAACCCTACAGCAGCCCATTCGTACGCGAATGGGCTGCTTTATCATCCCCATACTGGCGGGTTCTCGGGCCGGGTCTCGTACGGTATCCTATAGAGTATGCCGCTATCTCACGGAGCCATGCTCGAGGCACTCCTGTTTGCGGAAGGAGGACCACTCCTGCGCAAACGCATCCTCTCCTTGCTTGAGATTGATGCTGCCACCCTTGAGCACGCGATACAGGAATTAACCCAGGCTCTCACCGGAAGGGGACTAGCGCTTATCGTTACGCACGATGAGCTTGAATTGCGTACCGCACCTGCTGCCACAGATCTCATGAAGAAATTCCGTGAGAGCGATCTCGCACGCGATCTCGGTAAGGCATCGCTTGAGACACTTGCACTTATTCTCTATCGCAACGGCGCAACTCGCACAGAAATAGACTGGGTACGTGGCGTGAATTCAGCCACTGCACTACGTGCACTTATGCTGCGCGGCCTTATTGAGCGCAGTGAAGACGCTGGAGACAAGCGACGCGCTCGCTATCAGCCAACCATAGACGCACTTGCGCACCTGGGTATCACTTCCGCAGAGCAACTTCCGCGGTATGCTGAACTCATGCCCCTTGTGCGTGACGCTGACGCGCGTCGCGAAGCTGAAGCAACCCAATTGACTGACGTATGAAGCCTGCCCATTACCCAGACTTAAAGCAACTCATAGATCGTCTCGATAAGCGCAATCGTCAGCGTCAGGCTGCGCGTGCAATTATGGCGGGATCTGCACTCCTTGGATTGCTCGTACTTGCGTCTCCATTCCTACAGAAAGATCAGGGGACTCTCGTACTCACACCGGAGCAGCCAAAGACCGCGGCGCCTGGCACCGTACCGAACGCATTTCAGTCTGCACACATTACTGGTCGGGCAGCTATCGTATATGACCTTACCACTAAGGAAGTGCTCTACGAGAAGAACGCAAAGACGCAGCTCCCACTCGCGTCTTTGACGAAGCTGATCACGGCATACGCATCGGTAAGCACGCTTGCACCCACCACGCCGATCACGATTACTGAAGCTGCGCTTGCGGAAGATGGTGATAGTGGTCTTACGCTTGGTGAGCGATTTGCGTTTGAGGATCTGCTTCGCTTTGCTCTCGTGTCCTCATCAAATGACGCTGCAGAGGCAATTGCAGACGCTGCAGCAACATCGCAGCAAACATCAGGTAAAAATCTCCTCGCAAGCGCTATTTCCGCTATCGGCTTACCGCAAACCTATGCGCTCAATGGTACCGGTCTTGATGTAAATGAATCAGTGTCTGGCGGGTATGGATCAGCATTTGATGTCGCACAGCTTGCAGGCGCGCTCATAGAAAAAGCTCCAGAGATTGCGCGTTCTACCACACAATCATCAATCACCATTCGTTCACTCGACGGCAAGGCGCATACGCTTCCGAACACCAACCAGGATGTCGTACACATGCCAAACCTCCTTCTTTCAAAGACCGGCTTCACCGATTTGGCAGGAGGGAATCTCGCTATCGTGTACGACGCCGGTATAGACCATCCTGTAGCTGTGGTGGTGCTCGGGTCTACACGCGAAGGACGCTTCGCTGATGTGGAGCAACTGCTCAGTCTCACCAGCGCACACTTCGCCCAAATTCCAGCTACTCACTCAGGCGCGATTAGCACAAGCGCTACATCAACAGTAATTCGCTAGTCTATGTTGTTTGATGCTGCACGCGTACTCATTCCTTCCGTTATCACCTTCGTCGTCGGCATAGGTCTTACTCCTATTGTTACGCATTTCCTCTACAAGCATCGTGCATGGAAGAAGAAGGGAGGGAAGGGCAAGGGTATGGGCGATGATACCGGCACACCACTCTTCGACGAACTGCATAAGGAGCGTGAGGTATCGACGCCACGTATGGGCGGCATCGTCGTATGGGGTTCCGTATTCATCACTGCATTCACATTGCTCATACTCGGCATGGTGCTTCCTGAGCCAGTGGCAAGTTTTGATTTCGTGAATCGAGGCCAAACGTGGCTTCCGCTCATGGCACTTATGGTGGGTGCGTTCGTTGGACTCATTGACGACATTCTTGAGGTGACCAAATCAACAGGTGGCCTCTCCCTGCGCTGGCGTCTGTTGGTTGTGGCACTCATCGGTGCGTTTTGTTCATGGTGGTTCTTTGTAAAGCTCGGCATCACCGCTATCGGCATTCCGTTTGTAGGCATGGTGTCGCTTGGATATTTCTTCATCCCATTCTTTATCCTGGTAACCCTCGCGCTCTATGCAGGCGGTGTTATCGATGGTATTGACGGGCTTGCAGGTGGCGTATTCGCATTCATCTTCATGACGTACGCGGGTATTGCGTTTGCACAGAACCAGATTGCGCTCGCCGCCTTTGCTGCGAGCGTTGCCGGAGGCCTGCTCGCATTCTTGTGGTTCAACATTCCTCCTGCGCGCTTTTATCTTTCAGAGACGGGCACTATGGCGCTCACGGTAGCGCTCGCAGTTACCGCATTTTCTGCAGACACCCTTGGTGAAGGAGTGGGCGTATCGGTGCTCCCCATCATTGCACTGCCGCTCACGCTCACGGTAGTAGCAAACGTGCTCCAGATCACGTGGAAGAAGCTCTTCCATAAAAAGCTCTTCCGCATCGCACCTATTCACCATCACTTCGAGGCAATAGGCTGGCCACCGTACAAAGTTACGATGCGGTACTGGGTCATTACTATCATTGCGGGTATCTTGGGCCTTGCGCTTGCACTTCTCAAATAGCCCATGCGACAAAACCTCTTTGGAGACAAACTATTCGCACTCATCGTCGCCATACTTGTCGTAGGCGGCGCAGCTATTTTCCTTTCAGCGGCTCTCGGCTTTCTTGCTCGCGAGAACTCGGGTATCGGGCACCTTGCACTTACCCAGCTCATGCTCGGCCTTATTCCAGGACTCGCTGCGCTTTTCATTATTCGTATGACGCCTCCTGCGGTTATTGAGCGCTTCGTGCTGCCGTTCTATGTAGGATCACTACTACTCACCGCACTCGTATTTGTTCCCGGTCTCGGTCACCACACTAATGGCGCCACGCGCTGGATAGACTTAGGCCCCATCACCGTACAGCCTGCTGAGTTTCTCAAGATTGCAGTGATTCTCATGCTATCGCTCTACCTCGCCAAGATGCGCCACAAAATAGGGGAGATGCGCTATGGACTGCTCGGATTTGCGGTCATCATTGGCATCCCTGCACTTCTTCTGTTGGCACAACCAAACACCTCCACTGTGCTGGTCATCGGGATTGCTGCAAGCGCTATGTATTTTGTAGCAGGGGCACCGCTACGTGATTTCGCGATACTCGGGATAGTCGCCGTGGTGTTGCTTGCAGGACTTGTGGCTACACGTCCGTATCTCATGCACCGTATCCAGACGTTCATTCACCCTGAACACAATGCACTCACCAATGGGTACCAAATTCAGCAATCACTCATTGCTATAGGTTCTGGGGGTCTGCTCGGGCGCGGGTACGGACAGAGTGTACAGAAGTTTAACTATCTTCCAGAACCAGCAGGCGATTCGGTATTTGCGGTATATGGCGAAGAATTCGGCTTCCTGGGCACTATTGTGCTGGTACTCCTATTTACTGCACTCGCTACCCGCGGCTTTGCGATTGCGGCGGGTGCCGCGTCTATTTTTGGATCCCTCGCGGCAACAGGACTTACACTCATCATCACCATGTCTGCCTTTATGAACATGGGAGCAATGCTCGGCATCATGCCGCTGACTGGCCTTCCACTTCCGTTCGTGTCCCATGGAGGCACCGCGCTCTTGGCAGCACTTGCCTCTGTTGGCCTCATCCTCAATATTGCGGCCCATAGACCAAAGCGAAAGGCACACCATTAGCCCACGGTTGGGCGGTGCAGGGAAGGGCAGTCTATGCTAAAATCTGTAGGTATTTGCACATGAAAGTAGTGTTTACCGGAGCAGCCGGAGGGCATTTCTATCCCCTCATTGCGATAGCTGAAGCATTGAGCGACCTGGTCGCTGAGCGTCGTCTCGTATCGCCAAAACTCTACTATCTCTCGGATAAACCCTACGACGAGCAAGCTCTATTTGCACACAACCTGCAATTCGTGCGCATACCAGCAGGTAAGGTACGCCGCTACGTTTCCTTCAAGAATGTCACTGATGCGTTCAAAACACTCCACGGCTACTTCGTAGCACTTGCTACACTCTTCCGTATCTATCCAGACGTCGTTATATCAAAGGGAAGTTATGCAAGCGTGCCAGTTGTATTTGCTGCATCACTCTTGCGTATTCCGGTCATCATTCATGAATCTGATGCAAAGCCAGGACGCGCAAATCTCTTAGCTGCAAAGATCGCAAAGCGGATAGCGGTCTCATATGACAGCTCGATTCAGTACTTCCCGGTAAAGCTTCGCGGAAAAATTGCGCGCACCGGCATTCCTATTCGCAAAGCACTCCAGAGCCCTGCTCCCCGAGAAGTGGGTATCGCACGCTTTAGCCTCGACACTTCAGTGCCAACCGTACTGGTCGTAGGTGGCTCTCTTGGCTCGCAGCGTATAAACGAGACGCTTATCGATGCACTTCTTGATATCTTGCCGCACGCAAACATCATTCATCAGACCGGCAAGAACAATATCGAGCATGTGGAGAGCCTGGCCAAGGTGGTATTGGGGGACTCTCCATTTGCGTCTCGCTACCACGCACTACCATTTCTTGATGCTGAATCATTCCAGGCAGCTGCAGGTGTGGCTGACGTTGTAATATCTCGTGCTGGTGCTACGTCTATAGCAGAGATCTCACTATGGCAGAAGCCGGCTATTTTGATACCGATTCCGGAAGCCATCAGTCACGATCAGCGAACCAACGCATACGCGTATGCGCACACAGGTGCTGCTGTAGTGCTTGAAGAAAACAATCTCACACACCACGTACTCGCTTCAGAGGTAAACCGCATACTCAACGACACCGCTACGGCACACGCTATGGCAGCGCACGCACAGGGTTTTGCAAACCCAAACGCTGGTCGTGTTATTGCCGAAGAGATAGTGCGCATCACTCTTTCTCATGAACCAAACGCTCTAACCGAAAGCACGACATGACCACCATCCGTACACGTTTTGCCCCGAGCCCGACCGGATTCATGCACATCGGCGGTATCCGCACCGCTCTATTTGCATACCTCTTTGCCAAAAAGCATGGAGGTCAGTTTATTCTCCGCATTGAAGATACTGACAAGGAGCGCGAGGTAGAAGGCGCAGTGGGGCATATCATGCAGTCACTGCGCTGGCTTGGCATCACTTGGGACGAAAGCACGGATATTGGAGGACCCTACGCGCCCTACATACAATCTGAGCGACTCGCTATCTATAAGCGATATGCAGATCAGTTGATTGCGGCAGGGCTTGCATATCCTGATCCATACACCGAAGAGGAGGTAGCGCAGATGCGCGCAGAGGCAGAAGCTGCTAAGCGGCCATTCCTCTATCGCGAGCACCGTCCTGCGGTTATGGAAGAGTGGGACGGCACTAAACCACTTCGCTTCAAGACACCACGCCTTACGCGCTACACCTGGCACGATGCAGTACTTGGTGAACTTTCAGCAGGAGAAGAGGCACTGGATGATTTCATTCTCATAAAAAGTGACGGCTACCCAACATACAACTTCGCGCACGTCGTAGACGATATAGAAATGAAGATCACCCACGTTATGCGTGGGCAGGAGTTTGTAGCGTCTACGCCGAAGTTCCTATCGCTCTACGAAGCACTCGATACGGCACCACCGGTGTTTGCAACGCTACCTCCTATCCTCGGAGAGGGTGGTCACAAGAAACTTTCAAAGCGCGATGGCGCCAAGGATGTGCTGGAGTACCGAAGCGAAGGCTATCTCCCTGAAGCAATCATTAACTTCCTCGCCTTCCTTGGGTGGAATCCAGGCACTGATCAGGAAGTGTTTAGTAAAGACGAACTTATTGATGCATTCTCGCTTGAGCGTGTGCAGCATTCTGGTGCACAGTTTAACGAAGAGAAGCTTTTGCACCTGAACCGAGAGTGGATGCGTACACTCTCAGACCAGGCATACATGGGGGCACTCGCCTCACACCACACGGGCGACGTGCTCTTGCGTACCATTCCTATTTTGAAGGAGCGAGCGCACACCTTTAGCGAAGCACGCGAACTCGTCGATGGGGAGCTTGCGTATCTATTCTCCGCACCTACCATCACCCGTGAATCACTACTAGCTAAGGAGCCAGAGGGACGCAGTGGACTCGCGCAAGACGGGCTCACGCGCATCGGCGCTGTGCTTGAGTCTCTCGGCGACACGCGAAATGCGGAAGAGATTAAAGCGCAGATTATGCCCATAGCAGACGACGCTGAAGCAGCGGGGAAGGGTGGCCGCGGAGGCATACTCTGGCCGTTACGCTATGCACTTTCTGGTGCTGAACGCTCACCCGACCCATTTACGCTCATTGCCGTCCTCGGCAGTGGCGAGGCTCTCAAACGCGTGCAGGCGGCAATTGCTATACTGTAAGTATCTATGTCCTTTCTGCGCACAGTACGTACTTTGGTTCTTCTACTGGCGCTTTTGGCGGGTGTTTCAATGCTACCCGTGTCACCCGTAGCTGCAGATACCGTCGACGATATCAAGGATCAAATCGAAGCGCATAACCAGAAGATTCAGAACATCGAAGCTGAAATTGCGCAGTATCAGAAGCAACTTGGTATTTTGGGTACGCAGCGCCAAACCCTTCAGACCGCTATTCAGTCGATAGACGTGACGCGCAAGCAGACCGCGTCACAAATTGACGCTACTCAGAATCGCATCTCAGCAAGCAACCTCAAACTGAATGAACTATCTTACGAAATTAAGGATAAGGAGGACATTATCCGCCTGGATAAAGCAGCTCTGGCAAAGTCATTCCGAGACATCTATGCCACCGGCGACAACAGCCTGATAGAGCAAGTGTTTACGTCTGAGTCCCTCGGAGATGCGTGGATGGCTGTGGATCACATCACCGACTTATCCCGCGCACTTGAGATTCACGCAGAAGACCTAGGCCAAGCAAAGGCCCAGCTCACCGTACAGCACGCATCAGTCGAAGAGACCAAGAACAAGCTTTCTCAACTCAATAAGGAATTGAGTGCGCAAAAGAAAGCACTTGATCTTGCTAAAGCAGAAAAAGACAAACTGCTCACCCAGACGAAGAGTCAGGAATCTACCTACCAGCAACTCATTGCTCAGAAGCGCGCAGAGCAGAAGTCATTCGAGAATGCGCTCTTCCAACTCTCGAATCAGCTTAAGTACGCGTCTGATCCGTCAAAACTTCCTGCAGCGGGAAGTGGAGTATTGCGCTGGCCACTCACTAAGATTGTCGTTACCCAGCTCTTTGGTAAGACCGCGGATTCAGGACGCCTCTATGCTTCAGGCACTCACGACGGCGTGGATTTTGGTGGCACGGTAGGCACACCGGTATACGCAGCACTCTCAGGAACAGTGTATGCAATCAATCAGGGTGCCGTACAGAACTGTCAGTATGGTAAGTGGGTCCTTATCAAGCACCCAAACGGTCTTGCCACACTCTATGCACACCTCTCCTCCATCAATGTCTCTCAGGGTGAGACTGTTACTACGGGTGACGTTATCGGGAACATGGGTATGACCGGATACGCGACCGGTCCGCATCTGCACTTCACGGTATACGATGCTTCTGCAGTGACGCTCAAGCAATACACCTGTAAGAGCGGCCCTACGGTAACTATTCCGATTGCACCACCGAAGGCGTATCTCAATCCGATGGCATATCTATAAATCTCTGTATGCAACTATCTCTTCCGCGCGTGTCACTACCCTCGGTGACCACTACCAAGCAAGCACTCAAGGCAGGGTTCGCTATTGCCGTTGGCTATTACGTGTTTGCGTACGCACGCCAGCCACTTGAACCGCACTTTATAGATTCAGTGAATCTGGTTATTCACGAAGCCGGACACGCGGTATTCATGCCCTTTGGTAAAGCACTCTTTATCGCTGGTGGCACCATCATGCAGCTTATTATTCCTGCACTATTTGCGGCGTACTTCTGGTGGTACCAACGCGATCGGTATGCGGTAGGGCTTATGCTGTACTGGCTCGGTCAGAATTTTGTAAATGTATCCGTGTATGCGCGCGACGCACAGGTTATGCAACTGCCACTACTAGGTGGCGACCCCTCTGGGCATGATTGGCACAACCTGCTAGATATGTTCAACCTACTTCCATACACCGCAGCTATTTCTGACACCATTGCAGTAATAGGCTGGATTGTGATGCTTGCTGGATTTGTGCTGTCCGTATGGTACTCACTCGGACTCTCGTGGCGAGAAGCCATCCGCGACTAAGCGCTGTCTCGAATACGCCACAACGCACGGGACGCAAACGACCGATGAGGCGCCCAGCGTACGGCGATAGCTTCAATCTGTGCCGCAGGTACATCCTTAGGTAGTCCATATAGTGCTTCAACGGAGCGGCGCAGTCCTAAGTCTTTTACTGAAAATACATCTGCTCGATGTAACGCAAATATGAGAAACATCTCAGCAGTCCAGGTGCCGATGCCCCAAATAGCCGTGAGTGACTCTATGGCCTTAGCCTCTGGAATGCGTCGTAGTTTTTCAAGAGAAAGCGTACCCGCCATAAGTGCAGCTGACAGTTCTTTGAGCGTGCGCACTTTCGCCGCAGACAGACCAGCGCTACGCATAGTAGTGATACGTAGCTTTACGATTGCTTCAGGAGTAACTACTCCCTTACACGCCTTTTCTAGACGTCCCCATATGGTGTCTGCAGCTTTGGTAGAAAGTTGCTGAGACACGACAGAACCCGCAAGCGCTTCAAAGAGTTTACGGTATCCGCGACGGTGCTTCATGCGCGCTTCAAGGTCCTCAAGATGGGGAAGGGCGGCGGCATAGAGTACAGGATCTGCTGTACGCAAATGCTCCATAGCTTGGAGAGCAGGGGAGAGACCTCCCTTTTTAGCTGATGATTGAGGCGAGCGTGGACGAGAGGTTTTTGAGGCCATACCGCATAGTATACTTTTTTTATGATTCGATTCATCATTATTCTAGCTATACTCGTGCTTGCACTCTCGTACTTTGGTATCTCGATTCGCGGTATTGTCGAATCACCAACGGGCTCAGAAAACTTCTCGTATGTCTGGGGCCTCGTCCAAAACGGCTGGGAGATTCTGGTTGCCTGGGTCACAGGCTTTGCAGAGCACGTAAGGAGTGTCGTATCATAGCCGTCTACACTTCTATGAACGAAACCCCGAAGCCAATTGAGATAGCCATTAGTCCTGAGGTGCGCCCAGCGTTCACAAACGCTACCCAGGTAACCGTGTCAGATGACTCGGTAGTCATTCAGTTTGCGTACGTGCGTCCTAATACTGCTATGGGTCAGCTCATAAGCGAAGTGGTGTTGTCTCCGAAGCACGCCATAGACTTTAGCCGTGCACTCGATGCCACCATCAAGCAGCACTTTACGCGTCACCTCGAAAGCGAATAGCAGGGAAGACCGACTCCCCCAAGCACCCATACGAGCGCACCCGACCGACCTCGACAACCTCGAGGTCGAGTCGTATGCTCAAGGTGGCGAGGAGCCTTCTAGAGCCTCGTCTTGTTCCAAACCACTGATGGAGGTCACGATGACCAATCGGTACTCGCTCAACACTTTCCATGCGCGCGAGCCTACCCGGGACATCGACCCCAAAAAGAAGCTGACGCATTACCTGCTCTTGCATCCTGGATAGCATTCTCGGTCAGTCCTGCTTCGTAGTGTTGCAGGACACACGATCCTGAGTGCGTCCCGTTCGGTCCCTGTGACCTTGAGCACTAGACGTCTCAGCTAAACACCCAGACCATCACGCTCTCACATCGACATGCTGCCTCGGCAGATACCGACGTGAGACTATGACGGTCGCAGTGAGTCTTGGGTATACCAGCACACACTGTTCACCTTGAACCCGGAGATCACTTCCCCGGGTTCATTTTTTTTAAATCGGGGAAGTGGTCACGGTCATTGTCATAAGCACATATACAAGAATCAAACTCAGTCGAGAGAGCAGTGTACGAAGATGTGCGCATGACCAAAGACACAGCCCACATAGAGACAGGGCATACACGCCCATATACGAGGCCGGCGTAGTGTACGGCCTATATACTACGTAATTTATTATCGCAAAAGATATATTGTGCGCACTTTATGTATTCCGCTCTCTTGGGTTGAATCTGGCTCCATCAGCGCCCATACCCATACTCCCTACTGTTGCACCCAGGTCTTCACGAAAGATTTCTGTGCACCTTTACCAATGCGCAGAATTTATTTGCGTAGCAATTTTTATTCACTCTCGACCACTTCCCTGATTTAAAAAAATAGATGCTAGGGAAGCGATGTACGCAAAAGCGACACGCATGTGCGTGTCGCTTAGTGACTCCCCTACTACACACCCTTTGCTTACCGAGATGCAATGACGAGCACCTGAATCAAACTAATGACGGTACTAGCAAACCCCGTCCAAAATGCATACACTTCGAGATTCTGGACACCCACCTTTCTG
This sequence comes from uncultured Candidatus Saccharibacteria bacterium, assembly GCA_964462415.1. Lineage (GTDB taxonomy): Bacteria > Patescibacteriota > Minisyncoccia > Phycocordibacterales > Phycocordibacteraceae > C7867-001. The sequence continues at coordinate 48,418 of CAYWWP010000002.1, forward strand.
CGCTTCGTCTTTGCCATATACAGGACAGCATAGCATGCGCCATGCTAGAGCGGTTTTATGATGTGGATGTAGAGATTCACGAGCGAAATCAAGAGCGAAAGAATGCCGGTCAAAAAGGCATACATGCGTAATCGCTTTGCACGCTTTGAGTTGCCGTGCGCATGGAGCGCTTTTCCTATGAGTCGTTTCTGGCTGTAGTCGAGCGCCATACCGGTGTGACTAACAGGTCACATTCGCAATGATGTAGTCGTATGCCTCGTCTACAGTATCTACCACTTTGAATAGCTCGAGATCTGCTTCATCAATGGCGTGATACTTCTCGAGCAAGTGCTCGCGGAAGAACGTGATGAGTGGTTCCCAGTAGTCCTTGCCATAGAGTACGATAGGCACACGCTTAATCTTCTTAGTCTGCACGAGCGTAAGAAGCTCAGAGAACTCATCGAGCGTACCGAATCCTCCAGGGAAATAAATATAGACTTCTGAGGCAAACGCGAGCATCACCTTGCGCACAAAGAAGTGGTCAAAGGTCATGCTGTCCGTGAGGTAGTCATTCTCAGACTGCTCCATAGGAAGGCGGATATTGAGGCCGACTGATGCTCCCCCCGCATCATATGCACCCTTATTAGCGGCTTCCATAATTCCCGCTGATCCGCCGGTGATAATGGCATAGCCTGCACTCGATAGACGAGCAGAAAGCTCGGTGGCAGCAGCGTATACCTCGGGCGCAAAGGTCTGACGAGCAGTTCCAAAAAATGTTGCCGCCAATCCATAGCGACGGATGGTCTCAAAGCCATCTACAAACTCGGCCATTATTTTAAACACGCGCCAGCTTTCAAGTTTCTGCGGCTTACAGACGAGCGGAGCCGGAGTCTCCGGTACATCGCGCTTTCCTTCTTCTATTGCGCGAGAGAGAGTCTGCCCCATCTCTTCGTGCTTCTGCGCGGTGCTGGTTACATCTGCCATGGTATGTCGTACATTTCAAATTCCGGTAATACTTTTCTAGTATACGCGATACGCGCAATAACTTCTGCATG
>CAYWWP010000002.1:49551-65555 GCA_964462415.1 uncultured Candidatus Saccharibacteria bacterium
CAAATTCCGGTAATACTTTTCTAGTATACGCGATACGCGCAATAACTTCTGCATGGCACATCGCTCCCATAAGTGCATTGTGTGGCTTTGGCTCTCCGGGAATACCGCAGTAGTTGAGTGCAGCATCAAGTGATATAGCTGAGCGATGCTTGTCAGTAGGAGGCACTACTCCTCGAAGCGTCATATGTGTCCAGGTGAGCGTGTGCACATCTATAGTGCGCTTACCAAACGGACACTCGATACCTGCACGCGCACATGCCGCCTGAACAAACTCCAAATCAAATGACGGATTTTGTGCAGCAAGCATGCGATTGACTGGTCTGTCAGTAGCCCATGCTACAAAGTCACGAATGAGGTCTGCCTCGCTCTTGCGACGCGGATCACGCGCTTCGTCGTGCGTAAATCCGTTTATCGCAAGCGCAGCGTCTTCAATGCGCGCTCCCTCCCACACCCGGCACTCGTCATAGAACTGATTCGTCGGATCATCGAGATCAAGCGCTCCAATAGAAAGAATCGAGTTATGCACGGGAGAGAGTCCGGTAGACTCCACATCAAGGACGATCATATAGCTCTATATTACAGTCCCGGGCAGTTTGCCGCCGGTTGATAACCTGCTCCCTCAGCTTCCGCCCTTGAGGAGAAATAAACCTTATTTGCCTCCTTTATCCTCCCTGCCCCGCTACAACTGACTAAGTAGTACTTACTGCCGTTTTTAGAGGCCACATACGAGCCGCTAGCGGCCGCTGACATATCAGAGACAGGCTCGGAAACTGCCTCTATGGCCGCCGCAGGGCTGCTGGAAGCCTGACTCAGGTGTTCTATCCAGAAGCCCTGCCCTGCCCCGGAAGGGGCCCTGTGGGCCCGTTCTAGGTCCCGTCCGGCCATAATCCCAAGCCCAAACGAGGCAGTTGAGGAGAGGACTAAAATGGCCAAAATCACGGCCTGAGGCGGTATTTTAGCCAAAAGCGCCTTGCCCCGCTCCTGTATATCTGCTATAGTCATGGCTACGTAAACAATAGCATTTATGGCACATACAAAAGCCGGTGGATCAACAAAAAACGGGCGCGACTCCAATCCTAAGTATCTAGGTATTAAGCTCACGCATGGCCAGGCAGCTCGCCCAGGCATGATTATCGTGCGCCAGCGCGGTACTAAGATTGAGGCAGGTAAGAACGTAAAGGTAGGTCATGATGACACCCTCTACGCTATGACGAACGGTGTGGTTTCTTTCCGCAACCGCCGCAAGACCAACTTTGATGGCCGCACGGTCAGCAAGAAGGTTGTAGACGTACTCGCCGCAGCGTAACGCGCGCACTCCGATTCCACCTCGGACACATGCTATACAAAAAGACCCTTCCGTTTGGAAGGGTCTTTTTGTTGTACTCAAGGTACTGAGTTACTCAGCTTCGATATGCACGCGGATGCTGCCAAAGTCAGCGCCCATAGCAACCGGCACCGCAAAGTCGCCAAGCTCCTTGATAGGCTTCTCAAGCTTGATAGCTTCTTCCGGAAGCTCCGTAGCAGCAGCAATGTCTGCAGCGTCTACGCCGTCGTAGAGGTGACCCTGCTCGTTTGCCTTCTTCGTTATAACGATGCGGCCATCAGCAAGTGCGTTTAGGCGATCTGAAATGAGCTTTGCATCAAGCTCCTTGGTCTGTGCGCGCTGCTTGAGGCGTGCCTCTGCCTGCTTGAGGTTGGCGGGCGTCGCAGGCGCTGCCATGCCACGAGGAATAAGGAAGTTGAGTGCGTGACCATCTGAGCACTCGATAACCGTACCGGCGCGGCCGGTGTTCTTCACGTCCTTGAGTAGTACAACTTTCATATATAGCCATCCTACCGCTCCAGATGCACGGACGCAATTCGCTGTGCGTACATTTTGACTAAATGCATATTATATGTATAATATATACAGGACTGTACATAGGAGGAATGCGTGATGACCGAATCCGGATCACACACCGAAGACGCGATGCGCATTCTACTGCGTCGTGCCTGGAATGCGGCCCAATGGGGTGCCAGCCTAACCGCGGTGCTCGTGCTCGTGAGCATCGTGATTCGCGGCTCTCGTGACGGCTCGTTCTCGCCTGACTACAACACCCTGGTGGGATATGTGATGACCTTCATCATCCTGACCATCCTCATGGGAGCGGTGACTGGCGTGACGAATCTCGTCATCAACAGCCTGCGCTACCGACTCGCACGCGACCCGGTCCGATTCTTGGTCACCCTTGAAGACCACTGAGTCGCCCAAACAGTAGCCCACGCTCATGCGTGGGCTACTTTCTATTTTATTTACCGTTCGTGAGGAACTCTACTGCCCTATCGAGCTGCGGATCCTTGTTTGCCTTGAAGTCCTCTGCAGTACGATCGACATCCACATCAGGGGTGAGACCTCCGTCCGAGATAGAGCGACCACTTGGCGTGAGCCAGCGCGCAATCGTAACCTTGAGGGAACCTCCACCTATATCTACGAGCTCTTGGACCGAACCCTTACCAAACGAGCGTGTACCAATGAGGGTCGCAACGCCATTATCCTTCAGTGCTCCTGCAAGAATTTCTGATGCTGACGCTGATCCCTTATCCATAAGCACAACTACCTTGGTGCCCTCAGGTATGCCTCCCGTGCCACGGCTGCGATGCACTAGGTTCTGCTGCTTACCCTTATAGTCTTCAGTCACGATAGTCGTGCCTTCAGGAAGGAAGTGGCTCGCTATAGCAACTGCGGCATCCAGATATCCTCCTGGGTCTCCGCGCACATCGATAATGAGCTTGCGAGCTCCTGAACTACGGAATTCTACGAGCGCCTTATCAAAGAGATTTGCTGCAGTTGCCGTGAACTCATAGATAGAGATGGTAAAGATACCCGTCTTCGCGTCATATGAGCTCTTTATGGTAGGAACCTGGATAGTGTCGCGCGTAATAGTTATCTCATGCACCTCTCCATCACGAATAAGCGTGAGCTTTACGTCAGTTCCCTTCTTGCCGCGAATGAGCTTCACTGCAGCGTCTATAGGCATGCCGTCTGTCGATTTGCCATCTATGGCAGCAACCAAGTCTCCTGCGCGTACTCCGGCTCGCTCAGCTGGTGACTCCTTAAGCGGCGCAATAACGGTGAGGCGCTTATCCTTCACATCCATCTCCATACCGACTCCACCGAACTCTCCAGAGATGGTTTCCTGAAATACCTTAGACTGCTCTGGTGGCATGAATACCGTGTACGGATCCCCATAGGAAGCCGCTAGTCCCGCCATCGCACCATAGAGGCGTTCCTTCACATTTGGCGTAGTGGAGCCGTGCGTTTGTACGAAACGGTCATTGAGCACATTCCATACCTTCCAGAAATCAGTGAAGTTTGCCGTAGCGTCTGGCGTGGCATTAAGCCCGTCCCCAAGGAACGGTACGTGCGTCAACAGATCAGACGAACTGGCCGCACCTACACGAAGGCCACCCACAAACCCAAGCGCAAGTACGAGCGCAAATGCGGCACTCAATCCTGCAAACTTAAGAAACTTTTTACGAGTATCTGGAGACATCTGCTGAGCAGCATATGTCTCCTCTTCATCTACAAGGTGCTTTTCTAGTTCGTCCGCCATACGTGTACGCATGATAGCACGCAGCATGTTAAGAACCGCCATAGTACAAGCTGCATTACGCTATACTTAGTCTCATATGATGACGCGGCACGTACGAGGCAAGGTCAATTGGATTGACCTTGAGTCTCCAACGCACGAGGAACTTGATGCGGTGATGCGCGAGTTTGGCATCAATGCGCGCATTGAGGAAGAAATCATCTCTCCCACCCCATATCCGATAACCGTCGCATTCCCGGACTACCACTATATGGTGCTCCACTTCCCTACCGTGCGTGCTTCTGGAGGCACCCGTTCTCAGGAAGTTGATTTCATTGTCGGTAAAAACTTCCTCATTACCGCACGCTACGAGGTAATAGAGCCGCTCCACAGCCTGCATCGTGTGTTTGAAGCAGAAGAGCTTCTGGGCATCCCCGAGCACGATACTCACGCAGAGGTACTTATAGAGGAAGTGCTTCGTCGTATGTATGCCGCCATTTCTGCAGAAGCAGAGCAGGTATCGCGCATGCTCGAGCGTATCGAAGACGATATTTTCCGTGGACGCGAACGTGCTACTGTGCGCGCTATTTCTGAAGTAAGCCGCATTCTCTTGCGGTTCGATACCGTACTCACCCGACACGAGGAGCCACTCACTGAATTTATGAATGGTCTCTCGTCTCCGGATTTCTTTGGCAAGCGCTTCACCGAGCATGCGCGTCACATTGAGGCTGAGCGCGCACACGCCGCTGCACTCGTGTCTTCCTATCGCGCAGTTGCAAGCGAGCTACGCATTACCAACGACTCGCTCCTCTCCTCAAGCCAGAACGAAGTGATGAAGGTCCTCACCATCATGTCCTTTGCCATTCTGCCGCCGACACTCGTATCGGGCCTCTTTGGTATGAACATGGACAATATTCCATTTATTACCCGTCCTGACTCCTTCTGGATTGTGCTCGGTCTTATGACCATAACTGCCTGTTGTTTCCTACTCTACTTCAAAGTCAAAAAGTGGTTCTAGGGCGTTTACTCATAGTGATATAGTGTCCATATGTTCACGTTCCGCCGCCTATTCCATAGGCCGTCCCAGGCGACTCATAGCAACGCGCCTATTCTCTTTACCAATACGCTCTCGGGCACTAAAGACATCTTTACTCCCCGCAAGGCGGGCACTGCGACTCTCTACTCGTGTGGTCCTACTGTCTACTCAAAAGCACAAGCGGGCAATCTGCGTGCCTACGTATTCTCAGATCTTATCGCTCGGGTATTAGCCTCTGCTGGATACCACGTGCATCGCGTCATAAATATCACTGACGTGGGTCACCTTGTATCGGACGCTGACGAAGGCGAGGACAAGATGCAGGTGGGTGCGACCCGAGAAGGACTTACTGCAGAGCAGATAGCTATCAAATACGCGAAGCTCTTTGTTGCTGATCTTGATGCGCTCAATATCAACATCAAGGACATTACGTTTCCGCGCGCAACCGACTATATCCCTGAGCAAATAGAGCTCGTTCAGGAACTTGAGAAGAAAGGATTCACCTATCGCACCAGTGATGGAATCTACTTCGACACCCAGAAGTTTCCTGGCTACGGTGCGCTCGGCTCGCAAAAAGATACCCAGACCCGTGAGGCAGCTATCGCAGATCTCGGTCGACGTATCACCGCAAACAAGGAGAAGCATAGCCCGGCAGACTTTGCGCTCTGGCGCTTCTCTCCACGCACCGGCAAGCGCCTTCAGGAATGGAAGAGTCCATGGGGGTACGGATTTCCCGGCTGGCATGCCGAGTGTTCTGCTATGGCACGCACACTCCTCGGTCAGCCTATAGACATTCATACGGGCGGTATCGATCACATTCCCGTACATCACACGAATGAAATAGCACAGTCCGAAGCTGCATACGGTATACCACTCGCACGCTTCTGGATGCACGAAGCATTTATGACCATGGATGGCGTAAAGATTTCTAAGTCACTCGGTAATGACGTCTACCTCTCAGACATCACTGAGCGAGGTATGCATCCGCTTGCGCTTCGCTACTTCTTTATGCAGGCGCACTACCGCACACCAATATCATTCACCTGGGACGCAATACAGGCCGCAGACGAGGCGCTGCATCGTCTATGGAAAATCGCTCGAGACGTGCGTGCGTCTTCAAGCGAAAAGCGCGCACCTTCAGATGCGTCACGTCGGATTATTGCACTCTTGCGCGACGACCTCGCCACACCAGCCGCACTCGCACTCCTCTGGGAGACCGTGCGCGACGACGAGTTGTCTCCCGCACAGATTTGGGATGCCATAGTGACCGCAGACCAAGTACTTGGACTTGAGCTTTCAAACCCTCCTCGAGCACCAGCACCTGCCCCACTTCCACCAGAAATTGAGGAACTTGTCGAGGAGCGCGATCGCGCACGAGCAGCAAAAGACTATGCTCGTTCTGATGAGCTCCGTATCCACATCGAAAACCGGGGATATCGTGTGGAAGACAGCCCTTCCGGGACGGTAGTCACGCCTGTCGTACGTTGATAGAATAGGGTCATGTCCGACCCGGTCACCCGCGTACCCCCACAGAGCCTCGACGCCGAACGAGCACTGCTTGGTGCCCTCCTCCTAAAGCCTGAAGCGATTCACGATATCGCTGATCTCGTGAAGCCAGACTCCTTCTACGCGGAGAAGCATCGCATTGTATTTGAGACCATGCGCGAACTCACCGAGCGCGGTGAGCCTATCGACATACTCTCACTCGGCGAGCGTCTCGCGAGCAAGGGACTGGTTGAGCGTGTGGGCGGCCGTGCCTACATTGCAGAGCTTGCAGGCCAAGCACCTTCCCCAGGCAACTTCAATCACTATGCTGATATCGTGGCGCGCAAACACATCATGCGCTCACTTATCGACGTCTCATATGAAATTACGGAGTCAGCATTTGATGAAAGTCGCGACCCAGTAGAAGTACTCGATACTGCTGAGAAGTCTATCTATGCCATTGGTAACGCATCTGCTGCGCATAAGTTCATTCCGATTCGTGACAAGATAGACGCCACCTGGGATCGTATCGAGAATCTCTCGAAGAACGATGGTGCTATTCGCGGCGTGCCGACCGGCTACCCTGAGCTCGATAATCTCCTCTCTGGTTTCCATCCATCCGATCTCATCATCCTCGCTGCACGTCCATCAGTCGGTAAGACCTCCCTCGCGCTTGATATCGCCCGCAACACCGCCGTACGCCATGGCACCCCAGTCGGCATCTTCTCGCTTGAAATGAGTTCTGAGCAGTTGATTGACCGTATGCTTTCGGCCGAAAGTTACGTCGACTCGTGGAAAATTCGTACCGGTGGCGTGCGTGCTGAAGAGGACTTCAGCCGTATTCGCGATGCACTTGAATCCCTCTCACGAGCGCCTATTTATATCGACGACAAGCCGGGCAACAACATTCTCTCCATGCGCGCGGTCGCACGTCGCCTGAAGCGCGAGCAAGGTATCGGTCTTATTATCGTGGACTACCTCCAGCTCATGTCTCCGACCAGCTCAAAGGGCTCTGACTCTGTCGTGCAGCAGGTAACCGAAATCTCTCGCTCCCTCAAAGCACTCGCGCGTGAGCTTGAAGTGCCGGTACTCGCACTTTCCCAGCTCTCTCGTGCCGTGGAGCAGCGTGGTGGCAAGCCTCGCCTCTCTGACCTTCGCGACTCGGGCTCGATTGAACAGGACGCTGACGTGGTGATGTTCATCCACCGCGAAGACCGCACCAACCAAGAGAGCGACCGCCGCAATATTGCAGAAATCTTGATTGAAAAGCACCGTAATGGCCCTACCGGAAAGGTAGAGCTCTACTTCGACGACAAGCGCACCAGCTACATGTCTATGGACAGAGCTGGCTACGGAGAGCTTGCGAGTGAATTCTAGTTCGCCATGACTGACCGCATTGAGGAACTCGCCCGCGCCTTTGAGCGGTTTCCGGGTATTGGTAGCCGCCAAGCTAAGCGCTTTGTGTACTTTCTCCTTACTGTGCCGCCGAGCGATCGCGCCCGCATCGCAGACCTTCTCATTCACCTCAATGACGACATTCGTCAGTGCACCATGTGCATGCGCTACGCCGCTACAGTAGACGGCTCGCTGTGCTCCTACTGCGCAGACCGCAGCCGTGACGACTCGCTCCTCATGATTGTCGAGAAGGACCAGGACCTGCAGGCCGTCGAGCGTGCACAGGCATACCGTGGCCGCTACTTTGTGCTTGGTGGCGTAATTACCCTTTCAGGCAAGGGACAAATTCGTGAGCGCGACCTTGTGCGAGTCGTAGAAGAGCGCGCCAAGCGCGGCTTAAACGAAATAGTCCTTGCACTCTCTGCCACCAGCGAGGGCGAGCACACGGCTGACCGCGTGCGCTTTCTTCTAGCTCCTTTACGCGCTTCGCTCACGATTTCAGAGCTTGGTCGCGGACTCTCCACCGGAAGCGAACTCGAGTACGCAGATGGCCCAACGCTCGCAAGCGCGCTCCAGAATCGTAAGGAGAAGTAACCTAGCTCTCGCTACGCTCAAGCGCATCTAGGAAGAAACGAATGGCATCCTTTGCTTGCTTCTTTTCCATATCCTTTATTTCTCCAAACGCAGATGCCGATTGCTCGTTCACACCACTTGCAAGTACTGACTGTCCGAAGTCAATTACATAGAAGTGACCATCCCGAGACACCATGAGGTTGCGCGGCTTCACATCGCCATGCACACAGAAGGTATGCATGGTGTCGAAGAATTCATCGACTTCATCCATGAGCGCCGCATGGTCTATATCCTTTAGCACTTCCTTAAGCTCTGCACGCACATGAGGGTCGTAGGAATTAGTGCGTCCTTGCTCAAGATTGATACCATCCACGAGCTCCATCGCGTAACACTGCGTCTTTCCCTTGCGGTAGTAGAAGTATGGATGAGGCACACGAATGCGCATATTTGCCCCATGCTCTTCAAACTCTGCGGCCTCGATTTTGCGAAGCTGTTCAAGCTCTAGAATCAAGTCGTGCTCACCTGACACACTGAGTGTCTTCTCGGTTGGTGTGACCAAGTATTTTACTGCTACAGACGGAAGTGCTTCTTCACCCTCATCGGAAAGATCTCCCAAGTCAAAACGCTTAATGCGTGCAGTCGTGCCCTGACCTATATGATTCTCAGTGTTAGAAAACACATAGGTTTCAAGTGCACGCCACACATCTTCCTCGTGAGCGTTGAAGTATTCCTTCAAGCTTTCATCACTCACTTCCGATTCGCGCAGTGCAGCATCGCGGCGCTCATGCAACGCGAGCAGGTATCCTGTAGCTTCGTCATCTTCTAAGTGAGCGATACGTGCGAGATGCACCGCCCGAAGCTCATCCGGCAGCCGTGCAAGCAGTCTGTGAAGTTCCGGATTATCTTCATAATCAGCAATTTCTGCAGCTTCTACAGGAGCTGCTACCTTTGGGGTGCGGGGTTGTTCAAATCCAAACATATGTCCATCCTAGCACGCGAAAAGGTCCGGCAGAGAGCCGGACCTTACATAGCTAACGAACGTCTCGGGGCCTCCCGAGCACGCGTGCAAATAGAGAGAGTCCTGTAAACAACAGGACGAAGCTGAGGCCCGCTCCCACGTACGTGAGCACGCGACCAGCGCCTCCGAGAACATCCCACTTCGGCATCCTAATTTCCCTCCTCTAGAGCTTCCTGGTCGCACTATGGGGTTTAGATGTAGGAAAGTCAAAACCCGCCAGAGGGCGGGTTTTGGTGGGTTATGCGATCGTGTCGATCTTTACCTTGATGTATGGCTGGCGGTGTCCGCGGCGCTTCAAGTAATTGCTCTTTGCCTTGTACTTAACCACCTCTACCTTTGGTGCGCGGCCTACCATGTGTACCGTGCCGGTAACCGTCTTACCTGCGAGTACTGGCGTACCGATGGTAGTGGTCTTGCCGTCGTCCGTGAGAAGTACCTCTGAGAAGGTCACGGTGTCCCCCTTCTTGAGCTCCTGGGTAGCTGCACCACGGCCAAGCTTCTCGATAGTTACGAGAGCGCCTGGAGAAACCACGTACTGCTTGCCGCCTGTCTTAATAACCGCGTAATTCATAGATACTGAGGATTTTAGCCCTATTCCCGGGAAAAAGCAAGCTACTCTAGCTCCCCGGCTCCTGGCTTCTCGAGAAGCATCGGATCTACCCCTATTTTCTCCTCGGCAATGCGGTAGACGTCCTTATCTATCTTATTGAGCTCCTTATAGCCCGCATTGTAGTGGGATACTGCGGTACCAAGCGCCGTTCCGAGCTTGCGGTAGTACTCCTCATAGGCACCCACGTGCTTACCGAGCTCTCCGACGCGCTTCTGGATTTCTACCGCTTTCTGCTCAATCTGAAGCGCCTTCATGCCCTGGAGCACGGTCTGTAGGTACGCGAGGAACGAGGTCGGCGACACGATGATGACCTTATATTTCCCGCTTGCGCGCTGAATAAGGTTTTCCTCCTCACCTGCACCCACTTGGTTCGTGAGGAGGTCATAGTAGATACCCTCAGACGGAATGAACATGAACGCAAAATCCATGGTGCCTTCCTCCGGACGGATGTACTTGGCAGTCTCCTGAATACGCAGCTTAAGATCATTTACAAATGCTTTCTCAAGCGCAACACGCTCCGAACCCTCTGCATGTATGAAGCGATTGTAGTTGTCGAGCGAGAACTTTGAGTCTATCGGCACAATCTTCTTGTCTATGAATACCGCGGCATCCACAATCTCTCCATTAGCAAATGGGTACTGCATCTGGTACATGCCTGGCGGAAGCACATTCTTGAGTACCGTCTCAAGGTAGTACTCACCGAGAATGCCGCGCTGCTTCGGATTCTTCAGAATGTCCTGGAGGTTCTTCAGCTGCTCGGCGAAGCGTCCGGTCTCGCGCCCGATTTCCTTAACACTCGTGATCTCTTCCGTGATTTCCTTAATAAGGCGAGAGCTCTCCCCGAGCTGACTACGCATGGTGTCATGCATCTGACGCGAACTTTCGGCCATACGCATATCAAGCGAGCGCTCGAGACTCTCAAGGCGCTGCATCAGGAGTGGCGCAGTTTGATCCTCTGTTTTCTGTTCCTCCTTACGACGAAGTACCAGCCAAAGCCCAATCCCCTGGAGAAATATAAGCCCGAGCACAATGAGACTAATCGTGAGCGCATTCATGCGGGTATTATACCTGACCTTGTCTGTGCGTACGGCGACGCTCAGGACCAATCACAATCAACTCCTTAGCGAGCTCTACCACTGCCACGTTTCCAAGCGCAAATACAAGAAGTATGAGGAGATCTTGTGGCGGAAGTGGAATAGTGTGCACGAGCATAGCTACCGGTGGGAAGTAGAGCGCAACGGCGAGCATACCAAACCCAAGGAATAGACCTACCAGCAAGAGTGGATTCGAGCGAGGACTCAGCTTCCATATCGGGGTGCCGAAACTCTTAAAGGAGAACGCGCTTGCCATGGTTGAGATAGAGAGTGAGGCAAAGATAACCGTGCGCAGCTCTTCTTCAGGCACACCCTTCCACACGAGCCAAAGCTGAAGCGCAATCAGTAAGAGACCTCCAGCACCACCTACAAATGCGACCATCTTGAGCGCATCCTTTGATACCACCTTTGCCACATCAGGGTGCTTCGGTGAACGACGCATTGCTGATGGGTAGAGTGGCTCAAACGCAAGCGCAATATTCATAAGCCCGCCTTCGATGAGGTTCGACCACATAATTTGAGATGGCAGCACTGGAAGCGGGAGTCCGAGCATGAGTGCGGTACCGATGACTACAATCTCGCTCATGTTGGTCGAAAGCATGTAGGTAAACAGCTTCTTGATGTTGTCGCGCAAGCGTCTTCCCTCTTCGATAGCCTTAGTAATAACTGAGAAGCTATCAGTCAGAAGTACAATGTCCGCAGCCTCCTTTGCCACATCAGTGCCACTTCCAAGCGCAACACCAATAGATGCAGCCTCAAGCGCAGGTGCATCATTCACGCCGTCGCCAGTCATGGCGACGACTTCCTTAGCATTCCCAAGTACCCGTGCAATACGCAATTTCTCTTCAGGGGCAACTCGTGCAAATACCTGCTCAGTGCGAAGCATAAGGAGCAAATCCTCGTCTGACACATCGCGCAATTCCTTTCCGGTTACTGCGCGTGCACCCTCTTCGGCAATACCCACCTGTCGCGCAAACCAGAGCGCAGTCTCAGGGTTGTCTCCCGTGAGCATGATGACGCGTGCACCTGCCTTCTTTATGTTCTCAATAGACTCGCGCGCATCCTTACGAATAACGTCAGAAAAAATAATGAACCCTAGGAGCGTGACGCCTGTTAGGAGTTTCGGTATCTCCGCATCTCCGGGGAATTTCTCTTGCTCGTATGCGCGGTACCCTACCGCAAGCACGCGCTTGCCTTCCATGGTGGCGCGCCCGAGTGCTTCTTTGAAGAATTCCTGCTCTTCTCCGCTCAGACGAGCGCCCTCAAGGAATAATTCAGGAGCGCCCGATAGATAGGCCACGTGTGCGCCGTGCTCGGATACGAGCATTCCTGCAAAGCGTCGCTCAGATGAAAACGCTAGTTCGTCAGTACGCGGAAACGCAGCACGCAGCGCCACTTCCGAGATACCCGCCTCGAGTCCCGCGCGGATTATTGCTTGATCCATAGGGCGACCGCGCACGACAATAGCGTCCGATCCTGTCGAAGGCGCATCCACTTCTTCAGTGAATCCGTCTGACGCAAGCACTGCCGCACGAAGTATGCCGTGCGCATGCTGCCCCTGCGTGTCCTCAGTAGTGCGGCCGAGTGTTACAAACCCAACTGCCTCCATCTTCCCTTCAGTAAGGGTGCCAGTCTTGTCGGTCAAAATAATGCTGGTAGCGCCAAGCGTCTCGGCACCCAGAAGATTGCGCACCAATCCCCCATTTTTAAGAATGCGCTCCATACCAAGCGCGAGCACCACCGTAACTGCTGCAGGGAGTCCCTCAGGAATCGCAGCAACCGCCACCGCTATCGCAATGAGTAGCGTGTCTATAAGCGGCAAGCCGCGCCAGAATGCGAGCGCTGCAATAAGTACAGAGACAATCCCAATGACGATAAGCAGTAAACGTGAGAGCTCACGCATGTCGCGCTGAAGTGGGGTCTCTACTTTCATTCCCTGTCCGAGCTCGCGAGCAATACCTCCAAACTCAGTATCAGAACCAATCGCTACCACTACCGCGTCCCCACTACCTGACGATACGAGCGTGCCGGCATACACCATAGAGTGCCGCTCCGCGAGCGGTACATCCTTCCCGACTACCCCGATATGCTTTTCTGTCGGAATCCATTCGCCCGTAAGCGCTGACTCATCGAGCTCCAAATCGTGCGAGACCACCACACGGGCATCAGCAGACACCTTCATCCCCGGCATAAGGTGAATGAGGTCACCGAGCACCACCTCTTCAGCAAGCACCTCTTCGCGCTTACCATCTCGCACGACAAGCGCATGTGTGGCCTCACCCTGAGCAAGCGCAGCAAAGGCCTTAGAAGCGCGTCCTTCCTGATACACACCAATGATGACATTCACTATAAGCGCCGCAGCTATCACGAGCGCATCCGTGAAATGCGCGATGATGAGTGTGATTGCTGCTGCCACAAGGAGCACGAGTGCAATCGGGCTCTGCAGCTGACGAAACACCTGCACCCACATTGACTCTGGGACAGGCTCAGGGAGCTTGTTCTTCGCTACTTCTCCACGCCGCGCAGCTTCGTCACTCGTGAGCCCTCGCACAATATGGGTAGATTGCAATCGTGCTGTCTCTTCGACAGTCGCTGCGTGCCAAGGGTGTCGCTTCATATATAGTATGTCTTCAGTATATCAAGCGTTGTGATACGCTATTCCCATGACCATCCACGAATCAATCAAAGCAGGTATCCCAGACGCCATGCGCGCCAAGGACGAAGTACGCCTCCGTACGCTTCGCTCGCTTTCAACCATGATGACCAACGAGGTCGTGGCCAAGAAGCGCAAGCCAGACGAGAAACTTACCGATGATGAAGCGCTTGCCGTGCTCAAGCGCGCAGCAAGCCAGCGCAAAGACTCTATTGCGCAGTTCACTGCAGCCGGTCGCGCAGAGCTCGCAGAGCCTGAACAGGCCGAGCTCTCTGTCATTGAGGAATTTCTTCCCGCTCAGATGTCCCGCGAGGAAGTGGACGCCATCATTGAGCGCTTGCTTGATGGGCAGACACTCGATAAGGCCAGTGCCGGTAAGTTCATGGGGTCCGTTATGAAGGAGGTTGCTGGACGTGCTGATGGTGCGCTCGTAAAGGAACTCATAGACGCTCGCGTTTCCTAAATCAAAAACACATACACACTTTGACAATGCCCGCTCCTGCGGGCATTGTGTGTTTTAGGTACGTGTTCATTCAGGAGCATGGAGATGACTCACCCAGTACATCCGCCCGTGTCCGAGGAAGAACTTACCCTCGGCATCACTACGGCGCATGAAAAATTTGCGGTTACCCTGCATCGCGACACGCTGCGCAAGGTCGCCAACAGTGTAAGTGTGCGTCTACGAACCACCTCCAAGAAGCAGTTCAGCACTGTTTGTGAAGAGGCTCTCAAGGGCAATCTCGCCCCAGAAAGTCTCAATCACCCGAACCGCCTGAAGGCCTACCGCTCTGCGGTGGCTATCATCTTTCGCAACCGTCAGTCACGCCGGGCGCAGACGCGCAGAACACACCATCGCGCACCACCACCGCCACGCATGCTGTACAGCGACTAAGACAGCACGAGCGCGTCCTTCCGGGCGCGCTCTTCTTTTTTCATACTTTTTGTGGTATAATTGAAACAGAGGCGACAGAACCTCACGTGTGATGATGGTGTGCCCCATACCCAACCTGGAGCATTCCATGACGTTCTTTGATGGACATATCGTGTACTATCCCTGCGAAAGCGGATCGATCGCGCTCGGCCTTGTGCTGACCGACCGAGCCCTCGCACTCCTCGACACAACACTCACCCGTACCAACACCTGCGCGGTGACGTTGGGTGGCTATGTGTTCGAGCGACAAGGTACGGTAGTGACAACGACGCTCGTTGCACTCACCGAAAGCTCAGACGCAGCAGATATCGAGCTCGACATGCTCGATATCCAAGACGCGCTTGCGCGGGAGTATCGGATTCATGTGCGACCTCTTCTCAGGTCTCCCCATATCCGCAAACTCGCCGCCTGAGCTACCCGCGCCTGGAATACTTCGGTACTCCAGGCGCGTTCTATTTGACCGCGCCCCATATACAGCCTAGGATGCCGCAAGAGCCCTCGGGCACGACTGTTCTTCTATATTCGCAAAGGAGGAGGCTATGCGAGTCCTCAATATCGAAGACGATGGCGCGACCGCTATGTCGGTCGAGCTGATGCTCAAAAGTGAAGGATTCTCCGTATTCACTACGGAGTTCGGAGAGGAAGGTATTGATCTGGCAAAGATCTACGACTACGACATGATTCTGCTGAACGTTAATCTGCCGGACATGTCCGGCTTAGACGTTCTGCGCACGCTTCGTGTCGCGAAAGTGAATACGCCTATCATTTTCCTCTCTGGCACCTCTGATGTCGCAACCAAGGTGAAGACGTTCAGCGGCGGCGCCGACGACTTCATACCCAAACCCTTCCATAAGGACGAATTGGTGGCTCGCATCCGTGCGGTAATTCGCCGCTCACAGGGCCAGGCGCAAGCCGTTATCACTACGGGCAATATCGTCGTTAATCTCGACAAGAGACTCGTGGAGGTGCAGGGGGTACGTGTTTCTCTCACGGGTCTTGAATACCGGATGCTAGAGCTGTTGTGTCTTCGCAAGGGCACTACTATTTCCAATGAGATGTTTCTTAATCATCTCTACGGAGGTAAAGATGAACCCGAAGCAAAGATCATTAGCGTGTTTATCTGCAAGTTGCGTAAGAAGCTCGCCGCACACAACGATGGCGTCAGCCACATCGACACCGTCCGGGGGCGTGGCTACGTGCTTCGCGACCCCGCAGATGTTCGCGCGTAGTCAGATCTCAAGCACTACCCTACATGACCGTGTATGCCCTGGCATACACGGTCTTTGTGTATTTCTGGTATAGCGCACATATACAGGACGTGATATATTCGCGATTGTCTGTCTCACGTGAGACTGGCATGAACATTGGGAGAGAACGCTCGTGAGCCTTCAAAACGCCGATCAAGAAAGCGTCATGTATGGTCACCTGGACGTGGCCATGACTGCCGAAACCCGTTCGCAAGCTGAACGCGAAGCGAGCTGCTTCAGCGCGGCCGCCATGCACGAGCGGATCGCGCAGGAGCACTACTTGAAGGCCTATGCGATCGATGCGCAGCTGCGCAGCACGAGGCACTAACGACCTCTATGGGCCGCCCTGTACCAACAGGGCGGCCCATTTCCGTATTTGGTACACTACTAGAT
>CAYWWP010000003.1:0-46560 GCA_964462415.1 uncultured Candidatus Saccharibacteria bacterium
TAAAGAATGCAGTGCGCGGGGGCATGAGTACAGTATATAGGAGCGGAGGCGGCGATGTTCGAACCGGACAGGTCGCCCTTTCGCCATTTGGCTTATCTACTTTATATTTTATTTCGACTGCTCGGTTCGAATCCCAGCGGGTTTTTCTCCTGCGTGCCCTTATGGATCCGGTTGGAACCTGAACATAGAACATGATAATGTGCCCCAGGACTCAGGACCTGAAAGGAGCGTCCAATGGCTTCCATCGTTTTCGATGAAGAGCGGAGCAAGTGCAATCTACCTACCTGGCGCGTGCAGGATTCCCAGTACCCCGGACATGTCAGCCTCGAAGCTACGCCCTGGCGCGGCAAGTTCACCTCCTGGCTGAAGGGTGTCGCCATGCCTCTCCCGAATTTCGCCCCGGAGCGTGCGCCTGCCTGGGAGGAGTTCATGTCCGCCAAGCACTACCGCACTGACGGCGGCACAGTGTCGGCGACCGGCATGTTCCCCGATCTCATCAATGAGAGTAGCGCGGTTCCGATTACCGATGATGCCGAGCTGCGCTCGCTGTACGAGGATCAGGTCAGGCAGACTCGCATCACCGAGGTCGACAACAAGAAGCGGTCGGTGACGTGGCACCTGGCCTGCGACGACTCGCCGGGCGCCATGGTCTGGTTCTCATGCTTCTGGGAACCCACGGAAGCGGTGGATGACCAGAAGTCGGTGAAGGTGACTTTCACGCCGTCGTGGATCGCGCAGCTCAGGCACTGGTTCTCGCTGAAGCCGTGGTCGATTACCATCCACGCGCCGCAAGCCGCGTAACCCTTCGGGCTCGACTTACAACGGGGCACGTCAATGACGTGCCCCGTTTTCCATACCAATAGCTTTAATTCGAATTCCTTCGGGGGTGGGTTAGATTTCCCAAAACAGTGCTTCGTAATAACAGCCTAGAGTAAGGCTCTCGGGTCTATCCGATACAAAGTACTTAGGGCGGAGGCGGCGAGATTCGAACTCGCGAGAGGTTTTACCCCCTACTCGCTTTCCAAGCGAGCGCACTAGACCACTATGCGACGCCTCCAGTGTCTTTTGTTTATAGCACAGAACAAAACAGCCCGCGTAGCGGGCTGTTTTGTGGTCTTAGTTGTGACCCAGTAGTGCTTTCACACGCGCCTCCACAGGCGGATGTGTCGCAAAGAGTCCGTTCACAAACCCTGCCGCTTTCGCAAATGGGTCCGCAATGAATAGGTGCGCGGTTGCGTGAGACGCATGCTGCATCGGCTGACTGTACTGCGATATCTTCATGAGTGCACTCGCAAGTCCTTCTGGGTAGCGTGTGAGGAGTGCTCCCGACGCATCTGCAAGAAACTCGCGCTTGCGTGAGATAGCGAGCTGGATGAGCTGCGCCGCTATTGGCGCAAGAATTACACCTACAATCGCAAGCACCATGAAAAGGCCTCCGCGATTATCGTCGCGATTGCCACCAAACATAGCGGTGCGCAGGAACATGTCCGCCACTATGGCGAGGAATCCTGCGAGCACTACGGCTACCGTCATCACCAGCATGTCGCGGTTCTTCACGTGCGAGAGCTCGTGCGCAATGACTCCTTCGAGCTCCTTGCGATCAAGCATGGCAAGCAGACCGGTAGTGGCTGCGACCACAGCATGCTTTTCATCGCGACCAGTCGCAAACGCGTTTGGCGCTGGGTCATCGATAACGTAGAGCTTCGGCATAGGAAGCCCCGCGGTTATCGCCATATTCTCCGTGACCGTATAGAGGTCAAAGAATTCCTCGCGCGTAGCTGGGCGTGCTCCTGTCATAAAGAGCACCTGCTTGTCGCTGAACCAGAAGCTCCAGACGTTCATGAATATCGCAAAGAAGAATGCGACGTACATGATGCTTGGATTCTGGTAGTACCAGGACACGGCGTAGCCAATACCAAGCACAATCGCCAGGAACACCGACATGAGAAGCGCGGTGCGCCATGCGTTACGAGAGCGTTGTGTGTAGAGTGTTGAAGCTGCCATTGTGAATTAGAAGGACACGGCAACTGGCTCGCGCTGTGCAGCATCCGTAAGCTCGAAGAGATCCATCTTCATAAAGCCGAAGCTGCCTGCAACAAGGTTGCCTGGGAAGGACTCAATAGAAGTGTTGAGTGCCATAACGGTCTGGTTGTAGAAGCGGCGTGCAGCCTGAATCTTGTCTTCAGTGTCCCCCAGCTCCTTCTGCAACTGCAGGAAGTTCTGGTTTGCCTTAAGGTCTGGGTACGCCTCAGCAACCGCAAAGAGTGACTTGAGCGTGCCTGTGAGCTCGTTTTCTGCCTGCGCCTTCTGCGTTGGCGTACCTGCCTCGCCTACGCCCATAGCAGCAGCACGTGCCTTGGTCACATTTTCAAATGCAGCTGATTCATGCGTTGCGTATCCCTTAACCGTGTTTACGAGATTAGGAATAAGGTCATAGCGACGCTTAAGCTGCACATCAATATCTGCCCATGCTTCCTGCGCCTGATTGCGCTTCGCAACGAAGCCATTGAACATAGCGATCACTGCAACGATAAGCACTGCAATGATGCCGAGAACGATATACAACATAGTCATATTGTGTGTGGAGTTAGTACCTCTATAGTATAGCGCCTAGACCAATGGCAACAATATTGCGTAATTTCGTAGGCGCGGTACCCTACTAGACAGAGACAAGGAGGTGTCCTATGGGTTATGAACCGGGAATGGGTAAGGCGTTCCTGATGGTGCTGCTCTTCATCGGTCTCTTCGGAGTCTGGAATATGTGGCTCAGGCAGTTCGCTGAGTACATCCTCCAGGGCCTGTTTGGAACCGACGACTACGAGAGCCGCAACCCCGCGTACGAGTAAGGAGGCCAGTCATGCACGACATGCCTCTTCCCCTGCAGCTACTCATTGCCTTTGCGGTTTGCTGCTTAGTCGGTTTCCTCTTTTTGGAGCGCTTTGCTGGCGACAGCGATGAATGGCCTCGTGACTGGTGGAAACTATGGCGACGATGAACTAACGCCCCGAGCACAATTGCATGCTCGGGGCGCTTCACTTGCAGAACTATCCGCCGATACGTAGAGTGTCCCACAGACCACCCCGGGAGGAACCTATGCGATTCGTATTGGTGCTGCATACTCACTCGACCCTTGCGCCGCTTGCAAGCCGCACGCGTCTCGAGCACGTCATCCTTGAGCGCCCAAAGCGGATTGCGTACCCGAACCCGGGCGGCACGCCGCCCGTACGCTCACAGGTGTCTTCGCGCAAACCCTTTGGCGCACACCGCACCTAAACGCACCAGGCCCGCACACATTGTGCGGGCCTGTACTCATTTTTTAGATGAAGTGATGGCGACTAGTAGTCCATACCACCAGCTGGTGCCTCTGGCTTTGGCTCAGGAATATCCGCTACTGCAGCCTCCGTCGTGAGGAGAATCGCTGCTGCAGATACGGCGTTCTCTACTGCCGAACGCGTAACCTTTACCGGATCAATGATACCGGCCTTCACCATATCGGTGACTTCCTCACCCTTGGCGGCATCATATCCCGAGAAGGTATCTGAGTTCTGTACACGATCCACAATTACTGAACCGTCTTCCTTTCCAGCATTAAGGAGAATCTGGCGAAGTGGAGCCTCAAGTGCCTTGCCTACAATGGCGAAGCCGGTCTCCTCATCCTTTGAATCAAACTCCCAATCCTCAATGCGGAGCATGCGCGATACCTTAGCGAGCGCCGTACCACCACCAGGCACAATACCTTCTTCGATAGATGCCTTAGTTGCCTTTACGGCGTCATCAATCTTGTCCTTGAGGTACTTCATCTCAGTCTCGGTAGCCGCACCCACACGAATAACTGCGACGCCACCTGAGAGCTTAGCAACACGCTCCTCAAGCTTCTCCTTATCGAACTTAGAGGTGGTCTGCTCAGCTATGGTCTGCATCTGCTTCACCCGTGCCTCAATCTCTTCCTTCTTACCCTTGCCACCCACAAACACGGTCGTGTCCTTGGTGGACACGACACGTGAAGCCTTACCAAGCATAGAGAGCTCAGCGTTCTCGAAGGTCATGCCGAGGTCGCCTGAGATAACCGTTGCACCTACTACCACTGCAATATCTGCAAGCATTTCCTTCTTGCGGTCGCCGTAGCCTGGAGCCTTTACCGCAAGCACGTTAAAGGTGCCGCGAAGCTTGTTGAGAATGAAGGTTGCAAGTGCATCACCCTCGATATCGTCCGCAACAATCACCAGCTCCTTGCGGCCAGCTTGCGCAACCTTCTCAAGAAGCGGCAGAATGTCCTGCACGGTAGAAATCTTGCGGTCCGTGATGAGAATCTGTGCATCGCGCATTTCTGCTTCCATGCGCTCACCATTGGTTACCAAGTATGGAGATGCGTATCCCTTATCAATCTGGAGACCCTCAACTACTTCGTAGGAAAGCTCAGTACCTTGAGATTCCTCTACAGTCACCACACCGTTCTTGCCCACCTTCTCGACGGTCTCAGCGATGATCTTACCCAAGTCCGCGCTCTCTGCAGAAATAGTCGCCACCTGCTCAATATCAGCGCGGCCATTTACCGGCTTTGCCATATCCTTAAGCTCGCGAATGGCTGCATCGCGTGCCTGCTCCATACCAGAGCGAATGGCCATAGCATTAGCACCCTTTGAGAGCGAGGCGAGACCCTCGTTCACCATTGCCTCAAGCAGCGTAACTGCGGTGGTGGTGCCGTCGCCAGCAAGGTCGTTTGCCTTGCTTGCTACTTCCTTCACGATTTCGGCGCCCATATTCTCAAACTTGTTCTTGAATGAGATTTCCTTTGCGATAGATACGCCGTCATTCGTGATGCGAGGACCGCCATAGCTCTTCTCGAGCACGACATTGCGCCCGCGAGGTCCAAGCGTTGCCTTTACTGCACGCGCAGACTTAGTAAGGCCATCATGAATAGCCTTGCGTGCGTCTTCACCAAATAGAATTTCTTTTGCCACAGTAGGGAAGTTAGTTCTTGATAATCGCGAGTACGTTTGACTCAGAAAGGATGAAGTAGGTTTCGCCCTCAATCTTTACTTCATCGTAGCCATATTTCGAGAAGAGTACGGTGTCGCCGACTTGTACCGTCATAGGAACAAGGTCGTCGCCGTCATAGCGGCCGTTTCCGACTGCTACTACTGTTCCCTGTTCCGGCTTGTCTTGTTTAGCCGTGTCAGGAATTAAAATGCCCGAAGCCGTAACTTCGTCGCGTGGGGACGGCTTCACGACCACACGATCGCCAAGCGGCTGAATAGAAAGCGCAGAACTTGCGTTTTTTGACATAAAAATTACGCTCTTAGAGAGATTAATAAGAACGCGAATATGTGCGTTTTCAAGCCTTTCTGGGACATACCCAGAAAAGTTATCCCCAGTATAGAGCGAGTGTTTGGGCCGTCAACAGTCGGGCGCCAGTGCTTGAACTCCCCTGTATCCCATGGTATGCTCGGGGCTACAGATGGAATCGCTCAAGGCAGTACTGCCACACATCGAGATAACGCTTTCCCTACTCCTCATCATCGGTATTGTGCTTCAACAGCGCGGTGCCAACCTCGGAGGAGCATTTGGAGGTGATAACTTCGCTTCTACGTTCTACAAGCGCCGTGGCGCTGAGAAGTTCCTATTCCAGGCAACTATCGTAGTCGCTATTCTCTTTGTAGTAGCAGCTGTGCTCGGCTTCCTTCTCTAATACCTTTCATGACATCGGGGCGTTTTCCACGCTTCCTCGACGTTTTCACCAAGCACCGTACCGTCGGTCCGCTTGAGAGACTGTCAGGCTACATACGTTCGCTTCCTCCCGGCGACCGCGTTATCGCAAGCATCCTTGGTGTGCTTGTGGTGAGCATTAGCATTGTCGCCACAGGTGCGCTTTTGCGCTCTTTTATGGTAGTGGTGCCTACCTATGGTGGCTCGGTAACCGAGGGCTCTATCGGTAGCCCACGCTTCGTGAATCCGCTTCTGGCGCTTTCAGACGCAGACCGCGACATGACCGCACTTACCTTTGCAGGGCTCATGGGTCTATCAGGAGACGGCAGTATCGTACCGGTACTCGCTGAGACGTATTCCGTATCTGATGACGGAAAGGTATACACCTTCGTGCTCAAGCATGGCGTGAAGTTTTCAGACGGTACCGCGGTCACCGCTGAAGATGTGGTCTTTACGGTAGAAAAGGCGCAAGATCCAGCACTCAAGAGTCCTGAGTACGCAAACTGGGCAAATATTCGTGCAGAGGTAGTAGACGCACGCACCGTGCGCTTTACCCTTCCGAAGCCATACGCACCATTCCTTGCTGACACTACGCTCGGTATTTTGCCGTCGCATCTGTGGCGCAATGTAGGCAATGACAAATTCGCCTTCTCGCCCCTGATGCAGCATCCTGTCGGCGCAGGTCCATTCCGCGTCACCAAGGTGATTGAAGACAAGGATGGCGCTATCACCGAGTATCAACTCGCATACAACCCGTACTTCGCGCTCGGACGTCCATACCTCAACACTATGCGGGTGAAGTTTTATCCAGACCACACTGCACTGCAGGCCGCGTATAAGTCAGGTAAGGTTCAGAATGCATATAGCGTCATGACTCCGCACAGTCTGCGTGCGCCATATGCTCGTGTATTCGGTGTGTTCTTTAACAAGAAGCAGAATCCTGCACTTGGAGACCTTGCTATGCGCAAAGCGCTCTCTGTCGCTATCGACCGCGAACACATTGTGGAAGACATACAGGGTGGCGCTGCTACGGCAGTTATGGGTCCGGTGCCCCCAGGCACGGGCATTGTAGGCCCTGCCATACCTGATACCGCAACTCGCATTGAGTCTGCCAAGCAGATACTCGCCGATGGTGGATGGACCTATGACGACACCGCTGGTACCTGGAAGAACACGAAGGCAAAGCTTTCGCTCGACACCATAGTCATTCGCACATCGACGGTTCCAGAGCTTCGCTCGGTGGTGTCTTCTGTGCAGACAGACTGGCAAGCTATCGGCGTACCGGTCTCTGTCGAGTTGTACGAGCCAGGTGTCCTTACCAAAGACGTCATTCGTCCGCGCGCATACCAGGCCCTCTTGTTTGGCATGGTCGTGGGCCGTGGACAAGACCTCTATGCATTCTGGGACTCAAGTGAACAGGCAGACCCTGGCCTTAACATTGCGTCGTATGCAAACAAGAGTGTAGATACTCTGCTTGAGAAGGCACGCACCGAGCGCGACCCTCAGAAAGCAGCTGCACTTATCCAGGACGCGAGCGACAAGATTGCTCAAGAATACCCAGCTGCCTTTACGCACGCACCAGAATTCTTGTATGCTATCTCTAATACCCTGTATGGAGTTAGCCTCCCGCAGATTGCCGCACCAGCAGACCGTTTCGCGACTGTCGCTACGTGGTATCGAGAGCGTGCATACGTCTGGCCGTTTCTTGCGACTAGTCATTAGCCAGTAGTTCAAATCCTCGCGTACCCTACGCACGGAGATTGGAGCTAGCGGCTAGTGACTCATCACAACGAGCCATTATCAAGAACAATTACTCAGTAACTTACGTATATTCATGTCAGCAGCACCAGCGCCAGCACCGGCACCATTCTCACGCCCTTCAGACGCCCAGGAGTCTCAGACAACCACACCTCGTGAAGGAGGTCGCCCTCGAGGCTCTCGCGGAGGCCGTGGTCGCCGTGGTGGGCAGAATCGCGCAGGTGGCGAAGGCCGCCCAGGTCGCGTATCGCGCCAGATTCGTCGCACCCTTCGTCGTCCAGGTGGTTCTCCTCAAGGAGGCGCACCACAGGGCGATAAGAAGCGTCCTGATTACTTCCCTGCACCCGTAGATGAAAAGACGGTGCGTATCGTGCCGCTTGGCGGCGTGGAGGAAGTAGGTCGCAACATGTTCGCCGTTGAGTCTGGAAACGATATTTTCGTATGTGATGTCGGTTTCCAGTTCGTATCAGAAGACGGTAATCCAGGCGTGGACTACGTGCTTCCAAACACCAAGTATCTTGAGTACAACCAGGATCGTGTCCGCGGCGTGTTCATCACCCACGGTCACCTCGACCACATCGGCGGTATTCCATTCCTTATGGGCCGCTTCGGCAATCCGCCTATCTACACCCGCAATCTCTCAGCGGTGATGATTCAGAAGCGTCAGGAGGAATATCCTGATCAGCCAGCACTCGATTTGCGTGTCGTGGAGCCAGGTTCTACTCATACCGTCGGTAGCCATCGCGTGAAGTTCTTCCCGGTGACACACTCGATTCCAGACTCAATGGGTATCTCTATCGAGACCCCATGGGGCAACGTGGTAACCACCGGCGACCTCAAGCTTGATCACGATAACGGCATCCCTGCCGATCACGAGCAGAAGAAGTGGGGTGCTATCGGAAAGGACAACAACCTTCTCTTTATTGCTGACTCAACGAACGCTGAGCGCGATGGCTTCTCTATTCCAGAGAAGCGCGTGAACGATACGCTTGAAAACATCGTTCGTACCGTGCAGGGCCGTCTCATCATCGGCACCTTTGCGTCACAGTTCGAGCGCATGATTCGCATCATTGAGATTGCAGAGTCTATGGGTAAGAAAGTGGTAACTGAGGGCCGCTCTATCCGCACCAACCTCGAAATTGCTCAGAAGACAGGACTTCTCACTATCAAAAAGGACACGCTCATCACCGCCCAGGATATTCCTGACTACCCTGCGGACAGGATCGTAGTACTCGCGACGGGAGCACAAGGTGAGGAGTTTGCCGCCCTCATGCGTATCGCTACCAAGCAGCACAAGAACATTGTGCTCTCACCACGCGATACCGTTGTACTTTCGTCATCGGTCATTCCAGGTAACGAAATCTCGGTACAGCGCCTAAAGGACAATCTCTACCGCAATGGCGCGTCCCTCATCCACTACCGCTCAAGCGACGTGCACTCTACCGGTCACGGAAACTCGGGCGAGCTCGTGTGGATCAACCAGCAGGTGGGCGCCAAGTTCTTCATGCCAGCGTACGGCTACTACTCTATGACGAGCTGCCACGCTAAGGCGGTAGAGCAAGCAGGACGCCCACGCGAGGAAATTATCCTTGCGGACAACGGCATGGTTATCGATATCATCGAAGGCAAGACGCTCAACATTCACAAGGAGAAGGTGCCTTCAGCACCACTCATCGTGGACGGCTTCTCTATCGGGGATATGCAGGAAGTGGTCATCCGTGACCGCCAGATGCTCGCAAAGGACGGTATGTTCGTCATCATTGCGACCGTTAACCTCAAGACCGGTAAACTCCGTAAGTCTCCAGATATCATCAGCCGCGGCTTCGTGTACCTGCGTGAAAACCAGGAGATGCTCAATCAGGCACGACTCTTGATTAAGAAGACCGTGGAAGACACCACCGAAGGCATGAATCCAGTCGATCTCGACTTTGTAAAGAACGCACTCTCAGACACCATGGCTGGCTACCTCTTCACGAGGACCAACAAGGCTCCTATGGTGATTCCGGTGCTGATTGGCGTATAAGAATCGTTCGTCATTTGAATCTCAACCCTGGCAGACCTTAACGGGTTAGATTCAAATAACTCACTCACAGCGAGTATTAGAAAACACACTGCAGACGCAGTGTGTTTTCTAATCTAGCTACTGAGCGAACATACTCCTGATACTGCGCTAAACCGAAAGCAGCCGAAGTGCAGGGAGTCAGAAATGAAAGAATCATATTAGCGCAGCGATCTGTGATTTTTCATTACTCTGACGACCATGCACTTCGTGCGCCCTGGAGGACGGGCTGCGCAGTATCAGGAGTATGCGAGTGAAGTGCTAGAATACAACAAATGCCCCCGCGCCGAACGCTTGCTCTCGGTAACTTCTTTTCAGCCATACACTTCTATTTGATCGTGTATGTGATTGCGCCGTATCTCGCGACGTTTATGCCAGCGGACAAGACAGGTCTCGTGGTGGCACTTGGTGCCGTGGGTACGCTTGCTGCATTCCCTCTCATGCCCAAGCTTGCAGGCAGATACGGCGCCAAGCGCGCATCCATTGGTACTGCATTTGTAGTGGGCGTCGGGCTATTCATTCTTGCGAATCAGCCACCCTTCTGGCTTGCCGTCCTCGCGCTCGCGTTTGTCTGCGCGACATCGCCTTTCATTCAGTACTTCCTCGACCTACTCCTTGAGGCCACGAACGCTGCTGCCAGTGAGACGGGGCGCGTGCGCACCGCTTTTATCACTGCAGGCAACGTAGCACTTATTGCTGCACCCCTCCTTATCGGTTGGCTCCTTGATAGTGGAAATGAGTATTGGAGAGTATTTCTAGTGGCAGGCATAAGTCTCGCACCATTTATTGCGCTCTTTAGTATTGAAAAGCTGCCCGAGGGTATGCCTGCGGCCTCGCACCCAAAGCTGATAGATACCTGCAAGTGCATGGTGCAGGATGTGGACTTGCGTGCAGCATCTTTTGGAAATCTGGTGCTTCAGCTCTTCTATCACCTAGCACCACTCTATATCCCACTCTACCTGCATAGCGTCCTTGGTATTCCATGGTCCGAGCTCGGATGGATGTTCATGGTCATGCTGCTTCCATTTGTGCTGCTTGAGTACCCTGCAGGATACATAGCTGATCGCTGGCTTGGAGATAAGGAGCTCCTCACCATTGGCTTTATTATTATTGGCGTTGCCTTTGGCGCGCTTGGATTTGTAACCAGCACAACACCGTTGTACGTCATTGTGCTTATTTTGGTAACCTCTCGTATTGGCGCTGCATTAGTGGAAGCTATGGTCGAGGGACATTTCTTCCGCCGTGTATCTGCTGAAGACGTGAATACCGTAAGCGTGTACCGCATGGCGCGTCCGCTTTCTGCGCTTATTGCTCCCGTGACCGCAAGTATTGTACTTGTGATGACCGAGAGCTACTTTGTATTTTTTGTTACCTCTGCCTTGGTACTCATAGCACTCGGTGTGCTATCTGCTCGACAAGTACAAGACATTCGTTAGTGCGGTAAGTGGTACCGCGTGCCGGTGCGCTCTACCATACCCTCAGCATAGAGCTTATGCAGCTGTGCTTCCACCTGACTCTTTCTCTCTTCTCCAAGCACGTGCACCAACTTCTGCTTCGTGATCGCTCCTTGAGTAAGTGCACGTAGTAGTGCTCCGCGCGCTTCTCTGTCAGAACCCTTAAATGCTTTCTGCTTCGTATACCCCCGAGCTTGGCTGTTGCGCTTCACTCCAGAGCGTTTTAAGTGCGCACCATAGTCCATGAGTGCTGCATACCACTCACGCGCGCGACCCTTAGGGTACAGCCGCTCAAGTACTTCACGCACCTCTGCATCGCTCACACTATCTCGCTCTGGAAAGAAGTGGTGCAGTATCACCGTGCGGATATTAGTTTCTATAAAAATCCCATCTTCATTCCCTGAGAACGCTGCCACTGCGCCAGCGGTATAGGGACCCACTCCCGGAAGTGCTATCAAATGCGCACTATCGCTCGGCATCACCCCTCCATACTTCTCCACCACCGCTTGTGCAGCACTATGGAGCATACGTGCGCGCCTGTTATATCCGAGCCCCTGCCAGAGCACGAGCACATCAGCTAGTGGCGCTCGGGCGAGTGCATGCACATTAGGGAAACGTGTCAGAAACCGCTCATAGTACGGTATGACACGCTCCACCTGCGTCTGCTGCAGCATCACCTCCGAGACCAGAATCTTGTATGGATCGGTAGTGGTGCGCCACGGAAGCATATGTCGCCCCTCCTTCCTCCAGAAGCTCCAGACTATCTTCCTAAACTCTCCCGTCTTCATGTCTACAGCTCGTAGATTACGTCCTTATGCTCTACCACAAGCTCCCAGAGCTTTTGTTTAGCGTGACGATACAGCACACGGTTTGGGTTAAACGCAATTGAGGTGTCAGTCAGATCAAGCATCGCAATATCAGACTCCGTTGAACCAATGCCGTAGGAGCCATTGAGGGTGAGTCCATTCTTGCGAACAGCGCGCTGCAGGATTGCCCCTTTATTCATGATTAAATGTTCATCGGCAATCTCGCCAGTGAATCTGCTCGATGCACCAATTTCATAAAACACGCCATACGATTTATCGAACCCTAATTCATACGCAAATCCGTCCACCATGAACTTAGGCGAGTACGATATCGCGAGCAAGAAATAGTCTTTCTTCTTAAGCTCCTGTATGAGGTCACGCGTGTAGTGATATGTTCTCTCGAGATTACGCTCTATGATTTCTCCTCCAATATCTGCTATCTCTCCATACGGAAGACCCTTTGCATGAGTAGCAAATGCATCTATTACTTTCCGTATGAATGGCCCGTACTCGCCGCGCTTGTTCTGCAGCTCTCCTTCCGTGCCCTGATAGAGCTTACGGACTGACTTCGGAAACATCCCCCGCTCTACGAGCTCGTCCACAAGCTCCACAAGAAGCGATGAACGGAAGAGTGAGCCATCTATATCTATGACCGCAACCGGGCGCTTCTTATCCATAGAACCATGGTACTCCTTTTGTACGGAAAGCAAAAAGACGTCCGAAGACGCCTTTAAAAAGTGCGGTGGTGACCCTGGCGGTGGCGGGTATGGGAGTAGTATGTATGGCAGAGCAACGGAATCGTCGCGACGTGCGCCCTTGGGGCGTTAGATTTCCGGCGTGGAGCCCGGAACCACATGCTCAGAAAGTTGTTGCCACTATCCCGCGAGCTGTCTCGCCCGCCTATGCCAGGGTCACCTGGGTTGAACCGAATTGGAACCCCCACAGAGGACCTTACACCTGTCTCCTGACGCAGTCAACACACTACTTCGCCTTAGGCCAGCGAAGCGCTGCAGGCGGCCATATCCGGGTAAGCGGGTGCTCGGTGCAGTCGTGCGGTGTTGCCTTGCACACATACCGCCCATAGAGCACCAGGCCATTGTTTACGTACTTCCAGTCCCTCTTAGGGACAAGTGCCTCGAGATCCTTTGAAATGCGCTTCAGTTGTCTGTTGTCTGTCAGATCAAACCGTATGGCGAATCGCCGCACGTGAGTGTCGGTCGGAATACCCTCCCAGATATCGTAAAGCTCACCGAGCACGACATGCGCAGTCTTATACGCCACTCCTGGTAGCTGTATGAGCTCGTGCTCGGTGCGCGGCACCTCTCCATTAAACGCATCAAGAATTTTCCGCGCACTACCTATCAGGTAGCGTGCCTTTGATTGAAAATACGTAATGGAGGAAATGAGTCCCATCAACTCCGACGGCTCAGCCTCCGCAAACGCGCGCACACTGGGATAGCGCGCAAAGAGTACTGGTGTAATCGCATTCACTTTCTTGTCGGTACATTGTGCAGAGAGAATAACCGCTGCCAGAAGTTCAAATGGCGTAGTGTACACCAGCTCCGACTTAGGAGCCGGATAGGTTTTCTTTAGATATGCGAGTATCTTGCGCGCCCGCTGCTTTCGCTCTGCGAACTTCTCGAGAGTATCTACCTTAGGCATGTGCCCGAATATCAGCGAGCACCTGTGCCGCGTGCTCAGCAGGCTTTACGTTTTCGTATACCTTCGCAATAGTGCCATCGGGCGCAATGAGAAATGATGTGCGGAAGATACCATCATACTCTCGGCCCATCATCTTCTTTTTACCCCATACTCCATATGCGGTAACCATCTTCTTCTCCGTATCAGCAAGCAAGGTGAACGGAAGACGGTGCTTCTCTGCAAATTTCTTGTGACTCTCCACGGAGTCCGCTGATATACCAAATACCACAGCATCAAGCGCGCCGAAATCAGGAAAAGCATCGCGCAATGTTTGCGCCTCTACCGTACAACCAGGGGTCGCATCCTTCGGGTAAAAATACAGAAGCGCCCATTTTCCCCGCACTTCATCGAGCGTGTGCACCACACCATCCTGATCAGGAAGAGAGAACGCTGGTGCATGGGATCCAATAGTCGGCATCATACGTATGTTTAAGTTACATCGCTATCTGAAGAGAACTCTTCCCTTCCACGCATAAAGGCTGCCCGGTAGGCAATAGCAACAAGAGCTCCCGCTGATGCGGTGGTGAGAAATGCTACCACCAGAAAGCCAAGTACCGGAACGACACCCACCACATAGAGTGTGAGTGCACCGAGTACTGCTGTACGCCACGTAATGTACTCCTTCTTAAAGAGCGCGTGTGCGAGCGTAGCGCCTGCAACTATTCCTGCGTATACATACGCCAACATACACAGGAGCGCATACAGTGCCGCAAGCATGAGCGCAAGCATAGCGCCCACAAATGACGCAAGAAGAAGCACAATGAGTACTGGTGTCGCGACTAGCACCGCAAAGCCGAGGAGCGCGTAGAGTACCGTCCGTCGTACAGACGTGCGCGTCACCCGGTGAGTTGCGTCTCGTGCGACACCCGGGAAGAGACCCGCGACCAATCCGGTAGCGAGTACGATTGTTAGAATGCGTACGATAATAAATACTCCTGCTCCTGCAATGGCGAAGCGTTTTGCCTCTTCATTCGTCGGAAGGAATGAAGAGGAACCCGTGTACGTTACGCCCTGTGCGATGGTAGCGGTAGGTGGAACCACTACCTGCTGAGGAGCGTCGTAGCGCAGGCTACCCAATATCTTAGTGCCGTCTGCAATAAACAACTTATCAGACGCAAACACCTCTACGTCTCCCGGAATTACCCCCGACAGATAAATATCAGCGCCATACGCCTTTACCTTTCCTCCTGAGCCTGCAATGCGCACCGTGGCACCAGCAAGGTGCATGTCTTTTGCACTTGTGGATGCGGTAATGGATGCGCCTACAGCCATCAAATCTCCTCCTACGGTGCTGTCTACTAGAATGTCAGCGCCTGCTACACGCACATCACCTGCAACCGGTTTGCGTACATCTACACGCGCACCAGCCAGAAGCGCATCTCCACCCACCGGTGCAAGCACCGTGAGCGTACCGCCCGCAGCAACAAGGTCTGCGGCAAGTGGGGCTGCAACTGAGACATCACTCCCTGCCAAGTATGCGTTTTCGCTAATCGGCTCAGAGACTACAAGCGAGCGCATGCTGTGCAACTCTGCTGCGTACACGCTTACCGGCGCAAGCAGTGTGAGGGAGAGAACTGCAGCGAGAAGTGAGCGGGTCATGGAAGAACTATTAGTGAGCTTCTGGTGCTGCTGTGCGGTGCGCGCGCCACGTGCGAAGCAAATCGCGCGCGACAAACCACGACATAAAGGAAGCAACCGCTGAAGCGATACAGTAGATACACAGTGCCTTTATAAATACGAACTGCAGAAGTAAGAAGCCTATAGACGCAAGTGCGCCAACCGTAGCGAGCCAGTAGATGGCACGATCAAGTAGGTGATGTTTGAACACAAACAGAAGCCCTGCAGCGACAAACATGAGTGAGTAGAACAGCACACCGAATGCCGCCAGCGGTACTCCCATAATCTTGGAATAGGCACTCTTCGCGACAATATTGCAGCCATCAAGCACCGCCCCAAGGTCGCACGAGAGCGCCGTGTCTGTCAGTGCGCTTGCGGTGAGATACCACGCATCGGCAATACCGAAAAATGCGAGCAGAATAAGGAGGACAGTAAGCGATGTGCGGTTCATTACCCTAAATCGTACCGCGGGGCGTAGGGGGCCGCAATGGTGATAGTATTAGCCTATGGAACCTACAGAAATCAATGAGGAGGCACTTAAGGAGCGTCTCTCACCCGAGGAGTACGCTATTTTGCGCCAGTCTGCTACTGAAGCCCCATTTTCTGGTCTCTACGTCGACAACCACGACCAGGGCGTCTATCGCTGTAAAGTGTGCGGGAACGCGCTATTTTCCTCGGATGCCAAATTTGACTCAGGTTCTGGATGGCCGTCATTTACTGATCCGCTCATTGCTGAGAATGTAGGCACACGCACTGACGACTCCCATGGCATGCACCGTACCGAGGTATTCTGCAAACACTGCGGCAGTCACCTGGGACACGTCTTCGATGACGGACCTCAAGAAGCCGGCGGTAAGCGCTACTGCATAAATTCCCTTTCTCTCACCTTCGACGCTGAGACATAACACTAAAGAAGGCTCCGCGAATTCGGAGCCTTCTGCGTATGGGTTTATATATACCGTCGAAGCGAGCGAGCGAGCTCAGTAGCGCCGCTTTTCTTCTTCGACTGCGTCGGCTGATAGGCCACTCGTGCGTGCTCGAGGCAGTAGGGTCCTTCCCCCTGCTTGCGACCACAGAAGGTGAAGCCTTCCCGTTCAGGGTCCCCGATGGGCCACTTGCACATGTGCGCACCAAGCGTGAGCACCGTGGCCGACCCCGGTTCCTCCTCGTACCGGGATACCGGCAGCGGCGCAGGAGCAGCTTTTACGGGAACCGAAGCCGATGGAGCCTCGACGGGAGTCACGCGTCTTGGAGCAGACGGCATGGCGTGCGCAGCCGGCCGCGTGGGTCGGGGCGCCCTAAAGACGGGACGTGCCGGCTTCGACGGAGCCGCGCGACCGGAGAGCCCGAGTCGATGCACCTTGCCGATAACAGCATTGCGCGACACCCCTCCGAGCTGCTTGGCGATTTGACTTGCCGACAGGCCATCTTGCCAAAGCTTCTTCAGTGAGTCTACACGTTCGTCAGTCCAGCTCATCACTTCCTCCTTTCAAATGGTGTCCGCTATGGACGGGAACGATGGAAACTATAAAGATCTGACGCACTAGTACTCTGCCTGGAGTATACCCCTACGGCGACATCTACTATCAACATCGTGACAGGCGCGTATTCTGTGTCGCAATTATATGAGATGCGAATACTTCTCTAGAAAATGCGGAAATTGAGAATGCTGTGGTTGCGGGAAATCCGCAAGCGCAAACCATCGTACCTCGTCCATCTTGTGCGGTTCTGCATTATGCGCCTTTGCTCTATCGATATGCACACGATAATCCAGCGCTATCCAGTGCGTAGGTGTTCCTTCGTGCATACGATGCACGTCGCGGTAGCCCATGAATTCATACCCGAGCACATCAGTGCCGTACTCTTCAGCTATTTCGCGAACCAGGGTTTGCTCAACGGTCTCTCCAAATTCAAGACCACCTGCACCGGGGTCCCACGTACCCTGCTCATCTCTACAATTAGGACCTCGCTTAGCAAGTAGATATTCGCCGTTACCATCGTGACAGAAGAACACTACCGTTACTCCCGTGTAGTCTTCTCCCTTTTTCATAGTTACCGAAGTTCAAAGATGGATCGCACAGAGACCATTACCACCTTCTTCATTGAAGAGGTATCGTACTGCCCGTAATCAGATACATCTATAGAATTTGGTGCGAGAATCTGCACCACTCCTGACGACGATGAGCGTAGCTTGCCCACATGCTGTCCTCCTTCCTTTGCGATAGCTTCTGCACGTGCCTTTGAATCTTTGATTGCCTCAGATAGTAGGGACACGCGCAGGTCAGCAAGCTTAGTGTAGTAATACTCTGGCATGTTTGCCTGTACAATTACCCCCTTAGCTGAAAGTCCTGATGAGAGGTTTGCGGCAAGCGCACTGATGGCATCAACACGCGTTGAATTAATCGTAATGGCACGCGTTACCTGGTATCGCGTCGCTTGCGAGCCATTTGGCTCATACATCTGATTGGTCATTACTGGATCCACCGTAATTTCTGCCTCCGGAATCTCCTGAGCAGCCAAGTACGCGCGCACTGACGCCAGGTCTGTATCGAGGCGTGCCGTTCCCTGCGCAAGCTCGGCTACCGGTACCACACGCGTGATGGTGAATGAAAACTTTACTGAATCAGATACTACTTCTGATTTTGCTGAGCCCGTTACCGAGAGCGTATTGTCGAGCGCACGCACCGCAAAGACTGCCCATGCACCAATGGCAGTGGCGACAATAAGTGCTGCTCCCAAAATGAAACCGAACGGAATGAAGGGATTAGATGATGACTGCATAGGTATGACTATTAGATGTGACAGACGGCTTCAGGATGTTTATCGAAGTACCGTTGATGATACTCCTCGGCACGCCAAAATGTCGAGGCAGCCGTTACCTCAGTTGCGACCTGCTTAGGAGCATAGGTAGCCGCAATGCGGTCACGAACCCGCTGTGCTATCTCATGCTGTTCCTCATCGAGATAAAAGATGGCTGAGCGATACTGACTTCCCACATCAGGCCCTTGTCGATTCACTTGCGTCGGATCATGAATACCGAAGAATCGCTCAAGGATGTTCTCATATGAGGTGACTTCCGGATCGAAGGTGACGCGTACCGCCTCAGCATGCCCAGTGGTATCTGAACAAACTTGCTCATAGGTTGGACTATCGGTATGGCCACCGGTGTACCCACTTTCTGCATCAAGCACTCCCGGAGTGTCGAGAAATGCCTTCTCTACTCCCCAAAAACATCCTCCAGCAACGATTGCCTGATTAGTCATATGTAACCAGTATACGCCCGAGTCGGTTCTCAAGGGTAGAACATCGCACATTACGAACTACGGCACCGGCTGCTCTTTCGGGCACTTATCAGTTCACATTCCCTGCTATGGCTATGTTTAAGGCTATCGGGCTCGGGATTCTGATACTCGTCCTTCAGTTTCTTGCCCCTGCCGTATTCACCCAGGCACAAGCTACTACTATCGCAATCCTGCGCGGTGCTGAGGTAAGCGCAAACGCAGCAAGCAACCTCGCTGCAAGCGCGTCTCTTGCTACCGGCAAGAGCTACCTGCCTCAAGCACTTCCCGCATACGACCCGCTACCGCAGGCCCGTCAGATTCGATAGCATGCACACGCCTACAGCCAGACTATCCCCGTCTGGCTGTGCGTATAAGGTGTCCGTGTATACTGAAGTGACATGTTTTCAGAACTCACTGGCCTTTCGTTGCCTGCACTTATTGAAGCTGCCGGATACTTCGGCCTCTTTCTTATTGTGTTTGCTGAGTCCGGCGTACCGATAGGCTTCATCTTTCCGGGAGATAGCCTTCTCTTTGTTGCGGGCCTTCTTGCCTCGCAAGGCATCTTTTCTATCGTGCCACTCCTCTGTATAACGACGAGCGCAGCCATCATTGGTGATAGCGTAGGGTATGCTACGGGGGCCTACGCCGGCCCCAAGCTCTTTTCAGGCACCGGTTTCTTTTTTAATGAACGCACCGTCACTCGTACACAGGCCTTTTATGAAAAATACGGCGCAAGCGCACTTATCCTTGCACGCTTTGTACCTGCCGTCCGTACATTTGTGCCTATCTTTGCAGGTGTAGCGCGGATGCGCTACCGCACGTTCCTCACCTATAACGTCGTAGGTGGCGTACTCTGGGGCACAGGTGTTACCACACTCGGATATTTGCTTGGCAATACCTTCCCAGGCATTGAGCACTACGTACTACCGGTGGCGGTTGGCATTATTGCACTCTCTGCACTTCCGGTAGCCATAGAGCTGTACCAAGCATTTAACGCTAAACGACGCAAAACATAGCAAAAAGCCCGAGACACGCTCGGGCTTTTTGCTATTTCAGCTCTCCGCGCATTGCTGCATTCAACGCATTCTCATATGCTCGTTGCTGGTACATCTTTCCGAGCTGAAAGCCCAGCAAGAATACGAGCACAAAGAGCACAATAGCCAAAAGCTGCGAAAAACGGGTCACTGAGTTCCAAGAGATCTTCATGGAACTTAGTATACGCTATACCCGCACGCGGTCGATGAAAGCCGTGAATGCTGCAATACCACTGACGATATGCTCCTTGGTGGATTCGTCGGTTATCGTGCCATCTTCTGCAAACTTACTGCCCGCACCACCGACATAGAATTCAGGCTGTCCCACTACATGAGCGTCGAGATAGAGCATGATTTGCTTCAGATGATATTGCGCTAGCGCTGCGGAAATCGGACCAATTGAGGCACCAACCACAAACACTGGCTTACCTTTCCACGCCGAGTCTCCATACGGACGGCTCGTCCAATCGATTGCATTCTTGAGCACACCCGGAATAGAACGATTGTATTCTGGTGTCGCAATGATAATGCCATCAGCAGCACGTATTTTATCCTTTAGCGCCTGAGCCGCTTCAGGATATGCCGCTTCGTCATCTTGGTTATAGAGCGCAAGCGCACTAATGTCTGCGTGCTCTACAGTCACTCCTTGTGGGGCTTCAAGAGCAAATGCACGCAGGAGCGCGGTGTTGAACGACTTCTCGCGAAGTGAACCTGAAATAGTGAGGAGGTTATATGACATGCCTGGTACCTAAATTACTGTGGATATATATCAGGTGTACCATCCGTAAAAATCACCCCTCCTGGGGATAACTTCTAGAGCCGTAGCGGCCGAGTGGGCGCGAGCACTGCGGTGGGATCAGTCTTCCAGATATCAGATATATCTACATACAATTCGAGTTCATTGTCATCTGGATCAAGTATGTAGAGCGAGTGTGTTACATGGTGATCGGACATACCCATTATGCGCACTCCCTTTTCCATAAGTTCGTGATACGCCTCACGCAATTCTTGAGTAGAGTTCCCTACCTTAAACCCAATGTGATACAAGCCTGGCGACGGCGGGCGCTGTGCAGATGCCACTCCTCCAACCTCAAGCAACAGTAATTCATGATGCGTGCGCCCTCCTGAAAACACTGCCATTCCTGGTGCCCGCATAAGCTCCTTAAAACCAAGCGTGTCCCGATAAAAATTCGCTGATGCTTCTGCACTGCGCACATACAACACCACATGCCCTAATTCATGTATCTTCATGTCTCTCTATGGTACGGCACTGTCCGAAGCTTGAAGGAGTGGATAGAAAAACACGCCCATGCGGGCGTGTTTTTCTAAGAGAGCACTAGACTCAATTACTTCTTGAGTTCAGCGTCAATCTCTGCAGACACCTGTGCGTATGGTACTGCACCCTGGAGAAGCTTCTTACCGATGATCACACTTGGTGTTCCGTTAATACCGAATGACGAAGCCTCTGCACGAGAATCGTTCATAATCTTCATGTACTCGGTCTTCTTGCTGTCCATGAGTGACTTGATCTTTGCAGTATCAATGCCAGGAGTCTTGTCCTTGGTGAGCTTCTCGATTGATGCGAGATCACCAAAGCCCTGATCACCCTCATCATCCTGAGCGTCCATCATAGCCTTGAACCAGTCGTAGAACTGATCAGGATAGGTTTCCCATACTGCCTGAGCGAAGAGCGCAGCTGTCGTTGAGTCTTCACCAAGGAACTGGAAGTCCTTGAAGTAGATCTTGAGCTTGCCGGTCTTTACGTACTTCTCAATGAGTTCGGGAGTAACGGTCTGCTCGAACTGCTTGCAGAACGGACACTGGTAATCGAACCAGAGCGCAAGCGACACCGGAGCACTTGCGTCTCCAATGAACGGCGTGTTGTCAGTCTTCACATCCTTAATATCTACCGCGACTGAAGGCTGCGCTCCTTGATTCTGCGAAGGAGCACCACCGCGACCAAACATAAACGCAAGCGCAATGATGACCGCACCTACTACGACCGCAATCGGAGTAAGATACTTTTCAATAAATCCACCTGAGGTCTTATCCATAAGCCTAATTACAATACCCTATTAGCAATACTCTAAGTATAGCAGAAACCCCAGATTGCAAGATCTGGGGTTTCTCAAAGCCTCACGGACTGAATTTAGGCGTAGATGAAGGTAAGCGCACGGCCTGCCTCGCCCGCGCGGCCCGTACGGCCAATACGATGCGTGTAGTCCTCGTAGGTTGCTGGCAGGTCATAGTTGATGACGAGCGTTACACCCGAGATATCAAGTCCACGAGCAGCCACGTCGGTAGCCACAAGCACAGATGCATCACCACGCTTGAAGAGTCCGAGTGCCTTCTGACGAGCGCCATGAGTCTTATCACCATGAATACTCTCTGCGCGGATGCCACCCTGACGGAGCTCCTTCGTAAGGCGCTCTACACCGTGCTTGGTGCGACCAAACACAAGCGTGCGATTACTCGTCTCGTTCTTGAGGATATCAAGAAGGGTCTCGAACTTGTTGTCATGCGTCACACGCACTACATCCTGATCAATAGTGTGTGAGGTCTCACGGGTCTTTACGGTCACGCGAATTGGATCCTTAAGGAAAGCACCAATCAGCTTCTCAATGTCGCGAGACATGGTAGCTGAGAAGAAGAGTGTGTGACGATCTGCACGCATCTTACTCATGATGAAGCGCATGTCCTCGATAAAGCCCATGTCGAGCATGCGATCAGCTTCGTCGAGCACTACCGTACTGAAGCCTCCGAGATTAAGCTCGCGGCGCTCCATAAGGTCCTTGAGGCGTCCTGGCGTACCAATGACAAATGCTGGATCGCGACGAAGCACGCGTACCTGTGGATTGATGTTTGCACCACCCACACAGGTTACTGATGACAGTCCGAGACCCTTTGCAAAGCCCCAAAACTCTTCCTCAATCTGGATAGCAAGCTCGCGCGTCGGCACCATAATAAGCACGCGTTCGCGCTCACCAAGTGCACGGAACTTCAGTACCTTATCGATAAGTGGAATAAGAAACGCTGCGGTCTTTCCGGTTCCGGTGTTAGCAAGACCTACGACATCTGCACCCGTAAGTACGTGTGGAATAGCCTGATCTTGAATTGGGGTTGGAAGAAGGTATCCCTTCTTAGCAATGTTTGCCTTAAGCTGTGCGTCAATCGCAAAACCTTCAAACGCATGCGTTGGTACATATGCCTCTACTTCCTCAGGAGCAGATGCCTTGTTGACGAGCTTTGAGATCTCGACATCCATTTCCTGATAGTTCTTGCGACCACGGGTTCCCGTGCGCTCACCACCACGAGATTCGTATGGACGAGAACTGCCACGACGTGACTGACCACCACGACCGCCTGCGCGGCCACGATCATTACCACCGCGTCCACCACGGCGATTGTCTGCTGAAGCTGTTACCGGCGGCTTCCATCCACCTTCAAGCGCAAAACGAATACCCGCTTCATATGCGGAACTCATGCGCGGTTGTGCAGGGCCGCGAGAGCGACCACCACGAGGCGCGTTTGAGCGATTGTTACCGCCATGACGCGCTGATTTCTGTTGATTCATATACCCTAAAGTTGTGTGTTGGTGGAGAGCGCCTTACGCGTCACGCTCCATGGTAAGTAAGGGCCGATACATGTGGTGTATGGCGGCGCCAACGTCTCGAGTTTCAAGCCTCCGTGTGGGGCTGGTCTCGAGGAGGCGTATCTAGTGCTACTCAAGACTGAAAACGTAAGGAGAAACGTTGTACATATATTATATACCAAATTAGCCTAAAAAGCAAGCAGGCTGTGTATACAGCCTGCTTGTGTGAAGCTATGAGCCAGAGCGTTTGGTAACGGGCCTTTTTCTGCCGCTTCCCGATTTCTTCCCGCCGTGATCTTGCTTATTCACGGTTGCCCATGCGCGTTTGCTCGCCACCTTCTTGGATACGCCACGCTTCTCATACCCCTCCTCAATATGCTTTGCCGTGCGTTTTTGTTTTGGAGTATAGGCTGACTTATCTCCCTGCGGCATACGTTACTTAATAGGGTTTCGCCCCTGGATAATACGAATCAAGACCATGATAACCGCAATAGCGAGCAGTACATGGATGAACCCGCCGAGGGTGTAACTCGACACCATACCAAGGACCCAGAGTATGAGGAGTACGACTGCAATAGTGTAGAGCATAGTGAATGCAATATTACGAATATGAGTAGACACTCACGCTAGCGCGAATGGCATGAAGCAGTAATGAAATACGCGACCCCCAGGGGTCGCGTATTTCATTATTCCTCTGTACTTTCGACTAGGAGCGGCGAGCCTTGGCGCGATCGCTCTCAGTGAGCATCTGCTTGCGCAAGCGCACACTCTCGGGAGTAATTTCGAGATACTCGTCCTCTGCCATTACCTCAAGACCGCGCTCGATAGTGAGCTCGTATGGAGGGAAGAGGTTGATTGCCTCGTCGTTTCCAGAAGAGCGCACGTTCGTGAGGTTCTTACCCTTAGTAGGGTTCGCCATCATCTCCTCACCCTTTGAGGTGTTACCAATAACCATACCTTCATACACTTCCGTAGCTGGAGTGATGTAGAGCGTACCGCGATCCTGGAGACCCCAGAGTGCGTAGCCAAGTGCCTTGCCGGTCGCCATAGAAATCATCGAGCCTACCTGACGCTTCTTGATTTCACCTGCGTATGGCTTGAAGCCAAGCACGCGAGACGAGAGAATTCCCTCACCCTTCGTATCAATGATGAACTGGTTGCGGTATCCGAGAAGTCCACGAGTAGGACCCTCAAACGTGAGGCGTACAATCTCGCCATCCTGCACCAAGTTCTGCATCACAAACGCACGCGTGCCGAGGCGCTCGATAATTGCTCCCTGGTACTCCGTAGGCGTGTCGATAATCACCTCCTCAAATGGCTCGCTCTTCACGCCATCAATCTCGCGGATAATTACCTGTGGCTGTGAGACCTGCATTTCGTATCCTGCGCGACGCATGTTCTCAAGGAGAATAGCGATATGGAGTTCACCACGACCTGACACCTTAAACGCATCTGGTGAGACGAAGTCCACCTTAAGACCCACGTTCACCTCAAGCTCGCGCTCAAGGTACTCGCGAAGCTGACGGCTGGTCACATACTTGCCTTCGCGTCCTGCAAATGGAGAGTTATTCACGAGGAAATTCACCGTGATAGTAGGCTCGTCAATTGCAATTGCTGGCATTGGTTCTACCCCCGCATCAGTAGTGACGGTCTCACCGATGTATGCGTCAGCAATACCGGCAAGAATAATAATGTCTCCTGCTACCGCTTCCTCTACTTCGACGCGCTCAAGACCCTTAAAGCTAAAGATCTTCGTAATCTTTACCTGGCGCGCTTCGCCATTTGGCTTCTTCACAAATACGGTCTGCCCCATCTTTACCGAGCCTTCGTACACGCGACCGATTGCAAGACGACCAAGGAAGTTGTCGTACGCAAGGTTGAAGGTCTGGAACTTAAGCGGCTTATCCGCAGTATCTCCACTATTAGTAGGTGGTACGAGCTCAAGCACTACATCAAGTAGTGGCGTGAGGTCCTTACGCTCATCGGTGAGATTGCGCATAGCCACACCCTCGCGACCAATGGCGTACACCGTCGTGAAGTCTGACTGCTCGTCGCTTGCACCAAGCTCCCAGAAGAGCTCGAGCACCTGCTCCTCAGCGCGTGCTGGATCAGCTGCTGGCTTATCAATCTTGTTGAGTACGACGATAGGCTTAAGACCAAGCTCAAGTGACTTCTTAAGCACGAAACGCGTCTGCGGCATAGGACCTTCCTGGGCGTCCACAATAAGGAGCACTGAGTCAATAGAGCGAAGCACACGCTCTACTTCTGAACCGAAGTCGGAGTGTCCTGGTGTGTCTACGATGTTGATCTTCGTACCCTTGTACTCAATAGAAGTGTTCTTGGAGTAAATGGTAATACCGCGCTCGTGCTCGAGTGCGTTATTGTCCATGGATACACCTTCAGGTGCAGCGCCGGTCTGCTTCATGATGGCGTCCGTGAGCGTGGTCTTGCCGTGGTCCACGTGCGCGATGATGGCGATATTTCTAATTTCCATAGGTTAGTACGTCAGGTGTATCAATAAAAAATGCCCGGCGGGCTGATGTCTTGATAATACAATATATATAGGTATCACGCAATTAGCGGAGGTAGCGGTTTACATTAGCTAGGTGGCCGGCGTAGGTGGCAGAACAGCGAATAGTGCCGGTACTGTCGTGAATGTAGTAGAGACAATTGGTCGCCTGGGGATTAAGCGCAGCTTCAATCGACTGGAGTGACGGATTTGCAATAGGATGTGGCGGTAGTCCCACATGCTTATAGGTATTAAATGGTGAATCTATCTGCTTATCAGCAGACGTGGGTACTGGCCACCAATCTCCTTCTCCGCCGCGCAAATACTGGAGAGTCGCATCTACCTGAAGGGCCATGCCCTTATGGATACGATTCCACAGAATACCTGCTACCAGTGCGCGATCATTTTTCGATGCTTCACGCTCCACGAGCGATGCCATAGTAATGAGATCCGTCCAGGCAATACCTCGACGCGCTGCTTCACGTGCGTATGGAGCGAATACGTCTTGGAATCGGCCACGCAAGCGCGCTGCAACATATGCAGGTGCCTGATCGGTTGGGATAAGGTACGTGTCTCCATAATAGACGCCTTCAGCAAAATCTATTGACGGCACCGTATCGACTTCTATCCACCGCTTCTTGGTCTCTGCGTTCCACCCCAGTTTCTTTGCAAGCAGTTGTGCTATTTGCTCTTTGCGCCAACCACTCGGGAAGGTGACCCATGCCATGTACGGAGGGGATGCGAGCAACTTCGCAATCTGCATAGTGTCCATAGATGCTGAGAGTTTATAGCCTCCCTCTTGTATCCCGGTCCCCTTGTCATAGAGATGGTATGCGAGCGCAAACGCCGTACTACTCTTAATGAATCCAGCCTGACGCAAATCACGAGTGACCTCAAATACACTCGTGTCTGGCTTTACGATAAATTCTTGTGGAAGCGCAGTGGTATCTGCAGGTCCAAAGAACTGAGCAAAGAGCATGAGTGCTCCAAGTACAGACG
This sequence comes from uncultured Candidatus Saccharibacteria bacterium, assembly GCA_964462415.1. GTDB lineage: Bacteria > Patescibacteriota > Minisyncoccia > Phycocordibacterales > Phycocordibacteraceae > C7867-001. Next base: position 26,517 of record CAYWWP010000003.1, read on the forward strand.
CTACAAGGAGCGAGAGCCCAATAACGATATTCCTGCGCGGCACCGGTCGAAGACGAAACTGCCGCAGCGTATACCAAAGAGAACGAAGCTGCATGGATATACCTATTCTACGCCAGGTGCGCTATAAGCCGCTGAGGATAACGAGTCGCGCCAGCTTAAGATCGTCGTAGGTGTACTTTCCCTTAAGTGCTGCAAAGACCGGAGCAAGTTTATCGAGTCCTTTTGCATCAAAGGCTTGGCGGATTTTGGGAAGTGCTTTAGTGAGCTTCGCTGGAATAAGTGCCTCAAGCTCATCAGCACCTATCTGATGTGATGCCATAAGCTTCTCCAGATGGTCGCAAATAGTACCTTGCGTGAGACTGCGCGCCATCGCGATTTCCTCTATCGTGTTCCCTGCCTCTATGAGCGCGAGCGTCTCTTCGTAGGTACTCTTCTTAGGTCCCACAACCTCTCGCGCAGCAACCGCAAGATGTCCACCCGCCGCAAGAATAAAGTTCTCTTCAAGCTGAGCACGCTCACCGGAAGCTTCAAGCGCATCAAACGTGCGCACTGCAGCATCACTACTTTCACGGAACGCTCTATCTATACGTAACACTTCAGGATGCACACGCATCGCGTGCTCACTCCACCCCAACAGTGAAATACCTTCGAGCGTACGCACACGAGAGAGTGCTACGTACCCTTGTCCAAATTCAAATGCTCGCGAGAGATCTATTGCAGCAGCATCAAGGCTTTGCCCCTGGCTCTTATGAATCGTAATTGCCCACGCCAGTCGGAGTGGAATCTGTGAAATCTTTGCCTTCACCTTTCCGCCTTCTTCAAGCGCCCAGTCTGCAGGCGCAATCACAAGCTCGCGTCCATCGCGCGTCTCGATAATCGGATTGTCCGTAATTGCCTCAAAACCTATAACCGTACCGAGGGTGCCGTTTGAGTACCCGACCACCGGATTATTTTTGGTACACATCACGATAGCGCCTTCCTTGAGCGAAAGAATATCAGGAGACAGACAGCCACGCTTAAGGCCTTCAACTAAAGCCGCGGTGCCTGCAGTGTGCATGATGTAGCGATGCGGCTGCGTTGAAAGTGCAGCGAGTTTCTCCTCGTTAATACGGTCCACATCGGCGTTATGGGTGAAGAGTCGCGGTGTACTATCATCAATCCCCTCGTGCTCAGTCTCACGCGCCGTAATCGTTGAAACATGTGTGTGATCCCACGAACCGTCACGAATAGCGCGCAACACTTCAAGAAACCCCTCATCCTCTTGGCGATGCTCTTCGGTTAAGTAACAGATAATGGGATTGATACTCTTCCAGGTAGGCGCCATAAACGCAAAGGACGTTTCTCCACGCGAAACTGGTGGCAATTGAAAAAAATCTCCGACGAGTACCACCTGCAATCCACCCATTGCACGATCTGAATGACGCGCCTCTCGCAACACCTCGTCCACCATCGCGAGCGTCGTACCACTCAACATAGATACTTCGTCGATAATCAGTACTTGTGTTTTCTGTAAACGCTTCACCACGTGCTCTTTGGACACAATTGCATCCAAGAGTTCTGGAGTCATATGTGACGCCACGCCGATACCACTCCACGAATGAATCGTCATACCACCCACATGCGTTGCTGCAATACCAGTAGAAGCAGTTATGGCAGGCTCAATACCATGACTGCGCAGCCATGCAATGTATGCGTTTACCGTATGGGTCTTTCCACTACCGGGACTTCCCGTCAAAAACACATTCGCACCCGTCTGCAATATAGAAAGCGCCTCGTGCTGAGTCATACCACAGTATACGTTAGATACAGTGGCGCATGATCGGAGACCTCATCCGAAAGCACTGCGAATGAATCCAGACACACACCTGGACCAGTAAATGCATAGTCAGCAAAACGACCAGGCTTCGTATAAAAACGCGTTCTCGTCGAAGTAATGCCGTGCGTACGAATTAGATTTTTTGCCCCAGCATCCTCAAGTATACGTATGCTCAAGCTGTCTGGAAGCAGGTTGAAGTCACCGACCAGCACGTATGGCTCTGTGAGTGCACGCAGGTACTCTGCAATGCGTTCAGACTGCCGGATGCGGTCTGGATTGTCTTGCTTTCCATCAGTGACCGCAACCACATCAGGTGCAACACGCTGCCATAACCCGTGGAGATGTATCACCACATGCGGTGTCGACCCTCCAATATGCACTGCTTGTAATACACGCGCATGGTCGCCTATGTCGGTCTCTGAAACAAAACCTTTCTCGCGGTAAATGTAGAATTCTTCCTCACGCAGCACCTCATGGTCACGATGAACCATCATCAAGAGACCATAGAAATCTCGATACAGTGGTCTAAAGTACGGCACATGCTCGGGAAGCACCGATTGAATACGTTCAAGCAAATGAGTCTCGACTCCTAACAATTGCACTCCCCCTCCTATCTGTCCGAGCATTTCTTCTCCGCCACTCCAGACTTCTTGAAAGCACAACACATCATCCTCTCGGTGACGTGCCACAAATTCAAGCAGCGCATCTACACCACCTCGCCCTCCCCACGTATTAAGCGAAACTACCTTCATTGCTATTTGCTCGTCACTAAAAATGAAAAGCGATATCCTGAAAGGGCTATGCGTGCAGTAGAGCGCATCTCAGGAGTCACCTGTACGAGAGTGACCGTACCTCCTGCCACTTCTTTAGGCTCGGCAAGAGTAAGTATGTACGGCGTAGTAGAAGAACCTATCCGTACACGCACCTCTACCGTACCTGCGTGAATACACTGTACGTCCACCGGGCAGCGACTGTCGATTACAAGCTCCGTAGGCGTAATACTCCAACCATGACTTTCCCCTGTTTCATTAAGGGCAAGCGTAAAGACGCCCGTCTCATCAGTCGACATCGGTGTACGAGGAGTCGTCGTGGCCTCAGAGCTCACCTCTACAGGCTCAGGAAGAGTGGTTTGCGCCTGGTGATGCCACATGTATGCACCCATGCCTGACAGCAACACGACAACCGCACCAATCAGCCATACATACATAAATGTGTGATGCGGGTGGGTGTCGTGATTCATATGTCTGTAGCATACCACTTGTACACACCCCAAGCGCCAAAATAGCCAATGTTTTATTGACATTTTGCCAAATTTTCTATATTATAGGTGTCTATGAAAACGTTGATGATGCGTGTGCGCGTCATGCTTTCGTTCCTAAGCACGAAAGCAATGGCGGTGTGGAAAAAATATCGTGGGCTTAAGCCATGGCAGCAGATAGTAATCGGAGTTGTCCTTGCTGCAGCTCTCATTGGAGGTATTTCTATGATTCACAGCCTAGGCAAGACTAAGGCTGCAGAAGACACCTACCGTACTGTTCTTCTTGAAACCGTGTCTTCTCTTTCAGGAGGTGCAGATGGCGGAAGTGTCATTGGATCTGTCCGTTCAGTCGCTGAAGCAGACATTCTCGCAGAGTCAGGAGGTACGGTCCGTGTCGTGCGTGCAGACCTCGGCTCAACCGTAGGCGGCGGAGCAGTTATTGCCGAGCTTGAGAACGCAGCACAGCGCGCAGCCGTACTCCAGGCAGAAGGTGCCTATGATGCGGCCGTTGCTGCTCGTACTGCTGTATCTCCATCAGACAGCTCGCTTACTGTGCGTAATGCGTATCGAACCGCTTACACTACCCTAGACAGTCTAGCTAAGGGCGAGATTGATTCGTTCTTTGGAGAAGAGACTCCTCTTGGTCCGCGCACCCTCATCACCTCAACTACCTACTCCGCAGACTACTTCTCACGTAAGCGCGCAAAGCTTGACTCAATGATGGACGCATGGAGCAGCCACCAAGCTACCGCACAGACTACTGACCCCCTTGCACTGCTTGACGAGGCACAGAACGTGCTCGACTACACAGCTACTCTTCTGAGCGAACTGAGTGTCGCTGCAAACGAGCCTAACTCAGGCGCAACCGCCACGCAGCGCAGTAATCTCGCAACCGCACGCGCCTCAGTAAACGCGCAGTCTGCAGCAATCACTGGTGCTCGCGAATCATATCGCGGCAAGAGTGTGACCTCTACCGCATCGGTAGATGCGTCCGTAAAGCAGGCGCTCGGCGTACTTCGTGGCGCACAAGCTCAACTTGAGAAAACCATCATCCGCGCCCCTATTGGTGGCACCGTTAACTTCCTCCCTATTCGTGTCGGCGATTACGTGACGGCATACCAGCACGTAGCCACCGTCGCCCAGAACGGATCTCTTGAGGTAGTGGCATATGTGTCTGAGAGCGAGCGCGAGCAGCTTTCAGCTGGCGCTAAAGTTAAGATCGACAGCATCTACGATGGCGTGGTTACACGCATCGCCCCAGCACTCGATCCAAACACTCGCCAAATCGAAATTCACATTGCAGTGAGCGGCAAGGCAGACAAGCTCGTGAACGGCCAGTCAGTTCGCGTTACCCTTCCTGGTGCGCAAGCAAAGGCAGTGAGTGCAACTGAAGGACCAGTCATGCTTCCTCTTGCAGCAGTGAAGCTTCGTGCGGACGATCGTGTCGTACTGACCGTAGACGAATCAGGTCGTATCGTTGCGCACCCGGTCACTATCGGTGAGGTGCACGGCGATCGTATCGAAGTGCTTTCTGGCGTATCAAGTGACATGCGTATCGTGACTGACGCACGCGGTCTCTCTGAAGGCGAGAAAGTAACGGTAGCTTCATCAGACTCTAGCCTCTAATACTCATGATGCGCTTCTGGACGTTCTTTATTGAAAAGCATCACTTCACGATGTTGCTTGGTGTTGTACTCGTATTTGCGGGTACGTATGCCGTGCTTACCATTCCAAAGGAGTCTTCTCCTGAGGTACAGATTCCTGTGGGTGTCGTTACTACCGCGCTCCCTGGTGCTTCTGCTGAAGATGTTGAACGCTTAATTACCGACAAGATTGAAGATCACGTCATCGGTCTTGCGCATGTAAACAAAGTTACTTCAAACTCATCAAACGGTATCTCAAGCGTGACGGTCGAGTTTGATGCTAACGCAGACATAGACAAGTCTATTCAGCTTCTTAAGGACGAAGTAGATAAGGCTAAGCCCGATCTTCCAGACGAGGCCACAGATCCAGCAGTAACCGACGTAAACTTTGCTGATCAGCCAATATTAATCGCCTCGATTTCAGGCAACCTGACCGCTGAGGAACTTACCGCTATAGGTAAGCAAGCTGCAGATGAGCTTGATCGTGTTCCAGGTGTCTCTAAGGTCACCATATCGGGAGCCCCTGACCGCCAAGTGCAAGTAATTGTGCATGCTGACAAGCTGCGTCAGTTTGGTCTCTCACTTTCAGATGTCACGAATGCGATTCGCGTCTCGGGCATTGCTGCTCCTGCAGGCACCATAACCGTTGATGGTGTTACGTATTCCGTACGTCTCTCAACGGGACTCACCAAGCCTGATGAGGTGGCAAACATTGCGCTCCAAGGTCCCGGCGGTTCCCCACTCACACTCTCGCAAGTGGCAGACGTGCGCGACGGCCTGGCTAACGCGGATACCTACTCTCGTGTATCCATTGAAGGAACCCCTTCAGCCCCAGCACTCACCCTCGCAGTGTTTAAGAATCGTGGTGGCAACATCGTAGAAACAGGTACCCTTCTCAAGAAGAAGCTCAAGGAGCTTGAGAGTACTACGCTTGCAGGCACGAAGTCGGTAATCACCTATGACGCTGCAAAGGATGTAGCAAAGGACCTGGGAGAACTCACTCGTGCGGGCATGGAAACTATCGTGCTTGTGATGATTGTGCTTCTTGCAACACTTGGCTGGCGTGAAGCTGTCGTGGCCGCTCTCTCTGTACCTCTTTCGTTCCTCATTGCCTTCATCGGCATGCAAGCTGCAGGTAACACGATTAACTTCGTGTCCCTCTTCTCACTTATTCTCGCTATCGGCATCTTGGTGGATACCGGTATCGTGATGGTTGAAGCAATCCACACTCGTCTCGTAAAGTACGGTGACGCAAAGAAAGCGACTCTTGCGGCCATCCACGAGTACGCATGGCCGCTCACTGCAGGAACATTCACGACCGTAGCGGTATTCATCCCACTCTTCTTCCTCTCAGGAGTAACCGGTAAATTCATCGCCTCAATTCCGTTTACGGTCATCTTCGTACTTATTGCGAGCATCTTTGTGGCACTTGGTCTCGTACCACTTCTTGCAATGCACACCCTCCGTGCTGAACTCTCAGCTACCGAGGCTCGCCAGGAACATTTAAACGAGCGCGCTATGCGCTGGTACGAAGGATTCCTACGTAAGATTCTCGGCAATCGTAAGGCAGAAAACCGCTTCCTTGGTGCCATTCTCGGACTCTTCTTCCTTGCACTCCTGCTTCCAGCAGTAGGTGCCGTGCAGGCAGTATTCTTCCCTGCAGGAGACGCAGATCTCATTGCGATTGAAATTGAGAAGCCACAGGGCACCGAACTATCTGAGACCGACCTCTCAGTGCGCGAAGTAGAAGAAATTCTGTATACGGACCCTCGCATTGAATCATTTGTGACTGAGGTGGGTGGCGGTAGTTCATTCACCCAGTCAGGACTCACTGGTTCAAAGGCTGCAAACGTAAGTATCAACCTTAAGGAAGGACACGAGCCTGTTGATCGCATTGTTACCGATCTTCGCAAGAAGCTGTCAGGTATCACCAGTGCACGCATCACCGTAAGCTACCCTGAAGGCGGTCCTCCATCAGGCAAGCCTATTTCGGTCACCTTCCGTGGCGACGACCTGGGTAAACTTGCAAGCACTGTTGAGCGTGCCGCAGCGGTACTCTCTGATACCAAGGGTGCGATGGCCGTCACGACCAGTACCAAGGATTCAAATGCTGAATTCGTTGTCTCACTCGACACCGCAAAGGCAGCAGAGCGCGGCGTGTCCCCTGCTGCAGTAGCAGACACACTGCGCACCGCGCTCTATGGCGCCAAGGCAACATCAGTACGCACCGGTAAGGATGATGTGGAAGTGTGGACCAAGCTTGACCTTAATCCTGATTACAAGGACCCAAGCGAGCTTACGCACACCACCATTGAGTCTGTGCGTGACCTGCAGGTACAAGGAACTAAGGGTCCAGTACAGCTCGGTTCAATCGCCACCGTTGCGATAGCTCCGGCTAACGCAACCATCCGCCACGAAGACGGCACCCGTGAAGTGACACTCACTGCGGATGTGGCTTCTGGATATGCTGCGCCTACCGTAACCAACGAGTTCGTAAACGCCATGAAGAAGAATCCCCTTCCTGAAGGCGTCACGATGAAGGTCGGCGGTGAATCAGAAGACGTCAATAAGTCATTCGCTGAGATGGGTATCGCGCTTCTTGCAGGATCTGCGCTCATGCTCGCGATTCTTATTCTTGAGTTCAACTCATTCCGTCATTCCTTCTACCTGTTGGCGATTATTCCGCTCTCACTCATTGGCGTGCTGGTAGGACTCATGCTCACCGGTCAGCCACTTTCATTCCCGTCTATGCTTGGCGTTATCGCACTTGCGGGTGTGATTATTAACCACGCTATCATCCTCATGGACTCGATTGCGCGTATCGGTCGTGAGCGGCCAGGCCAAACCCTCACAGATGTGGTGGTTGAGGCAGCCGCCTCGCGTCTACGCCCTATCGTGTTGACTACGATTACGACCGTAGTGGGTATGATCCCACTCTCGCTAGTATCAGCACTGTGGGGACCACTCGCTATCTCTATTATGTTCGGCTTGTCGTTCTCGATGGTGCTTACGCTCGTGGTTATCCCGGTGCTCTATCACCGCTGGCCAGGCAAGGCAGTGCGTGAGAAGTACAAGGCTGAAGTACAGGCCTAGGAATAACGCGCAATATACGCGTCTACATCAAACTTCTTCTCGCACCCCGAGCGTGCCATGTAGCGCACGGTTCCGAATGTCTCACGGTTGAACCAGGGTCTGTCATGCACACCGCCGATTGACCAGGCAATACCGACATAGCCATTGGGGTCTCTGCCATCAAGTTCGTATCTATCGTTGAGGCGTATCGCGAAAGCGAGCGCCTCTTCTGGTGTATGTGTCCACTCAAGAATTTTCTTTCCCCAATACATGCGCATGTACCCGTGCATCTTTCCTTCGCGAACCATTTGTCTCTGTGCGGCGTTCCACAGCTCGTCATGCGTCTGTGCCTCTTGCAGTTGCGCATAGGTATAGAGATATTCACGCGTGTCGCCTCTATGAGCATTAAGCGTTGCCTGTGCCCACGCAGGAAATGCACCAACCGTATCGTAGTCTTGCGTATAGAAACAAAAATTATCGGCAAGCTCTCTGCGCACTATCAGCTCTTCAATAAAGCTCTGGTACGGTCCACCCTCTTCGCCTGAACCATTCTTCTGGGGGTGCATGAGCTTCTCCAGCGCTCTGCCAGGATGCGTAAACCGAGCATCATACGCTTCACATACGGCAAGTGCTACACGTGCCGGCGCTATATGCCCGTAGTGGAGATAGGGAGACAGTCCTGACTGGCCATCGAGCATAGGGTTATTGCGGTCCGTGTCGTATGACTCAAGACGATCAGCAATAAAACACGCAAGATGGTGCATGCCTGCACCATATCCAGGAACGGTGTCTGAAATAGGCTCATCCTCTTCTACGAGCGCTAGCAGTGCGGAAGGATTAAGCTTCTCAATGGTCCCTGTATAGGAAGTGGTATGTAGCACAAGCTCCGGAAAAGGTTCTAGGTATTCCGGAGCCAGACGCGCAAGCTTAGGACGAATAGTGCGTGCGGCAAATTCTGCTTTTTGGGAAGCTACCCATACCGGCACAATATTGTGTGCATCTACTTCGTAGACTGGACACGAAACCGCATCCACAAGGTTCGTGAGCCAGGCACGCTGCACCTGTAAAGGAGCCATGTCAGTGACAACAAGATGCGCGTCTACCTGTGCTACGAAGTCAGTAATCTGGTTCACCGCATCAGCATCGACGCATACCATAAGCGGCGTATTGAGATCCTGACCACGCTTCTCGACTTCTAGAAGACCCCCTACCTTAAAAGCGTGCTGACGATACCCACCGCCTAGAAAACGAGGTGCCAGATTATAGATGACTACGAGCGGTACTGCTGCAGCCTCCGCACGCTCCCGGGCATACAGATACGCCCAATTATCATCGAGGCGCCCCTCACGATTCATCCAGTACACTACGGGACCCTTACCCGGCTGTCTCTGTGAAGACAGCTCTCGTACTCGTTCTGGTCGTACCATGCATGTATACTACCTCGACTCGTACCGAGTGGTACACTGTGAGTATGAATCCAAAGAATGGAAAAAAGGTACTGATTGTTGAAGATGACAATCTCCTACTCGTTACTCTTACTCACCAATTTGAGGAGGCTGGCTACGAAGTAGTACAGGCTCGCGATGGCGAAGCGGGTATGCGCAGCTATGATGAAGCCCATCCTGATGCTGTGATCATGGATGTAATGATGCCAAAAAAGGATGGCCTAGCGATGCTAGAAGCAATTCGTGCTGAGCACCCAGATGACCACACTCCGTTCATAATCCTCACCAATGCAGGAGACATGGATTATGTCGCGCGTGCTACCGAGATAGGCACGGCAGCCTATCTGGTAAAGTCAGACCGGCAGATAGACAGTGTGGTGGGTATCGTAAATGAGAAACTAGGTCTCTAGGACTTTTTCGGAAGCGTGAGTATAAAGCGTGCACCTGCGCCAAGCGCTGACTCTACACGCACCGTACCACCATGCAACTCTACTGCAGTACGTGCCAAGTAAAGCCCCAGTCCACTACCATACTGCCCTGACTTAACTGCTTCTTGAGTACGATGGTACCCATCGAATACGTGACGTGCATCCACTGCTGACATGCCAGGACCCTCGTCCGCTACTGAAAATTCGTGCACATGCGGAAGGCCTCGATACGATACCGTCACTTCTGTGTCCTCATGTGTATATTTCACAGCGTTTGCGAGGAGATTAAAGAACACATGGTGCATGGTCTGCTGATCTGCAAGTATCTCACCAGCATCCGTAACGGACTCATCGATGCGAATAGTGACCCTGCGCTGCGCTGCTGAGAGTTTCAAACTATCTGCAATGCCTTGTATAAACGGTGCTGCTGCAAAGCGAGTCTTATGCAGTACACTGCCTGCTCGGGTTTCAAAAGCCGTGACATCAAGAAGGTTATTTATACGAGCAATGAGCATTATGGTATTCTCATGCACCTGTTCAAGCATCGACCGCAATTCTGGCGGAAGCGGCGAGCGCTTACTTGAGAGCACTGTTTCAACTGCCCAACGGATTCCGGTCAGTGGTGTTCGAATTTCATGCGATGCAATTGAGAGAAATTCAGCCTTCTGAGCTACAGCTCGGTATTCACGCGCATGTATCCGTTCAGCTGAGGTAATGAATACCAGAAAAATGAGCGCAACCAAAAGCGGCAATAGCGCATAGGCGACGGTAGTAGCCATAAACTCGAATGCAGGAATGTCGACACCCACAAGGGCCACTACTCGCCCTGCGCTGTTATATACCGGCGTATAGCCAGATATCCATACACCCCACCGATCCCTGTCAGGTCCATCCGTTCCGCTCACCCCACGCGCCAGCACTTCCTTCATAAGTGGCGTAGCCTCAGGATACGCCTGACCGGGTGGAGAATAGTCGAGTGAGGTAGAGTCTTCAGAATCAGCAAAGAAATACAGTGAACCATCGGTGTGTGCACCAACTACGTACACAAAGCGCACATCATGGTTTGCTGCACGCATACGTATGAGCACGTCCTTTAGTGCTGTGTATGCCGGCAAATCTTCTTTACCAGGATTAGCACTTATGGCCGGTAACGTGTCACCCGGAATTGCTTGAGCTACTGTCTGCACGCGATCCACAAGGTGTGCTCGACCAGTCCTGTCCACCATGACATAGACGTACAGCGACGAAGCTACACCCAGCACCAATACAGCTACGCCCGCAAACGCGTACGCAAGTGCATTAGGTCGCTTAATCTGGCTAGGAATAAGCTTCTGCATGGACGCTATTCGGTGGTGTCTCCAAGAAACTCTTCGTGATCTGCCTCCGCCTCTTCCTTGGAATGATGCACGACCCCATCTTCGTGATGTGGCGGTGCGTAGGAAGCACAAGCCCCACCCACACAAGCAACGCCAATAGATACAGTGACACCTTATCACCCACGAGATACACCAGCACTCCAAACACCACTGAGGTAATGGCAGTAACTACGAATTGACCCACCAAGAGTGGCATCATGCTGCGCTGCATATCCTTCTGCATTTCAGGAGTCACTTGGTCAAACCCATGAATGACGCCCCACTGCTTTCCAAACAGCGGCATGTACCACATCGCACTAAACACATACTGAGCAATCGTTCCGACAGTAATTGCAAAGATTGGTAGATTCATAGAGTTTCTCTATATCGTGCATCTAATACCAGTATTCTAACAGCCTCCCATAGCGGCATATGGTTCACGCACCGTTCATTCCCCTCACTCTACATGCCAGAGATCCTACACGTTGCTGTGCGCAATACACTCAATCACCCACTCAATACCGTACTTGTCGCGGAACATACCGAAATAGCTACCCCACGGACTATCGCTCATAGGCACTTCTACCTGCCCACCTGCAGACAGACCAGCAAACACACGGTCTGCCTCTTCTCGTGTGGCAAGAGCTGCGCGAATCTTGCTTCTGTTTTCGTTTTCGCTGACCGTTCCCATAAATGCAGGTACGTCATTCCCTATCAGGGCATTCTCTCCACTTATAGGAAGAACTATCTGCATTATTTTCTCCGCATCTTCAGCACTCGGCGTAAACTCAGGACTCGCCGTATCCTTAAATCGGATAATGGTAGTGAATGCTCCACCAAATACTGATTTATAAAACGTAAATGCTTCTTCGGCATTCCCATTAAAGTTTATCCAAGGGCTTAGTGTCGTCATGGATATAACTATAGCGTGCTTTGCGTGCCGCAACAGCTAACGGGCTCACAATACTAATTAGAACGCTGGCCGAATCTAATTTTGCTGCCGGATAGGGACTCGAACCCCAATTAACGGTGCCAGAAACCGTTGTCCTACCTTTAGACGATCCGGCAATACCGAGGGCGGCAGGAGCCGCCTTCAGGTCTCTAAACCATACTAGAAAAGCGCCCTGGCTTCAAGCCAGGGCGCTTTTCTAGTTCGTGGAGAAATAGGTCGTTAGTTGGTCGTGGCACTCGCCTCTGCCTTCACCTCACCCTTACCCTTTATTGCCTTTAGGATAGTGTCGACATCCTTGCGAGCAGCCTTAAGGTCTGTCTGGGCGGCATCAATCTTTGTCTTTGCTGCCTTGAGCGCCTCAGTGTTTGACGCCTGTATATTCACATCACCATTATCAGCTGAAAGTCCTGCTACCGCACTTGCAGCTGCCTGAGCCTGCGTCTTAGCATCCGCAATCTTTGCAGTAAAGTCTGCGTATGCAGTTTCTGCAGCAGATACATCTACCCCTGCAGTCTTAGCTGCCTCAATGCGTGCTGAGATCTTAGTGCTCAGAGATTCCATCTGGGCCACCACCGTCATGATGCGATCTGCGGCTGCAGTGATAGCTGCCTTTGGCATAGTCACCGCATATACGCGGTATGACTTGGTAATAGACTGCGTAAGCTCCTTGAGCGTAGTGGTACTCGTCTCGCTCGCAATCTTGGTCTTTAGTTCAGTGAGTGCAGTGATCTGTGCATTTATCTCTGCAGAAATGGAAGCCTTCTGATCATCAGAGAGGCGGACCATCGCACTAATGCGCGTCAGCTGCTCCTTGAGGCGCGCGATGCGCTCATCAATTTTTTCACTTCCCTTTTCCTGTACCTTCTCTATTGCCTGACCCTTGCGTTCACCAGCAGCTGGGCGTGTAGTAGAACCCATGCGCTCCTTATGCATGGCTGTGCCACTCGCCATGTTTTCTGGCTTTGGGCGATCCTTATGATCATCCATAAGGCGATTAAGTACGCCGGGACGTCCTGTCTCTACCGTTGCAGAAGCAGAGACAGATGCGGTGGCTTCAGTCTCCTCACTCTGTGAGTGGTCTGCATAAGCAGCTGCAGGAGACACGACAAGCGCGCCGATAAGAAGCGGTAGTACGAGCGAAGTCTTGTTCATACAAAGAAAGATGTTAATTCAAAGTTATTGGACCTGCGCCGATTCCTTGAGAGTGGCATCAGCAGACGCACTATCGGAGTCGAGCCCCTTAAGTTGTGCGTCGATTGCTGCGGTGTCTTTCTGAAGTGAATCATCGGTGGTAGAGGTGCCACTTGGGAGTGCGGCAGGCTCTTCCTTAAAGACGGCCTGACCCCCACTATTCTTACTTTGATACCAGGTGTATCCGAAGTATCCGACGGCACCGAGTGCGACAAGCACGAGTAACCCTACAGCTAGTTTGGTGGTTTGTGACATGGCAATATACGTTGTGTTAGGTGTCTCCTATAGTATAGCGCTCGCCTACCCTGCACCTAGGCCGCTGTGTATAGAAAAGCCGGAAGGGATACTTCCGGCTTTAGCCACCGTTTAGGCAGCTTGATCTAGTTCACAGACACGAGGTTGGGATTCTGTTCGCTTCACCCCAACAAAGAATGCATCGACAGTCACGCCGAGTGCATCCGCAAGTTGATAGAGACGGTATCCCGAAATGGAGATGGCACCGCACTCGTACTTACTAATAGTCTGCAGCGTGCAGCCTATCTCTTTGGCTAATGCCTTTTGCCGCATGCCGCGCAACCTGCGCAGGCGAGCTATATTCCTACCAATGCATCGTTCAACGGCTTCTCTACTATGCACTCACACCTCCTCGTGCTGACTGTTTATATTATAACACATTTTGTATTTAAATACACTATTACTCTGTCCTATCCTTTGCGGCTCGGAGAAACGCAGAGAAGAGCGGATGTGGATCCAGCGGACGAGCAAGAAGTTCTGGGTGTGCCTGTGTGCCAAGGAAGAATGGATGCACCTCTTGAGGAAGCTCGGCAATTTCCATAAGCACGCCATCAGGAGAGGTGCCTGAGAACACGAGTCCTGCTTCTTCTAGTTGTGCTACGTATGCAGGGTTGATTTCATAGCGGTGACGGTGACGCTCCTCTACTTCTTCTGTGCCGTATGCTGTATACGCAATCGTGCCTGTCTTTACCTTCTCTACATAGCTACCAAGGCGCATGGTTCCGCCATAATTTCCAGCTGCAAGAATTTCTTTCTGCGCATCCATCATGGCAACGATTGGGTGCAGAGTATTTGGATTAATTTCTACCGTGTGTGCGCCCTCAAGCCCAAGTACGTTGCGTGCGTACTCTACCACCATGAGCTGCATGCCATAGCAGAGACCGAAGTATGGAATCTTGTGCTCGCGTGCGAACCGAATAGCCTTGAGCTTTCCTTCAATACCCGTCTCTCCAAACCCGCCCGGGACAATGATGCCGTGATACTGCGAGAGCTTCTCTACCGACTCTCCACGCTCGAAGTCCTTTGCGTTTATCCATTCAATCTTGGGCTTGACCCCTACTTCTGCTCCAGAGAATTTAAGGGCTTCAATCACTGAGAGATATGCGTCCGATAGTACGAAGTCACCCGTATCAAAGTATTTGCCGACAATGCCAATCTTTACTTCAGGACCCCCTTGCTTTATACGAGAGACGAAATCTGCCCAAGCGGTCATGTCTGCACTTCCTTCCTTCGGGAGGCGTAGTGCCTCAAGCAAACGGTCACCGATATGGTCCCGCTCTAGGTTAAGCGGTACATCATAAATGCTCTCGACATCAGGAGCTGAGATGATTCTGTCTGGGCGTACATTGCACCAGATAGCGAGCTTCTCCTTACGCTTCTCGTCCATGGGCCCACTCGAGCGCGCAATAATGAAATCTGGCTGCACGCCGTAAGAGTTAAGTTCGCGCACCGCGCTTTGCGTTGGCTTGGTTTTCATTTCGCCAATAGTGCCCGGTACCGGAAGATACGAGACCATCACAAAGGTAACGTCATCTGGGTGCTGCATCTTGAGCACGCGCGCCGCTTCGATAAAGAGCGCGTTCTGGAAATCACCCACGGTGCCACCTATCTCTATAACAGAAATTTGGCTTCCGTTGTGGGAAGCCGCTGCCTCAATACGCTGTATGATTTCGTCGCGAACGTGAGGAATGGCCTCAATGCACTTACCACCATACTCAAGCGCGCGTTCGCGCGCGATAACAGTCTGGTAGACCATACCGCTCGTCATGTAATCCTCGGGTCCGAGGTCACGATTGAGGAAACGCTCATAGTTACCCATGTCCTGATCAGTTTCGAGGCCTGAATCAAGCACGAACACTTCTCCGTGCTCGGTTGGGTTCATCGTACCTGCGTCCACATTGAGGTATGGGTCGATCTTCACGAGGTTCACCTCGTACCCGCGCTGCTTCAATATGAGCGCCATGGACGACGACGCTACTCCCTTGCCCACGCCCGACATTACGCCCCCGAGGACGAATAGATACTTGTGACCTTCTAGTGCCATACGCTTAGACTCTCAAATACTTACGGACTGCAAGCCATGACGCGAGTGCGCCAATGACCATACCCGCTACGGCTAGGAGCAGGAAGATAACGCCGAAGTGCGCGAGGTAGTACGTGAAGAGGTTAAATCCACCAAGCCACGCAGAGAGCGTAGAACCGGCATACCAGGTAGCAGGATAGAAGAATAGGAGTGCGAGCACGGTAGCGATCAGTCCTGCAATCACACCAGCTACAATGAATGGTCCACGAATGTACCAGTTAGACGCACCCACCAGGCGCATGACTGCAATTTCATCGCGAGCGGTGTAGATAGCAAGGCGAATAGTGGTAAATGCAATTACTACGGACGCGATGGCGAATAGAGTAACGATGGCGAGACCTGCGCGCTCAGTCATATCAATAGCCGCGGTCAGGCGATCTATGACTGTCTTGTTCTGGTAGTAATTAATACGGTCGATAATTGGTCCTGATGCTGGAGAAATAGATGGGTCATCAGACAAAAACTTCACAATACCCTCGTACTCTGACGGGTCCTTTGCCTTCACGGCGAGCGACGCACCAAGTGGGTTATCACCGAGCTCATCAAGTGCCTGAAGGGTGAGGTTGTCGTTAGCATGGCGCTCACGGAAGCTGGCCAGCGCATTCTCGCGTGAGGTGTACGTGACGCTTGCTACGTCATTTAGTGACTCGAGCTTCTTCTTAATAGAAAGAATATCGGTCTCCTGTGCAGACGTAACAAAATATACGTTTACATCCACCTTATCCTTGATGGTAGCGAGGGTGTTGTCGAGCACCGCAGAGATGAACATGAGTGAACCCAGAATAACCAGGGTCACCGTCATGATGAGCACGGTCGCAAATGACACCACGCCGCTGCGTGCAAAACTCTTTGCTCCCCCAGTAAGAACGCGCTTCAGCGAAGTAGATAGCATACGTCGTAACAATTAAAGCAGGTACTGACCCTGTAGGTCATCGCGCACCACGCGGCCCTTATCCATAGTAATCACACGCTTGCCGAGCGCATCCACAACACCCTTGTTGTGGGTGGTGATGAGTACCGTAGTACCGAGCTGGTTAATCTTCTTCAAAATCTCGATGATTTCGTAGGTATTTACTGGGTCGAGATTTCCTGTTGGCTCGTCGGCAACAATCACGTCAGGTTGATTGATGATGGCACGCCCAATAGCAACGCGCTGCTGCTCTCCTCCTGAGAGCTGGCTCGGGAAGTGGTGCGCCTTGTCTCCCAAATCCACGAGATCAAGGTAATGCGGCACGTCGGTCTCTATTTCGTCTTGTGGACGACCAGCCGCCTCCATGGCAAATGCAATATTTTCGTATGCGGTCTTGTTTGGAATCAAACGGAAATCCTGGAACACCATTCCAATCTTACGGCGGTAGTGATGCAGCTTGCTCTTAGGAAGCGAATGCACGTCTACGGACTCAAAGAATACTGAACCCTCAGTTGGCTCTTCTTCTGCAAGTAGCATTTTAAGGAGGGTCGTCTTGCCTGCACCTGAGTGACCGACGATAGAGACGAATTCCTTAGGAGCGATAGACAGCGTCACGTTTTCGAGAGCAGGTGTGCCGTCTTTGTAATGCTTGGTGACTTTGTCGAAATAAATCATAGCTCCGGTATCGACTTCTATTATACCCCTTCCCCTAAAGCCGCGTCTATAAAACCATCCAGATCACCCGCAAGCACCCGGTCTGGGTCATGTGATTCATGACCGGTCTCATGATCCTTCACTAGTTTATAGGGATGAAGTATGTATGAACGCATCTGATTTCCCCAGCTATTGTCGGTCGTGGCTGCAATGGAGCGCCCTTTTGCTTCTGCTTCACGCCTTGCTTCCTCGCGCGCAAACAGCTTCGCACGTATGAGCTCCATGGCCTTTTCGCGGTTTGCCTGCTGACTGCGCTCTGAAGACACATGCACCGAGATATTGGTAGGAATGTGCACTATACGCACGGCAGTCTCGCGCTTATTTACGTTCTGACCCCCTGCTCCACCTGAGCGAGCAAACTGTATATCAAGATCTTCAGGACGCACCTCTATCTGATCGCTTGGCGAGAGCTTGGGTAGCACCTCCACAAGCGCAAAGGACGTTTGGCGCTTATCGTTGGCATTAAAGGGTGAGATGCGCACAAGGCGATGTACTCCTGATTCCGACTTAAGGCGACCATACACACCGCTCCCTCCTATTTCTAGGAGTACACTACGATACCCGCCATGCGTATTCTCCGTGGCATCAAGCTCATGTATGCGCCACCCTTTCTGGTCTGCATATCCCTCATACATACGTCTGAGCATCGCCGCAAAATCTTCGGCGTCATCTCCTCCAGCTCCGGCAAGTATCGCGAGTGTGGCAGAACCCCCATCGTGTCCCTCAGCACTTCCTCCTTCCTTGAGTGCCTGATACTCCCGTACGATCCGCTGCGCTTCGTCTTTATCGGCCCAAAAGGCAGGGTCGGCCATGAGCGTCTCAATCTCTGCTATGCGCTCTTCAGGATTCATACAGCGAGTATACCAAAACCCCGCTTTCGCGGGGTTTTGGTTTTTGGAGCCACCTCCCGGGATTGAACCGGGGACCTTTGCGTTACGAATGCAATGCTCTACCAACTGAGCTAAGGTGGCGCGGTATGCCTCAACGGCAAACCTGGAGCCGATGGCCGGGATTGAACCGGCGACCTCATCCTTACCATGGATGCGCTCTACCGACTGAGCTACATCGGCGGAGTCCCTCCGAGGAGGGACTCTGGCATCCTAACGTATTCCGGGAAATTCCTCAAACCCCGACAAGACGGGGATATCCCCCAGGGAGCCACACAGGCCCGAAAACGGCGGTATGCTATAGCTATACCAGCTTAGTACCCCGTCCTGCCATGAATCACATGAATCAGGAGAGTCACTGCTCATGCGCACACCATAAGCTAGGCTCTATCATTGTTATGCTTATCGGTCTCGCATTCTTGCTTGGAAACATGCAGGTTATCGACCCTCGCATAAGTGGACTTATCTGGCCAGCACTTCTTATTGTGTGGGGCTTCGTGAAGCTGATGGGCGGCTCGTGTAAGTGCTACATGCGCTCGTAATCGAGAACGCCTCACTCAGGAAACCGGCGACCTATAGGTCGCCGGTTTCCTATTTCTTTTCCAATAGCTCAAGGATCCTATTAAGTTTCTCGTTCTCAATACGAGACAAGTCGAGCTGCAACCGCTCTATCTCCTGCTTGGCTTCTACGTTTGTCTGATAGTCTTCCTCCGCATGTACGCGATCGCGCTCGCTGGCACGATTCTGACTCATCATGATGATAGGCGCGGCATACGCAGCTTGCGTGGAGAACAGCAGGTTGAGCAGTATGAATGGATAGGGATCCCAGTGCATGGTGTATGCCAGGATATTGAGTGCCATCCAGAGAATGACAAAGATTGTTTGCAATACAATGAACTTCCAACTACCCATGAAATTAGCTACTCCATCAGCAAGTCGCTGACCAGTCGTTCTTGATTCTTTATGACGGGCATGCCAGTTGCGACGATGTGCGTGTTCCATATCTAAAACGATAGCACTATACCCAGAGACTAAAGACGTATGTCCCCTAGTCCACATCTACTGTAAAGGCCGTTGGAATTACCTGACCATCCACTTTGAACTGTCCCCATACCGTATACCTACCTGATGTTGGAAATACGAGATGCGCTTCTACGCGTGGACCAAACTGCGGCGGTGTATACATGGATGCCATCGAGTGCACAACCTGGCCATTCTTTATACGGATAGGAGGGTACGGTGTGCCGGGCGGGTGAATTTCTCCATGAGTGTGTACAAACGATGTGAAGTCGTTTTTTACCACTGCTATATGCATAGCGGCAGAGAGATACGGCGTGAGAGTGGTGACTGGCTTTCCGTCTTTGCTAAACTCGTACACCAGTGTCGTGGCTTCACCTGGGACCGGGATGCCGTACGAGAGCGATACATCATAGCCTCCAAATGTCCCACGACTCGGATACGTGACCTGGCTCACGCTTTCAGATGAATCACCTCCTACGTCTATAACAAATTGCTTGGAGCCAAGTGCGATACCATGCGCATAATCAAGCGCTATCAGATACTTACCTGCTTTTGGGAAGGTATATCTAAATTGGTAGGTGGACGTTTCTTTTTGCACTTCCGTAATAGGAGCAAGGTCGTCAGGATGAATATGCGCAAACACTTGCTGATCTTTACTCACAATCACCATGTGGAGCAGCTTCTCCATGTCTACATACAAGAGCGCAGGGTCGCCTTGATCATTAGTGAGCGTAGCAGTGAAGGTTACCGGTGTTCCCGCCACGATTTGCTTCGTTGGTGTCAGGCCTACCGTGACTGCACCTAACGTACTAAGGTAATCGTATTCACGTTTATCGGTGATGAGATATGGATAGTCACCCATTCCCCACATACACCCCTCTTGTGGCACCTGTGCTACCGGTATGCCCGCACGAGTCGGAAGCATAGCGTGCCACATATTTCCGTCGTACTCACACTGCGCCTTGAACGGATTGAG
>CAYWWP010000003.1:46660-53826 GCA_964462415.1 uncultured Candidatus Saccharibacteria bacterium
AACGCACTTCCCCACTCAGTAGTGAATAGATTGTCAAAGGTCTTGAGGTGCAGCCATACGATATAACTCGCAGTTGCTGACACGAGCGCCAAGTCGACGACGAGCATAGTGAACACGCGCGGCATAAGTTCATCTACAAGCGAGCGCATGCGTGGTATGAGTACCAAGACCACCAAGAAAAGTGGCAACCCAAACAACAGATCCTTCTCTACGAGATGGATCATATTCATAAATACGGAGAAGTGCGGGTGAAACGGATTCGCTGTGGCGTGGCTTATCTTTGCGCGAAGAAAGGCGAACACGAGCATGCTCGCTATCATTCCCCATTCGTAGAGCGTTACCCTTTGTGCGCTCGCAATTGCACGACGTCCCAGAAGAGCAAGTACGAGCACTACCCCTATGGCGAGTATGCGTCCGATGGTTGCTTCACCTGCCGCAGTCTGCAGGTACGACATGAATGCCGGGATAAGTGCCACACCCTGTAGTGAGGCAAGCTCTTTTGATTTAAGAAATAGCTGGAGCGCTTGCCCAATGAACGCAGCAGCAATGCCCGCACCTAGGAAGTAGCTCATGGTGCGCGTAAGCGCTCGTGCATATGGGCTACGTGCGAGTACCGGACGCACCACAAACGCAAGCAGGAGTAGTACCGCCCATATAATCCCATTTCCGCCAAGCTCGACGGTCATCGCAAGTGCCTCGGGCACCGTAGCAATCTTTACTACTTCGCTTGTAGCGCTTGTTTGCGCTACTACCGTGCCTTCTCCTACACCAAATGCATACGAGCCTTTTGTGAAGTGACCATCATCAGCCGATACTACGCTCCATGACACCACATAGGTACCATTGCCATCAGTACGGACTGGTACCTGCATGGTCTTATGGTCCCCAGGCGCAAGCACGGGCTTACCTTCTGCAAGCTCTGTACCTGACGGACCCTTCACATGAAGCGAGCTTGCTTCAATATCGAGCTGCTCACTAAAGGTAATGGTGAGTACCTCTGGAAGCGCACTAGTCACTCCACCTGAAGCCGGAAGATAGGAAACCGGCATGGCGTGCGCGCTTACTGACAGCGGTACAGCACACAGCACAGCGATAACAGGTACCAAGAGTGCTTCACGGAGTCTCATTGGGTGCAGGATACCACAAACGCCCCGCAGCCTCTGGCTGCGGGGCGTTTGCCCGTACCCGTATACCCGACGGCTACTGCTTACGACGCAGAGCAAACGCGCCAAGTGCAACGCCGAGCGCACCAAGCGCAAGCGCTACATTCGCGCGTGTGGCAGCACCAGTAGCAGCGTGAGCAGTCTCACTGAGTGAGGCGCTCTCGTCTGGGAATCCGAGACTCTCCTTCGGGGCAGGACAACCAAAGTATCCTCCGCGTGATACCTGGGTGATACCTCCAGGAATTTCCTTACGCGTATCATCATCCTTTGCCTCCTGTCCTTCTGGAAGACAGGTGAACGTAAGGTCTACCGGATTACCCTCAATGGTACCAGTAAGGTGATAACTAAAGGTTGTTGCACGTGTTGGGTAGAAGAATGCCTGGTACGCACCCTCGCTTCCCCATGCTGGACGAAGCTCAATAGACTTCTTCGCACTTCCTGCGATGAGCTCTACCTTGAGCGTATCTTCAAGACCCGTCACCGGTGTGGTGCCGGTCATAGGACCATCCATGTCTCCATCAGGTCCCATAGTTGGGTGACCTTTGCCTTTGGTAATAGCAAGATCGAGACCTGTCTTGTCATCTACCGTAATAGGTTCATTGAGTGAGCCCACTACGAAGTTGTAGGTGATGCCTCCGATTTCGAATGTTGCGTGCTCATGTGCACTTGCCGCATGTGGCAGTGCCACAAGCGCAAGCACCGGAAGCACATAGAGAAATCTGTTCATGATGTAGAGAGTACTACTTGACCACGAATGTGGCAGACGCCTCAACAAGCTTCTGTCCCACTGCTAGATCACTGTGATTATTTGCATTAAGTGTTACCCGCACCGTGTTCTCCCCCTTCGTGAAGGCAGATGCAGGAAGATAGATCCACTGGCCGTACAGGCGCGTGTACTTCACCCCGTTAATGTACAGGTGCGCATGGCCTTCACCAGGCACCACAGCCCCGTTTACATGCTGAGGCGCGAAGGTGAAGTTTACTGGTGTTACTTCGAGGTTGTATCCACCCATCGTGTCTTCGTGTACCACGACAGATACAGATGGAATCTGTGCCCAGCCTGACACATCTAGTGCGGTGTGGGTGTGAGCTGTCTCAGATGCGGTGCTGGTCGCATCATGATGATCATCAGATACACCCATAGCAGCGTGCACAGCACTATGGAGCGCTGCGCGCGTTAGTGGACCAAAGTACCCTGTTGCAGGAACTCCATGCGCAGCCTGCCACTTCTTAAGTGCTTCTACCGTGAGTGCACCGAAGTTACCTGTAGGAGCATCAAGTGTTGGCAAGTATCCAGCTTCGATAAGCTCATGCTGCAGACACTGGACCCCTTCTCCCTTAGCACCCTGACCAAGGTTCTCCTCAAACTCACATGTACCCATGTCTGAGTGCGCCGCTACTGCTGACGCAGTATGCGCTGCCTCTGCAGCCACAGCCTGTGTTGCTTCTGTCTGATATGTTGAGTGATTTGCCGATGCTACGAGCGGACTCGCAAGGAGTGCCGTAGGTGCGACAACCATGGCGATTAGATACTGTTTCATTTCAATTCAGCTAATACGAACTAATAAGAATAGTTCGTTACTTAACCGAATCTTCTATATGGAAATATGCCGCGACGCAACGCATGAGTATATACAAATGTGTCTACCTGCGCCCCGGCACCGAGCTGATTTCGGACAGGATGTAGCAGTGCCCAGAGTACTGCAATACACAGCAGCGGGATTGCTATATCGTGACGCAATAGAATACTTTCAAGTCCGTGCGCTAGCGCTACGTGCAGAGCACTGTCGCTCGCATGAACGTGTCCGTGAGGAATAATGGCATGTGAAAACCCAATGGTTGGTACAACCATGAGTCCGAGCACTACAGTGCATACTGCTACTCTCTGAAGCCTCTGGAGCATGTGCCTGTATGCTACCATGTTCACCCTAAACCGTGACCGTACAGAAAACCGCCCCATTGCTGGGGCGGTTCGCAGGATGGCTTGGCATGTACATACTCCTCATATCTACAAGGAGTTACATGGGCATCCCGCAGATAGGACCATGTACTAGTGCAGTAGCCTGCGCTGACTGCATGACCACGAACATGCTGAGCATGGCGAGTGCCATACTGACATGCGCCGCGCTCTCAAACACAAGACTCCGGTTCATCCGAACATGCGTAGGAGTGGCAAGTGTTACCGTGCGACCAACCGTATTAGCGAATACGTATGAACACCACAGCACTGCAGCAGCGGTAGCCCACCAGACCCACTGACGCACATCGACAAACATGTACGCCATTGCCGCACAACTTGCAGCATGTGTGAGGTCACGCCACATAGAGCCCTGCATACCGTCGAGTCCGCGCTCTACCCCACGCCAGAAAAAGTACAGAGCAGATAGCTCGAAGAACAGCATGCCGATGCGCATATCAATCACACGTATCACTCCACCCATGCCGAGAGCCATGTAGACCATGGCGACGCTGTGCGTCACATGACCAAACAGCTCCGCCACAGGATCACACATGTGTCCTCGACGCATCACCAGACTCAGCGCACTAATCAGCAGCGCGGCGAGCGCGAGACCACCAGACACGATCAAGAGTTCGCGGGCCCAGTCTTCAAAGAACATAGCTTCCTCCTCAAGCTCTTAGTCCACGCATGAACCTATTTCATGCGTGGACCGAAACCAGTGAGGTTACGGGGTGATCACACGAACCGGTGCAAATCCTCCTCCCGGTGTACGCAAGTTAGTTACTTGCCCGTCATACACACGGGCCCCAAGCACGTACAGACGATCTTGGTATGCATATGCACGAATGTCATATTTCATGACGCGGTCTCCTTCACGGGTAGGAACAGTAATCACGTCTGGGTCGGCGCGCTCTTGCGCTATGTACGGCGCTTCAGCTAGAAGGAGATCAAAGCGTGCACGAGAGAGTTTGTCTCCCCGATACACACCTTTACTCGCGAATCCGCCCACCGGTTTGAACACGAGTTCTTGTCTACGACTCCACGCATCCTCTCTGTTTGCAGGCGTCAGAAGTGTCGCTGGTAACACTACTGGGTGAGTGAACTCACACAATCGTTGCTTGTCAGAAAGCAGAACATGCTCGCGAGGATTTGGGGTGATCAGCACCTCCCCTGCCTCGTAGGCAGCGCGTAGTGCATGGGTACGCTCCGTAGCGAGCAGAAAGTCTGTATCTCGCAGATAGACCATGTCTATGTGTTCGTCCGCAAGATAGAGTCCTTTACCCTCTATGTACGCACACGCTTCCGTATCTGCGATGCGCATCCGATACCCCGCAGTACTAAGCACCTGCGCTATCTCAACAAATTCTGGGTACAGAAATTGTTGCTCAGGATTTTGGTCGAGAATAGCCACCACCGGAGATATAGTGTCTGTCGCTACACATTCTTCAGCACAGGCCTCTACGAACATCTGAGTGACCCGCGTCTGCTCTGCGTGCGATTGTCGCGGATGATTAAGCAGCGCGAACAGTCCTCCTGCATTTGCATTTACTTCAATTAACCGTGGTCCGCTTGGTGTGATATGAAAGTCATACCCCGTAATAAGCGCATGATTATCACAGACGTGTTCTCGATGGACATCATGGTACAGAGCGCTAATGCACGCGCGAATGCTATCACTTACTTCTTGTGAGAGAGTAACTTCTACATCAGCGTATGGCATCCGGTCAAACGACATACGCAACCACCATACCGAGCCCCATAAGTGCCATAAGCACGTCTTCGGCAACCGTGACCCACGTGATAGGAATCGAGAAGAATCCTCCCAAGCATGCGCATGTCGGCTGAGCACCCCTGCGCACAGACACAAACACGCTGTATGCTTTTTGGGTCATAATGAGCACCGTAAGCATGCTTACCAACAGCACACTCACCTGTGCCAGGAAGAGTACTCCGAAGAGTAGCT
This sequence comes from uncultured Candidatus Saccharibacteria bacterium, assembly GCA_964462415.1. Taxonomy (GTDB): domain Bacteria; phylum Patescibacteriota; class Minisyncoccia; order Phycocordibacterales; family Phycocordibacteraceae; genus C7867-001. Next base: position 51,747 of record CAYWWP010000003.1, read on the forward strand.
CAACCCATGGATAGATATACCCCCAGATTGGAAACGCCTGTGCCACATGGTCATATGCCCGATACGAGCGAGCAAAGCCAGACAGGTTGACCACCTTCAGAAGTCCGAAAGCGATGAAGAATACTCCCATGAAATTGAGCATTGCTTCATGCACTCCTCCCTGCTGCAAATACGTCAGTACTACCGAAAGACTGACGACCACCACAAACACAGTGATGAGTGGGAGAAACGTCCGTACACTCCTTACTAGTGGCTTCACCCACGCAAGGGCTCGCCATTCGCTAATTCGATAGCGTGTTTTCTCAAGTGATTGTTCAAGCACAGCAAACGGAATAGCAGTATCAGAGACCACTTCTACATAGCCGAATGTGCGTGAGACAGCAGTGTTTGAAACATGTGGTACTGCAGATATACATGCAGTTACCCTTTTTACACATGCACCACACGTAAGGCCTGATACTGCGTAACGAGTACGCATACAGCAGCGAAGCTATACGAATGCTACGCATTCGTAGTTAGTAATAGCGTGCGACTCAAGTCGCTTGATGTGTGTACTTATCGAAACGTGCGATATGGCACAATACCTCGTCGAAGCATACGTAGGTGAGGAGGCGTAGCGTATACAAACGAAGGAATACGATTCACCACCAGGATAGGAATGAGCGCAAAAAGCACCACCCATGACCCAAGAACGGCAACTCCAAATTCTTTGCGCGACAGAGAACTCTCTAGTCCATGTTCAATAACCGTATGGAGTGCATTGTCGTGAGCATGTGTGTGCGTGTGCGGAACAAGCGCATGAGAAAAACCAAGTATCGGTGCAGCGAGTACCGCAATAACAGCAATCAAGGCACACCAGATTCGAACACGCGAATGCATTACCGCCATCCTAGCACGCAATTAAGGTCCAAACGAAACTCCCCGTTTGGGGAGTGTTCGCTTACTGCGCATCTACGACCAGATTCCTGGTTTCAACCTTGGAGCCTCCAATCAGCTCGACGCTATAGGCTCCCCGAGGGAGATACGCCACTGAGCTATATGACCATACCCCCTTCTCTACAGGCACGAGCGTACCTGAGATACCCACCCCCTTTTCGTCACGAACAATGACGAATACTGACGATACGTTTGCGGTACCTGTGAACGTCGGGTAATGCGATACAGAAGTATACGAGCGCAAATCAAATGCGGCGACTGGCACTGCAAACACGAAGCTTGCATCTATACCTCGCGCGGCCTTGAGTGCTGCTAGCTCTGCCTGAAGACCAATCACTCGTGCCTGTAACTCAGCGATAGTAGGAGTTGCTGCAAGTGCGGTGTGTGGAGCTAGCACAAGCAGAAAAGCGATAACCCCAAGAGAAATACGTGAAGACGTTGTCATGCCGGAATAATACACGAACAAACGAGAGACGAGAACTAGCGTGTGTAGCGCTCTATAGCTGCCTTTGAGTCAGCAATAACCACACCGCACCCTATTCCAGAAACAAGCTTACGATCAACCATTACGAGTACATTCTTATCTCCTGCTGGGAATGTGACCGGAATGATATATGACTCGTACACCACTTCACTACCCATACTAAAGGAAATGCGATTACCATGAATGGTCCAGGTTACCGGCTGGTTCGCATCGGCAGGATTCTTTATATCTGTCTTAGTAGGGGTGAGCGTGCTGCTGCCGTCTGCATTAAGTTGTCCACTAAATTCCCCAGGTGCACAGGTATAGGCAACCTGCTTGCCCGGCACATACTCTTTGTAGTTAAACTCTCGCACCCAACTACGCGTTGGCGCTGAAATACCACCTGCACCTGACTCCGTAAGGACTTGGAGTGTGTCACGGAACTGATACCCCAAGAAGAAACAAACGACTGGTAAGGCGAGCAGAAATACCAAAATACCGATTAGACGTGAATACCACGTTGCTTCATTCCATTTGACCATACCAAAAGCGTAGCATGTGGTGCTGCGCCCGAAGCGTGTTACACACAGCAGCACGAATACTGACCAATCGCGCACCAAGAGGTTCCTAACTAAAAGAAAACGTCAGTCCAAAGACTGACGTTTTCTTTTACTTAGCGCG
>CAYWWP010000004.1:0-36218 GCA_964462415.1 uncultured Candidatus Saccharibacteria bacterium
GAGGCTTCCAGGGGCCTTGGGTACCATGGGGTACTCAAATATGCGTTCATCCAGTACAAAGAGATTTGTGTTCATGTACCCGTGCGTACCGTGATGCTCTCCTTCTACGATATCGAGCACCAGACCACCCTCCCCCAGAACCACCTTCCCTCCAGAGGCCATGTGCTCTGTCTCTTCCACCACCACAGCCCAGCCCGGCATAGCGCATGCACGCAACACATCTTCGATGCCATACAGATCATCGCCCATCATCACAATGAACCGACCCGTTATGTATCGCTTAGCGAGACCTACCGCACCCATGGTGCCATTGAGTGTCTTTTGCTCTACATATCGGACCCGCATACCGCGGTATTCGTTACCGAATTTGCGGCGAATCACATCACCCAAATACCCAATTACAAAAATCACCTCATCGACCTCCGGGGGGAGCATGTCGAGCTTGTGCTCAATAAGGGTCTTACCTTTCACCAAGAGCATCGGCTTAGGTACTAAATTCGTGAGTTCGCCCATGCGAGTACCGCGACCCGCGGCTAAAATAACTGCTTGCATACTAGAGATACTATTGCCTTGACTCCACCAACACCGATTCTCCACCCTCAGGCACGTCTCCTGTGCTTGTCGAGATATTATAGAAAATCAGTCCCAAACTTGCAGAAATAATAAGCAATCCCCCTGCAATAATTTCTATGTATTGAATCCGAACATGCATCACAATTGCGAGCACAAGCAACACACTGAACAGGCCTACCAGTGCTGCTAATACATACGTCACTGTATGCAGTGGAGATGCCATGACCCTTACCCAGAAGCTGCTTACTGTATCTGGTGAAATCTCTGCTCCAAGCACTCTATTTGTGCTGCTTGCGCCAGCGGCAGATGTTGCGGACTCTCTCTGAAACATCTTAGTGCTGCCAGTTGCCGAAACGGCCTTCCCTGATACTTCAGCTGGCTTGGCAAAGAACTGAACCACAAATGTCGTCTCTTGTCCTTCGAACGTACCGTGCGCAATACCAATCCCTATACGAGTGTATTGTGGCTTAACAATATTTGCATGGTGCTTAGGAGATGCCATCCAGGCCTCCTCTATTTGTTCCGAATCAGTAAAGTCTATTGCGAGATTCTCACCCGCATAGCTGTATGCGTACTTCACTTGATCAAGCCAGTACCATGGAGTCTTTCCGTCTGGTGCCGTATGCGCGAAGTACCCCTTTGCTGCCATGTCCTCTGCTTTCAGTTGTGCAGCCTTTGCAAGAAGTGGATCCGATTCAAGCGCTCCGACACCCGCATGCGCACGATCTGAGTTTGTGAGGTCAGTAAGGACACCTGGTAACACCGAAGCAAGAAATGTCGAACTATTAAAACCGACTCGTGTACTAAAAAGATAGGTTGCCTGTATGAGTACAAGCACGAGCAGAATCGCCACAACGCCACCTACAGTAAAAATAATAGGTTTATACCCATTCCCTCGGTGAGGAATCAGGTAATCTTTAATCCTTCTGCTTCTGGGCTTGCGCATACGGCAATACTACTACCCTCAGGGCACATATCAAATGGATATAACACAACACACGCCCGGAGTAACCCAGGCGTGTGTTGTACACAGCTAGAACTACTGACTAAGTGAACTCAACTTGGTCTGGAGCTCAAGAACTTGCTTAAGGAGCACAACGATTTGTTCCAGCGCTGAAACATTTAAAGTCGTCGCGCTTGGCACCGCATTGAGCGCCGCACGTGTAAGCGAACCGACATATCCCGTAGATGGAATGGTGTGAGCTGACTGATACTTACGTACTGCTGCACGCGTAAGCTCTCCGAAGGTGCCAGTAGGAGCTGTAATGGCGAGGAAACCTTCAGCAATCAATACACTCTGGAGTTCCTTCACGTCATCTCCGACACTTCCAATATGTAGGTCGCGCGTGAATGAGAACGTCTCTACACCAAGCACTCGACCAGTAGTTGCTGCTGCAGGCGCTACGGTTTGAGTTGTTGCCGCTGCAGTAGTACTTGTCGTAGTAACGGCACTACTACCACCTCCTCCGTTACGGTTCTCGATTGCACGATAGGTAGAGAAAGTCGAAAAGTGCTTAGTCCATACAATTAAGTCACCTCCTTCATCAATCTTACAATCAGCTCCGACAGCCAATCCGTCATTGGTCGCCTGCGTATTATCAGTACAGATTGTGGTTATCTGTGTGAACACGCCTGCATGATTGGTCCACCCCACAGACTGCCCTGCCTGGCCAACAAACGTCAGCTTTGCTGCCTTGTCGAAGGTAAGATCAGAATTGTTAGAACCTACCGCAATACTTATGAGAGGCGTTGCGGTAAATCCTGGAATCTCAATTGAAACTGATGTGGCGACAGGAGCATTGACCACTCCATCCCAGCCTACACTGCCAGTTACGGTCGTGTTTGCAGGGAGCTCGGCAGTGATAGTAACATCGCCGACTGCCACAGTATCCTGAACAGGTGTTGCGACTACGACTTTCTTTGCGTTGAAGTAATAATCGCGCACAGTACCTGTATCCGTTGCACCATACTGGTTCTGCACGTCTATTACTGACACCGCCTTGCGTGTGTCGTCAATACGAATCGCCGCCCTGCTTTCATCATGCTGACTCGCACCAGTTATTGTGAGTTCTGCTGGAGTAGTGACACCAGAACCAAGATCTACATCGATTCCTTCCCACCCATTCCCCTTAGTGGTTATGTTATGGGCAGTTACTACCGAACCGTTCACCACAATACCGTTCTTACTATTATTTGAAGCAGTAACGGTATCAAGCACAACACCGGTTGCCTTGTAGATGTTAATGCCTCGGTTTCCTGTTGTTGGAGATGCGCTGCTAGTACCGCCATCTTCTATAAGACTCTTAAGCGCGACGTTACTTGCCGTGATATTGATTACCGAACCACCATTGAATGCGGCACGTATCGTATGCCCTGCTCCATCAAGCGTAAGTGCCTTGGTAATATCTATCTGAGCGGTACTTGTAATGTCTGAAGCTAGCACGATGGTACCTCCTGTAGCTACGCGGCTTATTGCTTCTGCAATGGTCTTTTTAGGGCTTCGGGCAGTACCGTCACCGCTTGAGGCTGCGTTTTCGTCTACGTACACAACAGACAATGTTGCTGGAGAAGTACGCTGATCCTCAATAAATGCATTTGCGTTCGCGGCAGAAAGCGCTGGAACATCGGTGTAATACGAAGACCCAATTAGGGAAAGAAGGGCAATATCATACACATTTGCGTTTGCACCCTCTCCCCATGTATTACCCTGAAAATCCATAGTGCCTCCTTCTACCACCCAACCCTTAGTGCGAACAGTGGTATTCCCTGAAATAACGCCTTCGGTTACTCCACTGATGTACGCAGGCTGTCGCAGATCAGAGAACGTATTGTTCTCTATGGTAAGACCAGTAAGTCCTCCCTGGATAACCATGGCGCGACTGACTTCAGCATCACCAATCACAAACTGACCCTGGAAAGAATTGTTCGCAATAGTTATTCCACTTGCTGCAATTTGGATGATTGTCTGTGTGGTTTTATCAGTCTTTTGAATCGAGAAACCCCTGAGCGTTACTCCTGAAGCTGAAATAGTGAACGCATTAGATCCCCCAGATACGCGGATTACTGGGTTTCCAGTTCCTTCTATGGTGACATCTGCCTTATTTAAGAGCAGTGTAGAAGAAACATCGTACGCACCCGATGCGTCCACATGCACCGTTCCCCCCTCTGATACTGCTGCGAGTGCCTGGTCAAGTGAGGTGAACGGGGCTTCCTGGGTACCGTCAGCAGGAACCACCGTACTCGCAGCAGAGACATACACCTCTGGACTCTCTGCGTGCACCATAGTTGGCACCGCTGCAAACAAAGTAATCACACTAATAATACTTACAGCGAGCAGAGGATGTGTCTGGCGCTGCTCTGGCCTTGTATACGCACTCAACATAGGCATATGACTAAGTAATAAAAGTAACCAAGCACTAGCAAGTGAAGATGCATGCATCTTGCCCCTCTTACTACTTAAAGCATGCGCTTACTACGAGCATTGTCAATACACTGACAATGGAGATTATTGTGTCGTAATAAGTTGAAATTACGCAACCTACTGTAGGGATGCGAGACGACTTTGGAGAATCTGGACCTGAGCAAGAAGCAAAGAGATCTGGCCTTCTATAGTTGCTACGGCAGGTCGTGACACCGGTATAGCCTCCTTATGTATTACAGAACGAGTAAGAGGTCCTAAGACACCTACGCCAGGCAGCCCTCTAGACACCTGATAAGCCAAGAGCGCTTTCTCTGTAAGAGAACCAAAATAGCCGGTTGGAGCACTTTTAAGAAATCCGGCAGTTACTAGTATTTCTTGAAGAGCGGTAACATCGGTTCCTGTATCACCTCGTCCAAGGAATCGAGTGAAGTTATACGTTGTAGCACCAAGCACCTGTCCTACTGGTGCAGTTGCTAGCGCTACGCTACTACTACCGCCTCTACCTCCTCCTCCAGAAGAACCACGTATCACTTCAACAGTGCGCGTAGTGCTTGCTTCGTTTCCAGCAGCATCAGTTGCTGTATAGGTGAGCACATAGATACCCAGTACATGGGTATTCACACTACCAGTGCTTACAATCGGAAGCGCTCCATCTACTGCATCTACAGCCTGTGCCCCAGCATCCACATACGAGCTGTTCACGCGCAGTTGCATAGCAGCATCACCCTGCAGCGTAATGCTTGGAGCAGTCGTATCAATATGGGCAACGACCACGGTTGAGGTTGAAGTATTCCCTGCTTCGTCAGTGGCCACAAAATCAAATGACCGATTCTCGGTAAAGGTGTGGGTGCTACTTGCAAGCGAGCCTTCATTTGTTGTTGCAGTAATGACGACTGGTTGATTCGTGGAAGAGGTAGCAAATGGCTCAATCGTAATGATTGGCGGAGTTCTGTCTATGTTATCTATCGTTACCGTACTACTTCCGATATTTCCAAAATCGTCTACGAAATTGAACGTATAGCTGCCGTTCTCTGTAAACAGATGACTATCCGAGCCATGAATGTTATTGCCTGGAGTTGGTCCAGGGTCTACCGAAATAACCACGGTGATATTTTCTTGCGTCCTAGTAGACAGAGGAACGAAGTCACTTCCTACCTTAAGGGCAATACTGCTCACATACGGATATTCCGAACCCCGTGTGAAGGTTGCCGCTGCGTATGCAGTATGTGGAGCGAACAAAAGACCAAGCGCCAAGAATGCGCTAAGCGGTGAGAGCACAATAACTGCTGCTGCACGCATAAGGTCTGTATGTTGGGTGATTACCCAAGCTATAGCGGTATAGCTGCACACAAAAGGGCCTTATACACAGATACGGTGGTGTACGATGTCAGTATGTATACTCGCACCCTTTTGGGCGCACTCGTTTGTGTCGGTGGTCTCCTGCCTATAGGAGCACATGCGGCTGACCTTTCCGCTGGATTTGCTCCAGGCACCGTCTGGGTGTCTCAGACCAATCCCTCGGCAGGAAGCACAGTAAAGCTATATACCGTCATGTACGACGGTGGCAGTACGGCCATAGAAGGTTCTGTATCCTTTCTCGTAGATGGCACGGTTGTGGGGTCCGCTCCCTTCAGCCTTGAGCCAGGTAGTAGCGCCATAGAATCAATTAGTTGGCAGGCCACCGAAGGTGCCCATGTCGTATCAGCAAAGATCACCAGTATTATCGACAAGAAGACCAAGGCAGCGCTTGCCTTAGAGCACACTGATGCTTCAACACTCTCGATAACTGTAGGACCTGCAGCTCCCAAACCTGTAGCCCTTGAAGCTCTGAACAGCGCTCAGGTTACCGTTGCTTCAAGCTCTCCTTTTATTCAGCAAGCAGTTACTAAAACGACTACCCTGACTGAAGGTATTCGCGCAGCAGGGTTGTCCTACCTCACCTCGCTTGCTAGCGCCACCTCTACCGCAACTACCTCGCGCAGCGGGTCAGTGCTTGGAGCCCAAACGCACATGAGCGACGATGCTACCCAAGCCCCCACACCATCTTGGACTCAGAAAGCAGCGAATACACTTATTCCGCTGTTTAAGTACCCCGCCCTCTTTTACCCATTGTTTGTAGGTGTGTTGTGCCTCCTATGCTGGATGCTCCTGAAGCGACTTAGGAATCCTGCTACGAAGCGGCGCTAAGAGGAAATATTACGGTAAAGGTACTACCGGAACCGGGTAAGCTTTCCACTTCAAGTTGTGCGTCATGGAGCGCCACAATTTCTCGGACAATAGATAACCCAAGACCAATGCCATGCGTCTCATGTTCAGGCACTCGCCTACCTTGAAAGAACGGTTCAAAAAGATTCGGCACATCGTCCTCTGCTATACCGACACCTTCATCCGCCACCCGAAGTACAGTGTTGCCTGATTCAGTATCATAGATTGACACCTGAACCTGCTTTCCTGCTGGCGTATAGGTCACCGCGTTTTTTACCAAGTTCAGTATCAACTCCTCAAGAGCGGTTGCGCTTCCTGACACCATTGCTGCGCCCCTTACAGACAAATCAATGTGCACTTCAGCCTGTGGTACATTTTTGCGCACAAGTGATATTGCATGCGTTGCCACGTCATGCAGCGACACACGCTCCTGAGTGAATGACTCCTTGCGATGTTCTAGATTAGAAAACTTAAGCAAGAATTGAATAATGTCAGAAATTCTCTCCATTTCTTCAAGAGAACTCTTAATCACACCAATTGCTTTTTCTCGTGTAAGTGTGTGTTCATTTCGAAGTGCAACCTCGGTAGTGTTCTTCGCAACAGCAAGTGGCGTACGTAGTTCATGTGACACCGTTGCCACAAATCGCTTCTGCAGTTCGGCCGCGCGCTTAATTGGGCGCATAGCAACCCCCGCCAAGAAATATGCAGCTACAGCAAATAGTACGAGCTTAAGTGCGCGTCCAGACCACAAATTAATTTTGAGTGCTCTGAAGGCTTCGTCTACTGGAGAACCTGGAGGAAGTGAGGCAACTAAATAAAATGAATCCCGGAGACTTGCGTCTATAAAGAAGTCGACGGTGATGTAGATAAATACGCCACACACGAAGTAGAGCGCCGCAATTTTAATGCGTACAGCAAAAAAGGGGTCAGTACGAAGCTTATCCTTGTACCGCGTAACCAACGCCTCGAACGGTCCTAATGATCGCATGATCATGATCGTCATCTAATTTAAGACGGATATTGCACACATGCACATCGACCACATTACTAAACGCAGACGCATCGCTTCCTTGCCAGAGATGCGCGAATATTTCTTCACGAGATTTTGCCTGCCCTCTCCGCTCTGCTAGGTATGCCAACAGTTCAAACTCCTTAAGCGTAAGCGGTACCGCAACACCGCCTCGAGTGACTACGTACGCATCAAGATCAATCATGACCTCGCCTATCGTAATTTGTCGATTGGTATTGGTGCGTGCACGACGCAAGAGCGCACGCACACGAGCAAGTAATTCTTCAAAGGAAAATGGTTTAGTGACAAAATCATCAGCACCTGCATCAAGTGCCCCCACCTTGTCTTCAATAGAGTCTCGCGCAGTAAGTATGAGTATCGGTAATGTATGACCCTTCTTGCGCAGATCACGACACACCTCAAGGCCACTCTTCTGCGGAAGCCCTAAATCTAGGATCATCAAATCATATGCATCGGGATTTGATTCAACTGCTTCTTCCACCAACTCTCCATTAGGAAAGGCATCTACTTCATATCCCTCCCAAACTAACCCCTCCCGAAGCGACCGAGCGAGCTTACGTTCATCTTCTACCAGCACGAGTTTCATTACCCGCATAGTACCAAAGGTACATATAAGAGCCACCAGCCGCATGGCTGATGGCTCGTATATATGAAGAAATGATTATTTTCCGAGCTTTAGGCTGTGATCCAGAGACCACTTTCCAGGACCCGTCACCATGATTGAGTAGCTCGCAGCAAACAAAAGCATGATGTACTCGTAGCCCCCTGACGCCATAAAGAATCCGTTCTTGGCGTGCACGGTGAGGAAGGCCACTACTGCAACAAATGCAACAACCTTAGCTGCCCAGTGCGTGTAGAGTCCAAGAATAAGGAGAATGCCGCCGCCAAGCTCAGCTGCTATCAGGAGCACCGCAAAGAGCTCTGGTGCAGGAAAACCAAGTTGTCCCAGAAAGCCGGCAACAAACGGCACTCCTCCCTGAAGCTTCTGCCATCCGTGCATCGCAAACACAAAGCCAGTAGCAACACGAAGCACGAGCGGTGCTACGTTACGCATACTGTCACCACACCCACAATTAAAAAGAGAACGTATATTCATGATGACTACCTATATGAGTATGGTATGTAGTGTACTCTATAAAACCACGCAGGCACCTACCTATCCTGCATATCCTTAGAGTCCCGGGAAATAATCCGTGTGAATGTGGGCAGCGGGCACATGGAGACCGCGCACCATCTCGCGCGTGCTTCGCACCATCATATCTGGACCCGACAGATACACCTCTCTCCCCGATATGTCAGGCACCGCTGCAACAAGCACATCAGGAGTAAGTCGCCCTACATGCCGAATTACCTGCACGCCGCATGCCTGTACTTCATTCAATTCTTCGGTGTACGCAAATTCATCATCAGCACGTGCAGTGTAGACGAGTACCACATCGCGACGATTCCCTTCCTTGCGCATCTGACGCACCATACTTATGAATGGAGTGATACCGATGCCCCCCGCCACCCACAGCAGCTTAATGTCTGGCATCTCGGGTAATACAAAGTCACCAGCAACACCGGTAGCCACTATTTGATCGCCAGGCATAAGCTCCATGAGCGCGCGCTTAAAGGAACTAGGTGCTACGGCAATGCGTACCGCAAGGCGTACATCTGCGTCCCTTGGAGCTGATGCAATAGTGAAGTAGCGACGATTGCCACGTATATCTGTACGTGTGTGTCCAAGCGTCCACTCAATATATTGTCCTGCTCGATGCACGATCGGTTCTGATGACATGAACACAAACTCCCACGAAGATGCAGCTATCTGGATACGCCTTACGAACGTAAGTGTATAGCGCGTCGTATTGGTCACCAGGAGCGTGAATATATTTCCGAGCAAGAGCGCAAGTGCAAGACTAATACGTGTGCCAACTACAGGAAGTGGAAGTGCACTCAACGCACCCACAAACGCACCATAGGCAACACGCGCACGCTTCGTGGTTGGTGAGGTAAGCGGCTCAGTGAGCATAAAACTCCCAAAAAATACAAGCGGCCACGATAGAACCATCGTAGAGATGGTGCTTGCTATAGACATACCTTGCGCAAGTCCATACCCAATACCCAGCACAAGGGCGCTAGCCATGAAAGGAATAAACGTATCGAAACGACGTATCTTGCGCACCACCAGAAGCCCTACCACCGCCACAAACGGGAGCAGTATAGGTGTCGCTACCCACCACCCCACCGCCCCAGTACCCATGAGACTGAGCACCACAGCTGCGAATGCTGCTGGATTGAATACATGGCGCTTTCTGTATACAAAGAAATACTTCGAGCTGACTGCGAAAAACGCACCTAGAGCCAGCACCACGACATCCGCTGCTGTTGAAAGCGGAAGCAATACAAAGAAGAGGATAAGCGAAGTAATGTAGACCGACTCGCTATTGCGCGTGACACCGGTGAGTTGAGCAGCAATAGCATCAGTCGAGTATGCAACTACACCAATTATGGCAAGCGACAGTAGCAGTGCGGTGCCTGAGTAGCCGACAAGCCCAAGATACCCAAACCCCACAGCAAGTAGCGCAAGCAGTGCAAGGCCAAAGACCACGAGACGATACATGGTAATGCTATTGAGCAAGGAGTCGATGTAGCGCATGACCTATGCAATAAAAAGCTCTGCAGGAAAACCTGCTGACTTAGTAAACGTATAGTCAGCATACACCACTAGATATTCTGCTCCGATGGATGCAATCCGGTCTGGACTCACCAAAAAGAGACATGTTGCAATCGCATCAGCAACGAGTGCTGTCGGTGCGACCGCCCAGGCAGCCCGCACCTGCTCTGGCGATGCCTGCGTATCGGGATCAATAATATGGGTGAACGTGCTCCACCTGCGACGGTTTCCTGATGAACCACAGATGCTTCCCTCAATCAGACGAACGATGCCAATTGCCTGCCCCGCGTCTTCAGGATGTTCAAGTCCAATCTCAGTCCCCTCACTGTTTCGTATTCTAAAATCACCTCCGGCATCTATCACATACTGATTGATTCCCGCCGATTCAAGTAGCTCAGCGACAATATCTACGAGGTATCCCTTTCCTGCAGCGCCGATATCTAGAAGAGCAGGTTCGGTAAGCGTTATGTTTGGGTGCTGATATGTCACAGCAGAACCCCATGCAGGAGGTACACTTATGATTTCTTTAGGCCTCAGCGAGTAGGTGGCGTCATACCCAGCATCCACCATCGTCGTACCTATGAGCGGAGTAAACTTTCCATCAGTCAGTTGATAGAGCTCATCATAGAGCGTGAGTAACGGCTTCGCATCTTCCGGTAACACATAGGTACCGGGTGATTTCCACATACGTGTCACGAGCGAATCGTCGCGGAAGCGCGAGTACACCGCATCATATTCAGCAATACGTGTACGTATACGAGACTCAATATCTCTACGCGTATGTTCATCACACGCAAATTCTATGTGCCAGATTGTGCCAATTGCATCAAAACTCCACCGCTCCATGATTATGAGCTGGCCTGGGCGCGGATTTGATCAAGCGCATCGTTAAACCCACCTGAAGTAAGTGATGACCCTGAAACACGCCCAAGCTTGAGGGTGGCGAGACTCTTACCCACCACCTGCGCCTTGTAGCCACTCATGAACATTTGCACATAGCGCCGTGAGTCAGGAATAGTGACCTGCTCAGTAGCAGTCACGTCGGTGACCATACCGTTTGCAATAGTGAGAGATACGTTGATGGTCTCAGGACCCTCAGGAGTCATATATGGCGCACTAGCTTTGTAGGTGCCATCCTTGTAGGCCGATGCTGACTTGGTCCCGCTTGTGGTACTGACAGATGACGTAGCGACCGCTGTGTCTTGAGTAGTGCTCGACTCAGGTAGTGTTCCTTCCTGAGTCTGAGCAGTCTGTACCTGCGGAGTCTGGGTGCTGGTGTATGCAAACGCTATTCCGCCAATAACGAGCACACCGAGTACGGGAGGAATGATGGTCTTAAGTGGTGATTGGTTCATAGGAAATGACGGTTCGCACTATAGTACGCATGTAGCAGATAAATCTTTCATTACTTCAGTAATACGCCCCCATCTACGACGATCTGGGAGCCCGTCATATAACTGGCCATATCTGAGGCTAAAAACAGCGCGACCTTACCAATTTCATCCGCATCAGCCATACGGCCCATAGGAATTTTCTCAGCAAAAGACTTCATGAGATCTGCCATCTGTGGCGTAGGGGTACCCATCCCCGTGCCCGGTGTCGCAACACCTCCGGGCGCAATTGCATTCACCCAGATGCTATGAGGAGCAAGCTCTAGCGCCACATTCTTAGTAAAGCCCCACACTCCGTGTTTCGAAGCATCATAGGCAGCGAGTCCAATTCCTGAAGGATGCAGCGCATCAATAGAAGTAATATTTATGATTCGCCCACCCCGCCCCTGCTCTATCATCTTTGCAGACACGGCCTTGGTCATGCGAAAGACTCCAGCTAGATTTACTGAAACAACCCGCATAAACGTCTCGTCATCCATCTGCGCAAGAGGCACATTCGGGTAGACACCCGCATTGTTGACGAGAATGTCGATACCACCAAATGTTGCGATTGTCGCCGCTACCGTCGCTTCAACCTGTGCAGCATCACTCACGTCAGCAGTGACTGCTGCTACCTTCCATCCCTTTTGAGAGAGTGTCTGCGCTGCCTGTATCGCTTCTTGTTCATTACGGTCAGCGATAACAACGGAGGCTCCTGCTTCTGCGAGGCGGGAGGCAATTGCATTGCCGATACCCATCGCCCCGCCCGTAACCAACGCGACTCTTCCGGTGAGATTAGTGAGCTGTGCAAGTGGTGTCTGTTCCATATATAGGTATTGTAGCAACCCCCTAGTCTTCTCGTAATAGAGACATATTCGGCTACTAGTCCTTGGTATACTGCAGATACACCATGAAAAAGCCGTACGTACTTGCTGCCATCTGCGCTGTACTGTGCTTCTTCTCACTGCTCTATATCCTCACTCGTGCACACGGTTTTATACTGCTTGATCCCGTTGGCTTAATTGCAATTGCTGAACGTGACTTACTCGTGCGTGCCGTGCTGTTGATGTGTATTGTGGTAGTGCCCGTTATTATCCTTGCCATTTTTATTGCGTGGCACTATCGCGAGCAGAACACCAAAGCAAAGTACACACCTGACTGGGAGCACTCAAAAATGGAAGAGCTCATCTGGTGGTCCATTCCTCTTGAAATTGTGCTGGTACTTGGCGCACTCACCTGGTCGAGTACCCACAGCCTCAATCCTGAGACACCTATTCCCTCTACCGAGCGACCGCTTACTGTCGAGGTAGTCGCGCTTCCTTGGAAGTGGCTCTTTATCTACCCTGATGAAAACGTGGCAAGCGTAAACGAACTGGCACTACCCATAGATAGACCCATTACTTTTCATATCACGGCGGATGCACCCATGAATTCATTCTGGATACCAGCCCTAAGCGGACAAATGTATGCCATGACCGGCATGGCAACGGTGCTCAACATCATTACCTACTCTACCGGTACCTACACCGGCCGATCCGCAAACTATAGCGGTGAAGGTTTTGCTGACATGACCTTTACCGTACACGCACTTACCCAAGACGATTTCGCACAGTGGGTAGCACGCGCGAAAGACGCTCCTGAGGAACTTACGGAGGCTCGCTACACTACGCTTAGCGTACCAAGTGAGCGCGGGCCAGTTACCTATTTTCGAGCAGTTACCGTTTCGTTCGATGACATAGTAGCGCGCGGCATGGGTATGGAGTCACACCGCACTTCGCCTGTGCACCACGGACACATGACGCTTCCTTCCTCCTCCGCTACAGTAGGAAGTACGAGCACTACTACCCCCTAATTTCTATGTTCGGCACCCTCACCCTTTCTGAATTCATCCATGGTCCTATTGAGACTGTGGCGCAACTGATGGTGGTCAGCGGCATATTGGGGACAGTCATTCTCCTTACTGTCACCCGCAGGTGGAAGTGGCTCTGGAGCGAATGGCTCACCACGGTAGACGCCAAGAAAATTGGCATCATGTACCTCATACTCGCGGGAGTCATGCTGCTGCGTGGTTTTGCTGACGCACTTATCATGCGTGGCCAACAAGCAGTAGCGGTAAGCTCAACTGCCGGATATTTGTCGGCTGATCATTTCGCGCAAGTATTCAGTGCACATGGTGTCATTATGATTTTCTTTGTGGCCATGGCGTTTATGTTTGGCCTCATCAACTGCATCCTGCCACTGCAGCTCGGCACCCGTGACGTCGCCTTCCCCCTTTTGAACTCAATTAGTTTCTGGCTTACTGCAACCGCTGCCATCCTCGTAAATCTCTCACTTGTGGTCGGTGAGTTTGCCGCTACTGGCTGGCTTGCCTATCCTCCACTCTCGGAGCTCGCATACAGTCCGGGAGTTGGTGTGGACTATTACATATGGTCGCTCCAGATAGCGGGTGTCGGCACTCTGCTTGGTGCCGTGAATTTCATTGTGACGATTTTGCGCGAGCGCGCACCGGGAATGACACTCATGCGCATGCCGATATTTGTGTGGACTGTATTGGCCGCCATGCTGCTCACCCTTGTAGCCTTTCCGGTGCTCACGGTGACACTCGGCATGCTATCTCTCGACCGCCTCATGGGTATGCATTTTTTCACTACTGACTTTGGCGGAAACGCCATGATGTACGTGAACATGATATGGGCCTGGGGTCATCCTGAGGTATACATTCTTATTCTTCCTGCCTTTGGCATATTCTCTGAACTTGTGCCGGTGTTCTCTCAAAAGCGCCTCTTTGGGTACACCTCCATGGTGGTAGCAACCATGTGTATTGCCATACTCTCCTTTGGGGTATGGGTGCATCACTTCTTCACCATGGGTGCAGGCGCAAACGTAAACGCATTCTTTGGTATCGCCACCATGGTGATTGCTATACCAACTGGTGTGAAAGTATTCAACTGGCTCTTTACTATGTTCCGCGGACGTATTCGCTACACACTACCTATGTTGTGGTTTATGGGCTTCCTGTTCAGTTTCATCATTGGTGGCATGACCGGCGTGCTTATGTCAGTACCGGCAGTAGACTTCCAACTCCACAACAGCCTCTTCCTCGTTGCACACTTCCATAACATGGTGATTGGCGGCGTGCTCTTTGGATACTTTGCAGGATTTGCATACTGGTTCCCTAAGATATTTGGATTTGGGTTAGTAGAGAAATTAGGCAAAACATCGTTCTGGCTATGGCTCACCGGTTTTGCCGTTGCCTTTATACCGCTCTATGTACTCGGCATGATGGGTATGACACGCCGTCTCTATTTTGTAGAACCAGGAACCGGCTACCATCCCCTCCTTGTCGTGGCCGCGGTGGGTGCTGGCATCATTGCGCTTGGCGTAGGAGTACAGCTCCTACAGCTTCTCGTGAGCGTGCTTGAACGAGCGCGCAATCGTGATACGTCAGGCGACTACTGGAACGGACGCACGCTTGAGTGGTCTACTCCTTCTCCTGCACCGTTTTATAACTTCGCCCATATCCCGACTGTAGAAGGACGTGATCCATTCTGGAAGGAAAAGCAGGATGGTCACACACCTTCACTTCCCTATACCGATATCATGCTCCCTAAGGGAAGTGCAGTCGGACTTATCATTGCGGTATGCGCCGGCATATTTGGGTTTGCGATGGTGTGGCACATCTGGTGGGCTCTACCAGTCGCACTCCTGGGTATACTCGTCACTCTTGTCGCTCGTTCGTTTGTGACCGAAACTGAGTATCGGGTACCAGCCTCTGTTATTGCCGCTACAGAAACCCGCCTACGATCTCTATGAGCTCTACTACCCCACACGCAAGTAACGTACCGTTTGGACTCTGGGTATACCTCATGAGCGACTGTGTCTTGTTCGCAACCTTATTTGCAGGCTATGCCGTGCTCCACACAGCAACCGCAGGAGGACCGACAGCAGCTGAGCTCTTTGATATTCGAGTTGTAGTAGCATCTACTCTCATACTCCTTACCAGTAGCTTCACCTGCGGCGTAGCACTGTGGGCAAGCATCGAGAACCGCGTGCGCACGCTGTGGGTGGCACTCGCACTCACTGCACTTCTTGGTGCTGGATTTCTTACACTTGAGTGGCATGAGTTTGCCAACCTGGTGCAGGAGGGTGCAAGCTGGCAGACCAGTGCGTTCCTCTCCTCATTCTTTACACTCGTAGGTACGCACGGCGCACACGTGCTTGCAGGTCTGGTGTGGCTTCTCGTGATTGCTCTGCACCTACTCTTGCGCGGCCTTACTCCCAAGACCAAGACCGCACTCATATGTTTCTCCCTGTTCTGGCACTTCCTAGACCTCATCTGGATAGGCATCTTCTCGTTTGTATACCTCTTTGGCATGCTCTCACTATGACGACCACCCCTCCGCAGATGCTCGTGCGCTATATCGCAGGGTACCTACTCTCGCTTATCACCACGGGTGCCTCATTTTTTGCTGCCATCCATTTCACCGGTATTGCCCCGCTCGCAATCGCTCTCTTTGCAGTGATTCAATTTGGTATTCAGCTCGCACTGTTTATCCATATGGGCGAGCGCTTCAGCAGCGCGCTCTTGTGGTTCACCGGACTCATCATCGGCATTCTCATCATCGGCACGCTCTGGATCATGGTGAACCTCACGCGCCTCCATCCGCACTCACCTACTGAAATGGATCTGTATGAAGGCGGTATGGTATCTCCCGCCCACGAACTAAAATGATCCGCGCATATTATCGCCTCACTAAGCCAGGGATAATCTACGGCAATACGCTGGTGGCGGTAGCTGCGTACGTGTTTGGCGCACAACACGCTTTTGATCCGCTTACGTTTATCTGTATGACCGTAGGCCTCATGGCCTCTATCGCCTCGGTTTGTGTCGTGAACAACGTACTCGATCGTGACATAGATGCGCTTATGGAGCGCACGAAGAAACGTGCGCTCCCCACAGGGGCAATATCTCCTCGCCACGCATATATGTTTGCGGCCGTGCTGTTTGTCATCGGCACCCTCAGTCTCTACATAGGCACAAACCTGCTTACACTCACGCTCACCCTTATCGCAGATGCTGTGTACGTTCTGTTCTACACTCCTCTTAAACGCATCTCTCACCACAGCACCATAGTAGGCACGATTTCAGGCGCCATGCCTCCACTCATTGGCTACACGGCTGCCACACACATACTCGACCTCACTGCGGTCGCGCTGTTTATGTTCATGGTCGCGTGGCAGATGGTGCACTTTATGGGTATCGCCATTTTTAGAAAGGACGAGTACGCAGCGGCACGTGTTCCGGTGATGTCCGTGCGCTTTCCTGGTTCCTACGCAAAAGCCATCATGGTAACCTACGCGGTCTTGTGCGTATTGGCCGCATTCGTGTTCGCGTATGTCTCAGGTATCGCCTGGTACTTGAGCGCACTGCTCGTCGGGGGCACTACCCTATGGGGTCTCTATGCGCTCTTTGGTGCACGCACCCACGATGATGTCCGCTGGGCACGCAAGGTGTTTGGCTATTCTATGCTCGTTCTCCTGCTCCTGTGCGCCGTACTGGTGCTCGGGTAATTTACGCGGTCTCGGACCTACGAAATCGTAGCGTCCATAGATGCGCAAGGTACGGCACGATAGAACCAATAAGTGCTGCACCCACAGTAGTAGTGACAATCACAAATACCGGAGAACTGTGCGTGATGACGTTCGTAAACCCCACAAGGTTGATGAGGACTAGGGCTGCGGTGACTGAGTAAAAATTAATGACCGTCCACCACGTCATGTTCTTAAAGTCTTCGTCCTCGATGTGCGCAAAGTGCTCTATGTAGTGCTCAATACCCTGCACCAAAATCTTTTGACGCTCTGTCTGCACACCCACCAAGTAGCCAATCAGTATGCCGACTCCAAATCCTGGAATAGTGTACGGGAGTGTCATGAGCGCAAAGGGCCAGAACGCGATGGTGAGCGTAAGTACAATGAACAAGAAGAGTCCCGTCATCATAAAGCGTGTGCGGGTAAATGCGTCTTGAATGAGGTACTTAAATACGGTAATAGCTATCAGAAACAGGGCGAGTAGTGCAATTACCTCAATTACCGGGAGTGTCGAATCGGTCATGCTTCCATTTAAACACGCCATGATGCTGTCCCTGCCTTCAAGATTTGATAACGAGACTGTATAGCGAAAACCACCCAACGATACGTTGGGTGGTTTTCTTGCTGGTTGCGGGATCCGGAATCGAACCGGAGTCTGGAGGTTATGAGCCTCCCGAGGTACCTCTCCTCTATCCCGCTATATTTCTTAGTATATCGCGATTATCTTGATTGGCAAGTCCTTAGGAAACCTCGCCCAGTTCACGCAGTACCGCCTCGTATTTCTGAATAGTCCGGTACGCAAGCTGGTCAGAGAGCTGAAACGCAGATCCCTGGTGCGCAATCTCGTTACGGACCTTGTGAGCATCCCAGGCCTCTTGAAGCGTTGCCAGGCGGCGCATGTCGATATTCTTAAGCTTCTCCCCTATTGAGGTACCCGGGAACCCTGCCTCGTCTAGAGCATCGTACAGAATGATGTCCGCCTCAATAATCGCCTGACGCCAATCACTCTCCTGCCCGCTCTCGATGAGTGAGAGAACATGCATCCAGCGATTGTGCTCAGTTACCTCTTCTGCATGATGCGCATCATGAATGGTCTGATACTTCTCATCATCTAGCGCTATGACCTGGCGATATCTGAGTGTTGCATATATAAGTACTCCAAGAAGCGCTGCAGACACAAGAAACGCAATCACGGTAACGGTGATCCAAAAATGCGTAAGGAGGGCTGTGAGATCTGTTTGGAATGATGCACCACGCACGCCAAGAATCGTTTCGTAGATAATACGAAAGAAGTACTCGACGTTTACATAGTGAACAGGGCCTGCCGTATCCGACAACATCCCCTATATTATATCGTCTCGCCGGTCACGAGTGCACCCGCTTTAAACAAGCGTCCCTCTCCGGACTTTGGCGCAGTGAAATGAATACCCACAGGAAGCGTACTACCCTCGCGCTCTACGGTACCCATAGGCACTGAAATAGCAGGCATACCGGTTAGGTTTGCGGTAACCGTGAAGACATCTTCCAAGTACATGGCGACTGGGTCAGACTTTTCACCAAACCTGAATGCTGGTGAAGGCGTGGTCGGAAATGCGATAACATCACACGACTCAAATGCAGCGTCATATTCTCGAGTAAGCAGTGTACGTACCCTGTCTGCCTTGCGGTAATACGCATCAATATATCCTGACGAGAGCACGAAGGTGCCAAGAAGAATGCGACGGGTGGTTTCTTTTCCAAACCCTTCGGTCTTGCTCTCAACATAATCATCCAGGAGTGAACCACCTCGGGCAGCATGTCCGTAACGGATACCATCAAAGCGTGCAAGGTTTGCTGATGCTTCTGCAGGCTGCACCACGTAATAGACCGGCAGCGCGTATGAGCTGCTTGGAAGTGTCACATCGACCAAGGTATGTCCCTGAGCAACCAAACGCTCAAGTGTTGTTTCAAACGCACTACGCACATCGGCGTCAATCGCGTCAGTAATGAGATCGCGCGGCACGCCAATACGAAGCTTCTCTGGTACAGCAACCGCAGGATAGGTATCATCCGCAATTGAGGTATTGTCGAGTGGATCCAAGCCACGAATCGTTTCGTAGAGCGCCGCCACATCGGCGACTGACTTTCCAAATGGACCTATTTGATCCAGTGATGAACCAAGAGCGATAGCACCTGAGCGTGACACTGCTCCATACGTAGGCTTAAGTCCCACGAGACCACAATGCGCAGCCGGCTGACGAATAGAGCCTCCCGTATCAGTACCCAAGGACGCAATAGCCATGTGGGCTGCAACTGCTGCAGCAGAACCTCCTGAAGACCCGCCCGGCACGCGCGTTACATCATGAGGATTCTTTACAATGCCGAACGCAGAGTTTTCGGTTGAGCTACCCATAGCAAACTCGTCCATGTTGGTGCGTCCCAAGAACAGCGCTCCTGCTTCTTTAAGCTTTACGATAACGGTTGCATCATACGTCGCCGCGTAATTTTCGAGCATCTTTGATGCAGCACTTGCCACGTGACCTCTGATTAAAATGTTGTCCTTAATAGCAAGTGGAATACCACACAGAAGCGGTGCGGCCTCTCCTTCTGCATCTATGCGTGCCTGCGCACGAGTGATAGTCGCTTCGTCTACAGAGAAGATCTCAAGATATGCGTTCAACTCTTGATTGCGCTCTACTGCATGCGCATGACATGCGTCCCACAATTCACGCACCGTGCACACCTTAGTACGCAGCGCATGCGCTGCTTCGGTGAGTGTGAGTTCGTAGAGTGGCTTAGTCATGAGAAATGATCTGCTTAACGACAAGGTGATTACCTTCGCGTTCAGGGAACTGTGCAGCAATAGCATCGGTATACGTTCCTGCGGGCGTCGGCTCACCATCTTCACGAAGCACATTCCGGCGTGTCGGATACACCTCACCCTCCTCAGACGCGAGCGTGAGGCTATCAAGCGTTCCCACATACGCGAGAACCGACTCAAACTCAGCCGCAAATGTAGCGAGTTTATCTTCTGGGATAGCGATACGCGCAAGGGCCGCGAGGCGCTTTACATCATCTGGGGTAGCGGATGCCATATATAGGAGGACTGTATCATGCGCGCGCCCGTTTGAGGAACTCTTCCTCATCTATGACCGGAACCCCAAGCTCCTTGGCTTTCGCGAGCTTGCTCCCGGCAGCCTCACCAGCCACCACAAACGCAGTCTTTTTTGAGACGGAGCCAGCGGGCGTACCACCCCCCGAGCGCACCAATTGCTCTGCTTCCTCGCGTGAAAGCGTCGGGAGCGTACCGGTAATGACAATGGAACGACCAGTAAACGGTCCTTCTGCTCGCTGCTGCCCTTCTTCTACCGTGAGGTGTGCAAGCAGCTTAGTAAGTTCCTGCTCATGTTCTGCATCATGCATCCACGCATATACTTCACGTGCCATGATAGGACCTACTCCGTCTATCTCCGTAAGAGCCTCAATAGATGCGGCACGCAGTGCTGCCATGGTGCCAAACGATTCCGCAAGTAGGTATGCCGTCTCTTCACCCACATGAGGAATAGACATGCCTACAAGCAGGCGTGCAAGAGGCACGGTACGAGCCTTTTCAATGGCATCAATTAAGTTACGTGCCGATGTTTCTTTGAATCCTGGCAGTCGCAGAAGCTCGTCGTAGGTCAGTTCAAATAGGTCATGGAACTCGGATATGAGTTCGTGTTCCATTAACAGCGCGATTGTCTTCTTGCCGCATCCATCAATATCAAATGCGCTTTTCCCTGCAAAGTGCGTGAGTTTACGCTCTTGTACTGCATACGATCCACGTACCACACAGCGATATGCCGCCTCACCAGGAACGCGCTCTATAGCCCCGTCACCACCACACAACGGAGTATGTGTTGGGAAGCGCCATTTCTTTTCTGTACCGGTACGAAACTCAGGAAGTACCGCGACTATTTCTGGAATAATGTCGCCTGCCTTCTGCAGAATCACCGTGTCCCCAATACGCAAATCCTTTTCTGTAATGAAATCTTCGTTATGGAGCGTCGCGCGCGCCACGGTGGTACCTGCTACTCGTACTGGCTGCATGTGTGCGACTGGTGTAAGTACTCCTGTGCGTCCTACCTGCAGGGTAATGTCTTGAATAACCGTAGTTACTTGCTCGGCTGGGAACTTAAACGCAATAGCGAAGCGCGGACCCTTACCGGTATAGCCAAGTAGTTCTTGATAGTCACGTGCATCTACCTTTATAACTACTCCATCAATCAAGTAGTCCTCACCCTCTCGAGCACTACCCTGCCACTTCTCCCAAAACGCAATGATGTGATCAATGTCAGTGTCTTCAAGGCGGTTCCTGTTTACCGGAAATCCAAGCGTCTCCAGAAAACGAAGCTCTTCGCCTTGTGAGCGAGGCATATCACCGTCGTATGCATCAATGTCGTATATAAAGGCCCTGAGGGGACGTGCAGCAGCAACACTCGCATCCAGCTGGCGCAGCGATCCTGCGGCCGCATTGCGCGGATTAGCGAATACAGGCTTGCCGAGCCGTTCCTGCTCTGTATTCAGTGCAATGAGACCGGAGCGTGTCATATAGACCTCCCCTTCCACGACAATATCTACTGATTGCGTAAGTCTGTGCGGGATACCCTCAATGGTGCGCGTCGTGTGTGTTACATCTTCACCAATGACTCCGTCTCCACGAGTAGCAGCGGTCGCGAGCACACCCGCCTTGTAGGTAAGCACAATATGGAGTCCGTCTATCTTGAGTTCAGCGCTATAGGAAATCGTGCGATTGTCCTTCTCTAAGCGCGCAAGTCCGCGACGCACCCGTTCATCAAACGCACGCACATCTTCCTCGTCAAACGCATCATCAAGTGACCACTGCGGAACTGCATGCTTGGTCTTCTTGAGTGCAGGAAGTACCGTGCCCGCCACCTTCTGTGTAGGAGAATCAGGTGTTACAAGCTCAGGATGCGCCCGCTCAAGCTCAGCCAATTCATGCTTAAGAGAGTCGAGCGCCTCAGGCGAAATTGGTGACTCGTCATGCTCATGATAGAGCGTGCGGTACTTAGTTATCACCTCCCGCAGTGCACGGGCGCGCTCTTCTATATCCTTTGATACGGCCATATAGCTATCCTAGCGCACCCACGCCAATTGTCTCTCCCTCTCTACTTGAAGTAGTAGAAGCCCTGATAGAACCCTTCTGCGTAGTACGAGGCTTCAGAGTAGTAGCTACCCTGGGAGTAGTATGAACCCTCTCCGTAGTAGTAGCCCTGATAGTATCCTTGGCCGTAGTAGTACCCTTGAGAGTAGTAGCTACTTTGTGAGTAGTACGAACTCTGATAGTAGCTTTGGTAATAGCTCTGATAGTATCCCTGCGCGTAGTACGAGCCCTGAGAGTAGTAACTTGCCTGCGAATAGTATCCGCTCTGAGCGTAGTAGCTTGCTTGGGTATAGTAGGAACCCTGACTGTAGTACCCCGACTGACTGTAGTAGGAACCCTGCGAGTAATACGAGCCCTCGCTATATGCTGTGCCACCACTGTAGTTAGCCTTAAGACCTCGTTCAATACGCCGTGGATCAGTACTTGAACACGTATTGTATCCACTTGAGAATATTGTAGTGTCTCCCGTTGAAGTCTTGTTGATGGTTACGGTACCGAGCGACCCGCCTCCCGCACACGCCACATCGAACTTTGTCTCTTTGGTACCTGCTACCGGCGTCGTGATGCCATAGTTCGTGATGGCAAGTCCATTACATACAATACTGGATGAAGAAAGGGGTGAGGTGTAGTCAAACGCATTTTGCTTTTGGTCCCAGTAGAGGCCACACTCTAGAGCCGTGTCGGCATTATAGAAGGCGTACTGGGATTGGGTAGCGGTAGAGGCGAGAATGACCTGCTTGTATGACGTATCAAGCAAGGTAAGACTAATGGATACGATTACCGACGAAAGAATGACGGCAATGAGAAGGGTGAATCCGCGATTTGGTTCAGAGATGCGCATCATAGCCAGTTTTGGAGATTCTCCGTTACCGTAACGGTATACGGCACGAGAGAAGTAGTCCAGGTCACGGTCACTGTCACTCGAACTTCGGTAGTAGAAATCGTCGTAAAGGTAACTTTGCGTGTGAAGCGCGTTGCGACGTTGCTTCCACTTACTGCCAGGTGATTATAGACGCCAGTAGATGATACATTAAGTGGCGAACAGGCACCCGAACAGGCCGTGACGTTGTTTTGTGTAGGGTCAAGACGACACCCAGAAGCAGTAAAACAATTCACACTTCCCCCTGCTCCATCGAGCCCATAGAGCCACGAGCGAGGAGTCGAAGGATTCGCTAGGTTGTAGAGAAAATTATTATCACGAATTGCTTGCACATACTCGACTCCCTCTTGTGCCAACGATGAGGCAATGAGTCTGTCTCGTGAGACATATGATGTCACCACTGCTTTCTGTACCGAGTAGAGCGGGCCCACAATAGAGATTGCCACAATAGCCACAGCTACCATGGTCTCTACAAGCGTGAATGCCTTTAGGTTCATACGATGCATCATATCTCGATATAGCGCTGGGTCGCTCCTGTCTGAATACTGAAGTCCACCGTTTTGCCTTGCTGGGCAGTGAGTGATCCGCGAATACTAATAGTGACTTGAGGCTGTACATTGTCACCCGTACCGACACCACGCACGTAGAACGTAAGTGCAGAGATTGAAATACGCGCATCAGTAAGCGCTACAGCAGTTGCTGCAGTACACGGGTTACTCGTACATTGCCCAATGGTGCCGTCTGACTTAAGTAAATACGTCACGTTTTGACCAAGCGCATCCACAAAAGAGAGCTGTGAACAAGTGCCGTTACCTGCACCCGCGCAGCTATAGCTTGTTCCGGTGCGTACATTACGCGCAATGCTATCCACGGCAAATGAGAGGTTTGCAACCACATCGTTTGTAGTGCGCGCTTCCCTATCCATCGCAATCAGTGTCAAATATGCCGCGGTCACAACTAACATCACCATACTAAAGATGCCCACAGACACCACAATCTCGATAAGCGTGAATCCGCGTGAAGGAGTCTTCATATCTATTGGCAGGTCGGACCCACTGCTATCTGGCCCACCTTAGTGACCTTAATGCAGCGTGTTTGTGATCCGTCTGGCGAACTAATGGTTATAGTAGCCGAGGTGAGCGGAATGAGCGTTCCGGAGCGCACGCCCACGATATTTGCCTGCGTGTTTGGACGCAAAAAAGAGATAGCAAGCGAGTCGAGATACGATCCTGAGCATCGCTGAGTTCCTCCGCTATCAGCACCACAGAAACTTGAGATGGTAAATCCTTTCCCGATCGTATACGTGGTTACTTTTTCATTGGTTGAGTCGTACAAACAATTTCCTGGCTTTGCATCGAGGCCCGAGGTAACACTGTGACCCACACAGGCTCCAGACTGAGCATTACCAGGAGCTGCCGGTTCGGTATCTGCAAATAACGTATACGTGGTATTCGCTCCACTTACAAAATTCACACCGTATCCGGCATTCTGAGTGGTGCCAAATTTTCGACTTGAGAGACCGAGCGATTGTGCCTGACGTAGAGTGAAGGCAACGGTGTATGTCGTGTCAGTAAGCACCAGCGATCGATTAAAGTTTGTCTGCCCTGTTATTACGATGGTCGTAATAATCAGAATAATGCCGAGCGCCACAAGCAGCTCAACAACCGTGAAGCCGCGCAATGTAGCGACACGTGCGCGTGGAGGAGTATTTAGAAAAGCGGTAGTGGGTTCCATCCGGTGAAGAATGCAAGGAGGAACCCTAGTGCTAGAAACGGCACAAAGGGCACCTCAATACCCATTCTATGCCCTCTAGGAGTAGAGACCAACACTACTATGCCGTATAACGCCCCTATCCAAAATGAGAATAATAATCCAGGAAGCGCTGCGCTGTATCCCACAAGTAGAGAAAGAGCGAGTGCTACTGGTGTATCCCCCAATCCCATTGCCCGTCCTCCTGAAAGCACATAAAAGAGGAGAAATACGAAGGCAATCGCACCCGCAGTCATGAGCGTGAGCCCGAGAGCAGGTATTGACGAGGCCGTGAGAGCGGCAAAGAGTACTCCAAGCGTCACTAACGCGAGCACTGGCACAGTAGGTACTATGGTGTGCCGCACGTCATAGAGCACAATAAACAGAAGTACGAGCACGGCCATAAGGAACACGGAAAGAGTCGGTGTAATACCAAGCATGGCGCTTGCTGCAAAAAATACTCCCGCGGTAGCAAACTCTACGAGCACATGCCGTGCGGGCACGCGGCTACCGCAATGACGACACGTGCCTCGTGAGAGTAACCATGACACTACCGGGACGAGGTCACGAGCCGTAAGTGTTGCTCTACACGAATCACATCGAGAACGATCAGTCACCCATGATTCGCCCGTGTTTACCCTATCAACAAGCACGCCCACAAAACTAGCAAATACGGCACCGAGTACACCGATTGCCGTATATGCAAGGATCATAGTGCTATGTGTAAAAGATTATGGACAAACAAGTGCGTTTGACGCGAGCAGACTGGATGTTGATTTTGCGGTACCGGTGCTGTCTACACACCACATCGATGGAGTACCTGATGTAGATGCCTTAAGAGGAACAGTCGCAACCCACGCACTTGCTGAATCATGACACTGTGCCGTGTTGTAGGTTGCTGCTGTGGCATCAGCATAAGCAGTTACCCCACTTCCTGAGTATGCTCGCTCTGCTGCATTTACGTTGTCTCCAATTTTATTGGTGCCACTTGTAGCACACACCG
Source organism: uncultured Candidatus Saccharibacteria bacterium (assembly GCA_964462415.1). Classification (GTDB taxonomy): domain Bacteria; phylum Patescibacteriota; class Minisyncoccia; order Phycocordibacterales; family Phycocordibacteraceae; genus C7867-001. Next base: position 25,623 of record CAYWWP010000004.1, read on the forward strand.
TATCGTACGAGTAGCTATTATTCTCGAAATGAAGTTCTGCTTCTGCTCGTGCTGTAGAGAGGTTAGACTTCACCGCAGCGTCAGCACTCTTGTTGCGGGCCGTACTAAGCGCTGAAAGCACCACTGACGAGAGGATACCGATGATAGCTATCACGACGAGAAGTTCGATGAGGGTGAAACCTCGAGCAGGGCGCGATGAACCGAATAAGGCTTTCATGAATATAGCTACAGGTTAGAGGCAAGGTTATTGCTCCCATAAGTATACCGCCTTCTACCCTGCGCACATGTGCACGTGTGGATACGGTTAGCACGCAGTATCTGACGCACTACTTATCATGTCTGTAGTAGAAGCCGCAGTGGTACCCGTACTGTCAACACAGTAGTATCCTCCAGTCTTAAGGGGTGCTTGCGCTGCCCATGCAGTTGCAGAACTGTTACATCCAGCAGCTCCTGAACCAGCATCCACGTCTGTACCCACCGTTGCTCCGGCTGCCGTAGCAGCAGCACTCACGGCCGCATAAATACCCTTCACGCCGCCAACTGAGGCTGAAGTATTACATACGTCGGTTGCTGCTGAACCGTTGTCATACTTATTGCTATTAGCATCATAGAAGAGCTCAGCCTGTGCGCGAGCACCTGCAAGGTTAGACTTCACCGCAGCGTCTGCGCCCTTGTTACGCGCCGTGTTGAGTGAGGCGAGTACCACTGACGAGAGGATACCGATGATAGCGATCACGACGAGGAGTTCGATGAGGGTGAAACCTCGAGAGCGCACAGGCAAAGATGATGCAGACATAAGTAAATAGTTGTTGAGTGCGTATGCGCACAGTATACCGAGCTATACCCGACGCCGTTTTGTGTATACGTGAAGTTATCCAGTTTTATTAAGTAACCATGAAGTAAAAGAACGGCTCCAGATGGAGCCGTTCTTTTACGTAACCCGAGAAGAGTTAGCTTATGGACAGGCTACTATGTTTGCTGCGAGTACTGTGTCCGTTGACTTCGTGGCACCTGTGCTGTCAACACAGTAGTAGGTGTTGCCGCTACCACCAGTCTTCGTAGGTACTGATGCTGCCCATGCCGTCGCCGTTGCGTGACACGTAGCGGCTGTACCACCAGTCGTACCTGACTGTGCTGTACCGATAGTTGTGTTAACTGCCGTAAGTCCGGTTGCTGAAGCAGCAGCGAGTACTGCTGAGTAGATACCCTTTACGCCGCCGACAGTACCAGTTGAAGAACATACGTCTGTAGTACCACCTGCAGTAACTACATACGCATTGGTGTTAGCGTCGTAGAAGAGCTCAGCCTGTGCGCGAGCACCTGCAAGGTTAGACTTCACCGCAGCGTCTGCGCCCTTGTTACGCGCCGTGTTGAGTGAGGCGAGTACCACTGACGAGAGGATACCGATGATAGCGATCACGACGAGGAGTTCGATGAGGGTGAAACCCTTCATGTGACCCTGACGTGCGCTGTTTGAAGCAAGAGTCATAATGATCAATAAATGTATTAGTAAGCGGGTTACGGGTAAGGTCCGCTTCCCGTATTGTACGCGAGTACTGCTTCATTAAATCTTTGCCTGTGGATATCGGACCCTTGTACTCACTTATCCAATACCTCCTGCAACGTTGTAGATAGGAATAAGTACCGATGCAAGCAGTGTACCCACACCCAAGCCGAGCACCACAATCATGAGTGGCTCGATGAGATCCACCATGGTGTCTACCGCAGTAGTTACCTCGCGCTGATAGAACTTAGCAAGCGTCGTAAGAATGGTACCCAGCTCTCCTGTCTCTTCACCCACGCGCACCATAGCGGTCATAATGCCTGGTATTTCCTCGTGCTTTCCAAGCGCTTCAGAGATAGATGAACCGCCACGAACGTCTTCCCCCACCTGCTTCAACACCCCCTCGTACGTGGAACTTCCCACCACTGAAGCGGTGATGTCTACCGCCTCGACTACCGGCACACCTGATACCAGCATTGTTGCAAAGTTATCAGCAATGCGTGAGAGATACAGCTTCTGGTAGAGATTACCCAGGTACGGTATGTCGAGTTTGAAACTATCAAACAGGAGTTGCCCTTCAGGAGACTGCACCATGCGCCACCCGATAATTCCCGCAACGGCGATAGCGAGTAATACAAATATTCCGTAGTGAACCAACAGGTCAGAAAGCGAAATAACAATCTTTGTGTAAAACGGAATCTCTTGTCCTGAATCCTTGAGGATTGCACTGATCTTTGGAATCACGAGCGTAAGCATCAGTCCCATAACCACAAAGAACACGCCGATTACGAATGCTGGGTATATGAGCGCGTTTTGCGCCTTAGACACCACTGCATAGGTGCGGTCAAGATAATCTGCAAGATATCCGAAGGTCTCTGACAACTTTCCAGACTCTTCACCTGATCGCACCATATTCACGTAGAAGGAAGTGAACACCTTCGGGTGTCGTGCAAGTGCTTTTGATATAGGGCTTCCTCCCTGCAAATCGTCCGCTACCTGCGTCATAACTTCCGCAAGTGATTTGTTCTCTACTTCCGATGCCAGGAGACGGAAGATGCGAAGCGCAGACACCTGTGCCTCAAAGAGTGTAGCGATCTGTCGCGACAAAATAACCACATCCTTATTAGAGATGCGTGGAGCCAGGAACGTGTTGAGCGCATCCAGACCTGACTTTGCACCCATTGGCTCTATCGATGAGACGATGAGTTCGCGACGCTGCAGTGTAGCGACAGCCACGTCCATGGAGAGCGCTTCAATCGTTCCTGCTTTTTCGTGTCCGTCTTTATCGAGGGCGTGATAGGAAAACAACATAGGTGATTAGAGATAGCGCTCAAAGGTTTTCGGATCAAGTGCGCGTTCATACGCATGCTCGATGGTGACCTCTCCACGACGCACCAACTCCGCAAGCGAACGATCCATATCGATCATTCCTTCTTGCGAAGAGGTCTGGATGACCGTGGTGATTTCGTGCGTACGTCCCTCACGAATGAGATTTGAGACAGCGCTGTTGTTAATGAGAAGCTCGTATGCAGGGACCTGTCCTCCGGCAATGCGCGGCACTAGGCGCTGCGAGAAGATTCCTGCGAGAGAACCTGCGAGCTGCACACGCACCTGCTCCTGCTGATTTGGCGGGAACATATCGATGATACGGTCGATGGTCTGCGCTGCGTTGTTGGTGTGGAGCGTTGAAAGCACTAGGTGTCCCGTCTCTGCAGCAGTCACTGCAGACGAAATGGTCTCTTGATCACGCATCTCGCCCACCATGATCACATTCACGTCTTCACGGAACGCTGCTTGGAGCGCTGCGTGGAAGTCAGGAGTATCAATGTGTACCTCGCGTTGATGGATGAGAGACTTCTTAGGTTCGAAAATGTATTCGATTGGATCCTCGATGGTCACAATGTGCTCTGCACGCGTTTCGTTGATGCGCTCAAGAATAGTAGCGAGGGTCGTCGACTTTCCCTGCCCCACTGGCCCTACCACCAGGAAGAAGCCTTGCGTGCGTTGAGTGAACACCTCAAGCACTGTCGGCAGACCCAAATCCTGGAAGGTGCGAATCTCGTGCGGAATCAAGCGCATCGCAATTGCTACCGCACCTTGCACGATGTATCCGTTGATACGGAAGCGCGCGTTTGTGCCATGGGCGTATGAGAAGTCTACTGCCTGAGCAGTTTTAAACCCCTCCCATCTGTCCTCAGGGAGAATGCTGCGCAGCAGTCCTTCGGTGTCTTCTGCAGTGAGCACCTTGTACTGCACGAGCGGCACCAATGATCCGGCCAAGCGGATGATTGGTGGAGAACCTGCAGAGATATGCAAATCTGAAGCTCCCTCAGAGACTACCGTATCGAGTAGTTCAGCGATTTTCGGTGCAGCTGCGCTCATGACTAGTTAGGATTGAATGATGCGAATCGTCTCTGCGTATACCTCAGACGGAATCGCTGATGCCTTGATAATGTACCCATCTACATGAAGGGTTTTTGCACGTTCGATGTCGCTCTCCTGCCCCTGATTTGAAAGTACGATGATCTTGCTGGTGGTAGCTAGGTTTTCCTTACGAATTGTTTCGAGTACTTCAAATCCATCAAGTCCCGGCATCACAATATCCAAGAGAAGCGCATCAGGCGCAGGCTGCTCCCTGAGCGCACGCAGAACTTCCTCTCCATTGGAAAACGCGGTTACCTCGTGATCTGCGGCCTTGAACTTAACCGCGTACATGTCGAGCAAAAACCGATCATCATCCACAAGATAGAGTCGGTAATGCTTCGTATTCGTATCCATAAGCTATCTATTTATTGTTCACGCTGTCTCCTTCTGGCAGAGAAGGCTCTGCGTCAGGAGCACTTGATTCTGCGGGTGTAGATTCTAGAGCAGCACCCTCAGTCTCTTCTTCAGCTGCCAAACCACCGAGCGCACTTACTTCTTCAAAAGGAATAAGACCGTTCAGTGCCTTAATGATAGCATCCTCCTGTAGCGTCAACATGCCCTTTGCGCGTGCAGCGGCATAGACTTTCTCCTCTACTGGATTGGTAAGCACCACATGTTCAAGCTCCTTATCCATGCGAAGAATCTCAAACACCGCGAGGCGCCCACGAGTACCGTTCGGACAATCAGGACCTGGATGTGCCTCGTATATATTTTCAAATTTCGGAATCTTTGATCGGTACTCTTGTGGCAAATCCTCAAACTGCTTATCAAGCATTTCGCGCACACTTTCTGATACGGGCACCGCTGCTCCTGAACCAGGGCACAGCTTACGAACCAAGCGCTGACCAATCGCTGCTATGAGCGTCGGCGCAATGAGATACGGATCCACACCCATGTCTACGAGGCGCGGAATAACGCCAGATGCCGTATTCGTGTGGATGGTAGAGAACACTAAGTGTCCGGTGAGCGCAGCTTGGATGGCAAGCTGCGCAGTCTCCTTATCGCGAATCTCGCCCACCATGATTACGTCAGGGTCCTGACGCAGGATTGAGCGTAGCCCTGCTGCAAAGGTGTAGCCAATTTCAGGCTTCACTTGCGATTGGGCGACACCTTCAATCTCGTATTCAACTGGATCTTCCACAGACACTACGTTCTGGGTCTCTCGGTCTACTTCAGAAAGCATTGAGAAGAGCGTAGTGGACTTACCGGAACCCGTTGGACCCGCAATGAGAATGATGCCGTATGGTGCGTTTAGAATTTCTCGCACAGTCTTCAAATGCTCATCAGAAAGACCTATAGAATCTATAGTTGCCATAGCCTTCGAGCGATCGAGGATACGCATCACCACCTTCTCCCCATGCTGTGTCGGGAAGGTAGACACACGAAAATCAATACGGCGATTCTCTACATTTGCAGAGAAGCGTCCGTCCTGTGGCTTACGCTTTTCGTCAAGACGGAGCTGCGAAAGAATCTTTATACGAGCCACTACGGCGGCATGTACTTTCGCGGGAAGCTCAAGCGAGGTATGGAGCTCGCCATCCATGCGGAAACGCACCTTCGTCTTTTCAGGAGTTGGCTCAATGTGAATATCAGATGCACCGCCTTCTACGGCATAGCGAAGTACGGTTGCCACAATTTTAGTGACTGGAGCATCTGGCTTAATGGTTGCACCCTCAGTTCCCTCTTCCTCTTCATCTTTTTTGTCTTCAGCTGCGGTGGTGCCCTCAAACTCAGAAAGTGCAGCGCCTACATCATCTTTGAGGTTTTCGTACTCATTTATGACGCGATTAAAATCGCTGACGCTAATCAGAAAGAGCTTGTACGGAAGTCCGACTCGTCCCGAAATAAACTGAAGCGCATCGAGAGCTTCGATATTGTCAGGGTCCACAATACCCACCTCAAGCGCCCCGTCCTTCTCAGCGACAGGCACGAACCGATAGTGACGAGCTGACTCCTCAGGTATGTACTCAAGGATTGCGCGTCCAATTGGTTCAGTTGGAAGTGTTCGTGCAGGAATATTGTAGTGGCTGGAGAGAGCTTCAAGTATCTTTTCGGAAGCAATGCCTCGCTTCTCAAGTACTGTTTCAGGAGACACTCCTCCAGAACGAGCTTCAGTCTCAATAGCCCCGATATCCTCGGTAGTAATAACTCCTTTCTCAGCAAGAATAGGGAGTATGTTCATTACGGAAGGACACTAGGGCGAACCCGTAATGCCAGGAAGGCTTGCAAAGGGATCCCGTCGACCCGCCGGCTCTGCAATAATTGTCGTATGAATATCTTTGAGCGAGAGGAAGCGCACATCACTAAACAAACTTGCATCGAGTGTGACCGTATCGAGTTCGCTTGCAAGTCCTAGGAACGTAGCCTCAACACTGCTTTGTGGGGTGACATCAGCCGTCACCACAGACCCCGTAGAAGGTCGACCCCACATGTAGTACATACCAGCACCCACCACCACAATGACGAGCGCAATATACGGAAGCTGTTTTCGAGTGATTTTAAAAGGCATACGCTAGCGGAGCCAGTACAGGCGATACGTCATCTGGTAATTGTATGACCCGGTTGGAGAATCAGCGAGAGAAAACTCCACCAGATCGAGCGGGCGCAAGCTTGTCTCTACTCCATCCATAAAGGTACGCAGTGCCGCATATGATCCCGAGGCGGTCATTGAGACATCTACAGAATCAATTGGGTTTCCACTTTCAATCACCATTGGCTGCACTTCTCCTTGCGTGGCACCCTCAGTCTTCTTTGCCTTGCCACTTTCGGTGGTCTGGAAGTTAGAGAGCTTAATACCGGACCGAGAAGCAAGTGCGTCTAAATCAAGAATGAGTTGCACGTTGTCTACGCCATCAGGTAGATATGCATCCAGACGCTCAAGTGCCTCAGGAGGAAGCTGATTGCGCTGCAGTGTCAGCTGAGCCTGTTTCTCCTTAAAGCGATCTGCTGCTGCAAGTGCACTATCGTACTTCGAAATCTCGTCGTGAATAGCGCTAATCTTGCCCGTTACCGTCGGGTTTATGTATCCGAAGAACAATGCTCCGGCGATAATCAGACAGAAGACGGGAACGAGTTTATCCATCATGGTTTTGTGGTGCTGGCGCTCGTACTCGTGCTCTTTACCGGCGACGTAGTACCGACAGGAGTGCTCGTGCTGGTAGGAGCAGGAGGTGGAACCATGTCAGTCGTAGTAGAAATATTTGGAGCAGCCGGTGCTTGTGCAGCTTGCGCAGTGGTCTTCAAAAGGAGTTTAGGGTCTATATCAGCTTTGAGAGAGAACCGAACCACCCCACCCTTGTCAGAGGTGATGTCCGAGAATATGGCGCGCTTAATGCGCTTTTCGTTTGCAAACGCTGCAGACTCGGCTGCCAATGCGTTAAATGAGCGTGCTATACCATGCATCTCAATTTTTGCGGTGCGGTCATCTGCAATTGAGAAAATGAGTGACTGGAATCGCACGTTCTGTAACGTGATGTTTTCAAGTACGTCAAAAAACTGTGAGCCATATACATGCGTATCGAGAAGTGCTTTACCTGCGCGTATGCGGTTTCGTAGGCGAATAAAATCTTCTACGGATTCTGGACTAATCTCTCTCTCTACCGCCTCAAGTCGTGTCTTCTTTGAATCACGAACACTCTCGATGTATTTCTGGTATCCAAACGTAGCACCTGCACCCACAATAGCTACGCCTGCAATAAACAGACTCGCGTAATACACGATGCCATTAGCCTGCTTGCGCCTCGGCTGCGTTGCCAAGGGCTGCTTAGGAACAAATGATGTGGGAATGTTTGGAGGAAGTGCCACAGTAGTAGTATACGGTGCGACAATAACGAAACGAGCCCGCTATACACAACCACTACCCTTCTTCTTCAAGCTTACGTAGTGCAAGTCCAACAGCAACTGCAAATTCAGGGCCAATGGCTTCAAGTACTGGACGCATGAACTCAGGGGCTTCCGTTTTTGCAAATGGATCTGCCACTTTTACATCGACTGAGAAGAACGTCCGAGCGTAGGTGGCAAGTTCTTTAGTAACGCCACCACCTCCCGTAAGCACGAGTGAAGATATTTTCTTTCCCTTTGCATTTTCAAACTGTGAAATAGCACGCTGTGCTTCGGTAAAAATTCGTGAAAAGACAAGCTCAATCGTTCGCTTATCGTAGCCATTATCATCTGGCACACTAAAGCCGTGTTCCTTCTTCAAGTTCTCTGCTTTTCCTATCTTGAGTCCGTGTGCTGCTGCGATAGTGCGCGTTACATCTTGGCCACCCTCAGGAATATTGTGAGAAAAGGCAACCACGCCATGCTCCACCACATATACCTTAGTTGCTGATGCACCAATATCGAGTACCAACACCGGCTTTACCGGCTCCTCTACTACCGCACGGATGGTGCTGAAAATCTCAATTTCATAAAACGACGCAGCAAGGTTCGCACCGCGCACCACACCATCAAGTAATGCCAGCTCATCGTTATGTACTGCCACAAGCAGCACATCAATGCTCGTAGGGGTCTGGCCCTGTGCTTCAGTACCAGCAGGGATAACAAACCAATCAAGCTGCACCTCAGTCACCGGGACAGGGATGTATTTGCGCGCCTCAAGCTCAATCATCGTCTTTTGCTCGCCTGGGTCTTCACGGTACGGGAGCGTGACCAGTTTTAGCAATGAACGCGAGAATGGGATAGAAACGCCCGCATTTACGGTCGTCGCATTTGATTCCCGAAGCAGATCACGCAATGTCTCTGCAATCTTATCTGCAGGAAGATTTGTTGCCTGTCCGGCTTCAGCACCCGCATAGGGACCGAGCGCGAGCTCGCCATAGGTTTCAAGCACCACCACACCGCGGTCACGGCGAAGCTGTACTACCTTGAGAGACGAGGAGCCTATATCAACACCCAGCACGCTCGCGCTCTTCTTAGATCCGAGAAGACGCTCAAGGAAACTCATACAGCGATTGTATCATGTGATACATGCGCTTATTACGTGCACTACTTGATGCAGTGATTCCTCCACGCAACACCGCACAGACCGTGCGTCACACAACTCACGACTCACTAGCCAACCACCATGCTCCCTATGTAGTAGACGAGCACATCACTGCACTGCTCCCCTATCGACAGCCCGCGGTACATGCGGCAATCATAGAATCAAAATTTCACGCTGAGACACGGGCACATATACTCCTCGGAGCCATTCTCGCTGAATACCTGCGCGACAGTGATCATGCGGTGTTTTCAGCATCGCTGCCCGTACTGATACCTATACCCCTATCCAAGCAACGCATGCGTGAGCGCGGACATAATCAAAGCGCACGGATTACGCAGGAGGCAGTACGATTACTCGACACCATGTACTCAATGCAACCGCACCTCCTGCGACGTACTCGCGACACCCTGCCACAGACCAGTCTCTCTCGATCTGCACGACTTTCCAATATGCATCACGCATTTGCTGCACATATAGTAGATACTGAGGCCACATACCTACTTATAGATGACGTCACAACGACAGGAGCCACGCTCCACGCTGCGCGTCACGCTCTTATTGAGGCTGGCGCGAAGGAGGTGCACTGTATTGCGCTCGCGCACTAATACGTGCAAAACAGTCCATGAAAAAGACAGGCCGAAGCCTGTCTTTTTTGAGACCCCCTCCGGGCCTTTTGTGTGTTGCGGAGACGGTGGGATTCGAACCCACGGAGCCTGTAACAGCTCGCCTCGTTAGCAGTGAGGTACTTTCGACCACTCAGCCACGTCTCCAATACTCCCAAAATACCACACGTGCCGGTATATGTGCCACATTGGCTCAAATGCGTTTGAGATACTCAGTATTCCTGGTATACAAGGGATAATGAAACGCATTTTTACGATTATCGCCTATGTCCTTGTACTAGGCTTCGCCCTCATTGGGCTTGCATTTACTGCGGTATTTATCGGCATGCAAACCGGTCTTTTCAATGTCCGAGGCTCCATTGATGGCCGCAACGCCTTCTTCCTGGGCACCACCACCTCCGACGGCACAAAGACAGCCATACCAAGTAAGCCGTGTGACGACACAACCAAGACCGTCTGTGAATGGAATGCCACGCCTGAATGGGATGTGGTGAAGGGTGGTCTGACTAAAGACCAGGCACTCATTGCGAGAGTCTCAAGTGAAACAGGAGTATCGTCTCGGCTCATCGCATCTGCAGTGATACCTGAACAGATTCGCTTCTTCACTGCAGAGCGCGAGGTATTCAAGCGCTATTTCGAACCACTGAAGGTACTCGGCACCCTCTCACAGTTTTCACTCGGTGTGTCAGGTATCAAACCAGATACTGCTAAGCAAATCGAACAGTATGCAAACGACCCTACCTCCCCGTTTTATCCGGGTGATGGCATGGCTGCACTCATTGCATATGCGCCAGACGCCGATCACGACGCCGTACTCTATGAGCGCCTAACTGACGAGCATAACCATTATTACTCGTACCTCTACACGGCACTCTACATTAAGGAAATCCAGGCTCACTGGAAGCAAGCGGGGTTTGATATCACCCAGCACCCCGGGGCTATCGTTACCCTCTTCAATATTGGGTTCGGTAAATCAAGCCCTAATGCTAATCCTCAGACAGCAGGTGCTGCTATTACGGTCGGGGGTACAACGTATACGTTCGGTGCGCTCGGAGAGAACT
>CAYWWP010000004.1:36318-39708 GCA_964462415.1 uncultured Candidatus Saccharibacteria bacterium
GCTGCTATTACGGTCGGGGGTACAACGTATACGTTCGGTGCGCTCGGAGAGAACTTTTACACATCAGACGAGCTTCTCACTGAATTTCCACGCAGCTAGGGGTAGTATTAAGAAATGATTAATACTCTTGCTGTATGACTAAATTTGGCTGGCTAGTACTCCTCGGAATTGTGCTGCTGATTGCAGGTATTGCTGCAATCATATATGCAACGTTCTTCAACAAGCACGATGTCACGAGCGAGCGCCCTGATGCTGTTCAAGAAATCATCCTCCCTCCCGTTGATGAAACCGCAGCAACCGCAACAGAAACGCCACAGGCGACAAGCACCGTAATTCATTAATATGGAGCAACGTTGTGCAGGAGGTATCGTCCTTGGTGACAGCGGCACCATCGCCCTCGTTCGTAATCGCGACAAGGGAGGATGGTTCTTCCCCAAAGGAAAGCAGGACGCAGGAGAAGACGACGAAACTACCGCACGACGAGAGATAGAAGAGGAGACATCTCTTTCTTCGCTTGAGTACTTAGATGACTTAGGATTCTATACTCGTCCGAATATTTTACCTGACGGCACGTATGGCACTGAGATCAAACATATTCATATGTATCTGTTTGCCGCTCCGATGCACGCTTCCATCAAGGGTGCGCATGAGATAGCTGAAGCGACATGGGTCGCTCTACCTCGCGTACTTGATATGCTCGGAGACGAAAAGGATAGAGCCTGGTTTGTTTCTGTCTTCGAGCGAGTGCGCCAAGGTATTCAGCGCGACTAACAACAATCCCCGCTCACGCGGGGATTGTTGTTAGGTAATGTGTAGGAACGTGTATATCCCAAACGGGATAATCCAGGACATAAGGTCCACGATACTATGAAGCTTCATCTGTCCATGCGTGCGCGGTTGCAGCCAAAATTCTTGTGCAACAAGCGCGATAGACGCAAGCACCAAGAGCACATAGAGTGCGACATCACTACCGAACAACTGCTTCGACACGAGCGTCGAGAACGCAATAAAGAGAATGGCACCCACTACATGACACAATCCTCGATAGGTAATGAGCCATGCCCCATATGACCCATATCCACGCTCCGCCTGAATGCGCGCAAGGAGCGCATCATACGCGCGACGGAACCTGACCCGCTGCCCCTCTACCTCTACCGCAAATGGGTAGATGCGATCGGGAATAGTAATGAGAAAGTTGTAGAACGAGAGCACCTTCTTTTGCATACGTATCTAGTATACGGGATGCTACCGGACAGCTTTTGCCACTGCAGGGACGACGCGCTTGTCGAGTACGTCAGGCACTATCTTGGCAGCAGTCGGCTTTTCGATAAGAGCAGCAAGCGCTTTGGCAGCGCGCACCTTAGTCTCCATCGTAATTTGCTTCACCCCCTTATCAAGCGCGCCGCGGAATATGCCCGGAAACACAAGCGCATTGTTTATTTGATTTGGGAAGTCAGAGCGACCCGTGGCGACCACTGCCACACCTCCCCTTTTTGCTTCGTCCGGAAGAATCTCCGGTACAGGATTAGAAAGTGCAAACACAATAGCCCCGGGTGCCATACTGGCCACCATCTCACTCGTAAGAATACCGGGACCAGATACGCCAATGAACACGTCAGCACCTGCGAGCACCTCCGCCAACGCACCAGACACTCCGCGAGGGTTCGTAATGCGCGCAAGTTCCTCCTTTGAGCTATTGAGGTCAGTGCGACCCGCATGAATAGCACCCTTGGTATCAAGCAAGACGATATCAGTTGCACCTGCCGCACTAAGAAGCTTTGCCGTGGCCACTCCTGCAGCACCCGCTCCTGAAATAACCACCTTCATCTTTGGTAATTTCTTACCCACTACCTTTGCTGCATTGATGAGTCCGGCAAGGACGACGATTGCGGTGCCATGCTGATCATCGTGCATGACTGGAATATCGAGTGCCTGGATAAGTTTCTGTTCAATCTCGAAACACTGCGGTGCCTTTATGTCTTCAAGGTTGATGCCGCCCCATGCGGGCGCAATCGCAAGGACGGTGCGCACTATTTCGTCAGGATCTTGTGTATCAAGCACAATCGGCCACGCATCAATACCTGCAAACTCCTTGAAGATAAGGGCCTTTCCTTCCATGACCGGAAGTGCACCATAGGGACCAATATTCCCAAGACCAAGTACCGCAGATCCGTCAGAGATAACGGCGACGCTGTTCTTCTTTACGGACATCTTACGCGCGTCCTCTGGATGCGCTGCTAGGTGCCTGCTTGCCACCCCTACGCCAGGAGTGTAGTAGAGGGACATATCCTCCTTTTTCTTAAGACGCGTGCGCACCTTAGTCTCGACGCGCGCACCAAGCGTCATAAATGCCTTTAGTATCTGCTTCTCCTTGGGATTCATATACCCTGAGTATACGCATAATTTTCTCGCATGCCCGCCCGGGGATAGTGGTTAGGTATACTGGCTGTACATGCAGCCGTCGGACCCTATTACCCAGCATTTCACCCGTCTCAAACCTGATCAAAAGAAGGCGCTTGAGAAGCTCGGTATCCGCACCATCCACGACCTCCTCTACCACTTCCCAGCACGCTACGAGGCTGCAGGCCCGACCGGAACTATCGCAGGCGCTATGGCAGGCACTGAGGTAACGCTCTATGGCACCGTACGAAAGCCTGCAACGCGTAAGGCATGGAAGAGCAAGAAGCCTATTGCCGAGGCGTGGCTTGAGGATGCATCAGGAAAAATAAAGATGATGTGGTTTAGCCAGCCTTACATCGCCAAGATGCTCGCAGACGGCATGGTGGTAAAGGCTACAGGTCGCGTAGCGGGAACAGGCACAAAGGCATACCTCGCCAATCCTGAGATAGATAAGTCACCTATTCCTCCCGACGACGCGCATGAGACACTCTTCACGCACGCAGGAGAGGTGCCGGATGAAACTCTCTACCCTATCTACCCTGAAAGTAAGGGTGTGTCCTCGCTGTGGCTCACCCATGCCGTGCGTCGCGCACTTGAAGCAAGTGTACAGCATGCCATCACCGATCCTATTCCTGAAGACATGCTCACGCGCTACAACCTGCCCGTGCTTTCGACCGCACTCGTGTGGATGCACGTACCGCGCAAACTTCCGGACGCTACAGCAGCTAAGAAGCGCTTTGCTTTTGAAGAAGTGCTCGCGCTACAGCTCACCTCGCAGATGCTGCGCAGACAAACACAAGCCGAGAAAGCACTTCCGATTGCAACTGATGCAGACACACTCGCAGATTTCGTAGCATCATTCCCGTTTCCTCCTACAGGCGCACAGATGCGTTCTATCGAACAGGTGCGGACCGACTTTGAGCGTGGCACCCCCATGCGCCGCTTGCTTGAGGGAGATGTGGGTAGTGGTAAGACTGCTGTGTCTGCTGC
>CAYWWP010000005.1:0-2677 GCA_964462415.1 uncultured Candidatus Saccharibacteria bacterium
GTCGTCAGTGAGGGCAATTTCTAGGATGCGAGCAGCTTCTTCCTTGTTGCACACAAAAAAATCGGTGCGCGCATACAGTTGCTTGAGCGTATCAACCCCAAGCTTCATCTGGAAGGTGCCTGGTTGAAAGGCGAGCTTACTCTCAGGGTGCTCGCTAAGCCATGCCACGAGCGCGTCGTGGTAGGGCTTTGAGTTCGCTGCAAGGGAGGAGAGGTATACCCACTTTGGCGACACCTTCATCTGGGGCACGCTGTAGGAGAAATCTTCGTGCTTTACGAGAATCGTACGTTCATTTCCGTACCAGAGCACGTAGTGGTAGTTAGACTTCTTGCCCTTTTCCGTCACCATGTACTCGGTCGAGACACGCTCACCTTCGAGTGTTTCAAGCATTTCAGCGCCATAGCGATCATCTCCAACATACGCGCGTAGCGCAGACGAAAGACCAAGACGCGCAGCAGCAACCGCCGCATTGGCTGCATTGCCTACTGCCGCTACCACCGTTGCTGATTCGTAGGGAAGTTTTTCACCAAATGCCATGCACAATTGCTGTTCCTCACCATGCTCACCGGGACGCACCGTAGCCTCAGTGAGACGAATAAAAGGTTCGGTCACAATGTCACCGATAGCAAAGAATTCAATCGCACGTGCGGAAGGTTTTTTCGTAAACAACATACGAAAAGTCTAGCATGTGGACGCGGGGCGCATGCTAGACTTTTCGTATGACTGACCTTTCTGATACCGCTCACACTCTTCTTGCACACGGCAAGGGAATTCTCGCCGCAGATGAGAGTATTGCATCTGCAGATAAGCGCTTGGCTGCCTATGGTATAGGCACAGGACCTGAGATGCGCCGGCAATACCGCGATTTATTCCTTGCAGCGCCAGGCATAGAGAAATATCTGTCAGGTGTGATTCTGTATGAAGAAACGCTTGGGCAACATGCCAGTGATGGTGTTCCGTTTGCAAAGACACTCCTCGATATAGGTGTTATCCCAGGTATAAAGGTAGATGAAGGCACCGAGCCGTTTCCAGAGAATCCTGCAGAGCTTATTACCAAGGGATTGTTGGGACTTCCAGAGCGCCTGGCGGCATTTCGTGCGCAGCATCATACAGGGTTTACCAAGTGGCGCGCAGTGGTGCGTATTGAAGGGGACCAACTGCCAAGCGCGCAAGCGCTTGTAGAGAACGCTAAGCGTCTAGCGTCCTATGCGCGCATGGTTCAGGAGGCGGGTATGGTGCCTATCGTTGAGCCTGAGGTGTTGCTTGAAGGTGCGCATAGCCGCATGCGCAGTCGTCAGGTGCTTGAGGCAACACTTACGACACTTATGGATGCGCTGCGCGATCAGGGCGTGGATCTGTCAGGCCTTATCCTAAAGACTTCTATGGCACTCTCAGGAAGCGATACAGGGCGTATCGACACGCCAGAAGAAGTTGCGTCTGACACAGTGGGTGCGCTTATGAAGGCGGTGCCGAGGGAAGTGGCAGGTATTGTATTTCTCTCAGGTGGGCAGGGAAATGACCAGGCCACTGATAATCTGCGAGCGATTGTGAAGGAGGCTCACGCTCAGAATGCGCCTTGGCCGCTTACCTATAGCTATGCCCGAGCACTACAAGATGAGGCGCTTACGACCTGGGCAGGTAAGGCAGAAAACGTAGATGCGGCTCGCGCAGTATTTATGGCTCGTCTCGAAAAAGTGACGCAGGCACTCATCGGATAGCCGGCTTGCCTCCCCGTAGGGGATTTGGGATACTTTTAGCACTATGATTACGCTTGAAATACGTCCTCGTGCTACTACTGGTTCAGATGCTGCTCACGCACTCCGTACGGAGGGTCGTGTGCCTGCGGTTATCTACGGCGCAAAGCAGGAGGCAATTCCAGTGTCTGTGTCGCTTGCAGAAGTGGAGGCTGTGCTTCGTAAGGGTGGTGAGACCTCAGTCATTGAGCTTACCGGGCTTGATAAGCCTATGCAGGTGCTTATGCACGACATCGATCGTAATCCTACCTCGGGTGCTCCATACCACATCGACTTCTATGCGGTGGTGAAGGGCGCCAAGGTCACCATGTCACTCCCGCTTTCATTTGTTGGTGATTCAGAGGCAGTGCGCATGGGTGCAAATCTTGTAAAGGTGCTTCATGAAGTAGAAGTAGAAGCGGCACCAGACAAGCTTCCTCATGAGATTGAGGTAGATGTTACTGCACTTGTGCAGGTGGGTGACCAGATTCACGTAAGCAATCTCAAGGCCCCAGCAGGAGTAACCTTTGTCACTGGCGGCGAGGAAGTGGTAGCACTTGCTCAAGAGCCAGCAGGCGAAGAGGTAGAGGGTCCCGCACTCGATATGGAGGCAATTGAAGTAGAGCAGAAGGGAAAGACCGAGGAGGAAGAGGCGTAGTCATTCAGACATACTTCACAAAGACCGGGATACCGTAAGGTATCCCGGTCTTTGTCCGTCTTACTTGGTATACTATGGAGGTAATGGTTCAGTGGGGAATCAGACGGGTGAGTGGGTTGTGTCTCGTCGCTCTTTTAGCGGCGTTTATCTTCATGCCTGCGCCCGCACATGCAGACGAGGCCTCTGATGCTGTGGCTGCTCGTCGCGCACAGTTGACCGAGCAGTTGAATCAGCTCAACGATCAAATCGCCGCAAACCAGGCGATTGTGGATAAACTTTCAGCGCA
>CAYWWP010000005.1:2777-28329 GCA_964462415.1 uncultured Candidatus Saccharibacteria bacterium
CAGATTCGCGCAGAGCTTTTTGCACTTGCCGGAGGATCAGGGTCTATTTCCCTTCCAGCCGCGATTGCGTACGCCAAACAAGCGGGTGCAGCTACCGGAGTGCGTCCGGCCTTTATTCTAGGCGTACTTAAGCAGGAGACTGATCTGGGTAAGAACATCGGACAGTGTCTCCTCACCAATGATCCGCAAAAGGGCGACGGAAAGGGTAAGAATACGGGACGTGCGTTCGCAGGAGTAATGAAGCCAACTCGAGACGTAGATCCGTTCATGACACTCATGAAGTCTTTGGGACTGGACCCATTCACGCAGCCGGTATCGTGCCCCCCATCGTACGGATATGGAGGCGCTATGGGTCCTGCGCAGTTTATTCCATCCACCTGGGTGCTCTATCAGGCCCGTATCGCAAAGGCGGCAGGCCATCCCGGCTCACCGGCTAATCCATACGATAACCTAGATGCCTTTACCGCAACGGCGATATATATGGCGGACCTCGGCGCAAGCGCACAGACGCCGCAGGCAGAACGTACCGCTGCGCTTAAGTACTTTGCTGGTGGCAACTATACCAATCCTGCATATTCGTTCTATGGAGATGGCGTCATGGGCTTTGCGGATCAGTTCCAGCAGGATATTGAAACGCTGGGTACCTAAGTCTGGCGGCAGCTATCCCCAAATATGGGTATCCATATGCACGTAGTGTGACTATACTTTTAGTATATGGATAGTGATGTATCAGGCAGTACTCCGCTAGGTGCACATCCGCACACGCGAAAAATGCGCCTCCTTGCGTTTTCTATTGGGACAGTGCTTGCGATTGCGCTTATGTATGGGGCGTATCTTGCCTATATGCAGGTACCGTATATTCGCGAGACAGTACGTCCGGTACGGGTATACCTAGTAAACAGCAGGATGCCTAAGGAATTTGCAGGCGCACAATTCTTCCGTGCAGATGCTACGGGAACGCATCTGGCGCGGGTGCAGGGAGTCACTCAGGTAGCCTATAGCGAGACATCGGAAGTGACACTCTCCGAAGATGTATCGAGTGCTACTGATGCTCGCATTGTGCTTGCAGGAGGCATCTTTTCCGTACGTGTGCAGGGTGCCGTCATTGCTACCTCTACCACACCGCTCTACTCAATTGGGCAATCTCAAAATGGCCGCTATGTAGCATATGCTACTAGTGATGCAGTGCATGGTTCACTCTTTACGCGACCTGAACTGCTCGCGGTAGCACGTCTGGTACCCAATGAATGGAGCATCGTGCTCTATGACCGTGAGCAGCATGCTACTACGCATCTAGGAAAGGGTGTACAGCCATTCTTTATTGGCAGCAGCGTGCTCGCCTACCTTACCAATGAAGGTATCGTGGTGTACGGGATAACCTCCAAGGAATCTCGCGTAGTGGTAGGCAACAGTATCAGTTCTGTGCTACCGGTTACTCTTCGTTCTCCTGATAGAACTACTGTTGCGTACATCAACCCTCAGCTAAAGGGTATGTGGGTATATACTCTCAACCAAAAGGAGGGCGCTCTACAAGAGCGGGCACGTATCGATATTACGGGAGGCGTAGCATCGTATGCGCTTGGAAATAGCGGTGTGTATACGAGTCGTATTGTAGATGATCATCTGGAGGTGTGGCATCGAGCATATGGCACATCAGTATCTGCGCTCGTGTACCTTGCGCCAGCAGGCATGCGCCTTTCACGACTTTCACTAGGATCTTTCTAACGCTACTATGCAGTACCTTCAAATATCATTATCACCGGCACAGTTACAAAAGGTCTTGGTAACACTCAGTGTGTTGGTACTGGTTGCGGTGGCGGCAGTGGCAATTGTGCGCACGATACCTGCAGTAGAGGCACAGGTTACGTATTCCTGGGCGACTAACGTATATATGTGGGACGATTTTGGATGTACGGGAGGATATAATGTGGGTACGCCGTTTGGCAGCTGTAATGCAAGTACTGTAGGCCAGGGATGGGCCTCAGTGCAGTGTTTGGGTAATGTGCAGTGTTATGGAGGAGATCCGTCCAACTGTGGAAACATGAAGTACACAGAAGTAACCTGTACTGCGCAATGTACTGCAGACGCTTCGTGTGCAGCGACTACTAATGTAGGTAACACGTGTACGGATAGCTGTGGAAATGTGTATGCTGGAACATTAGTGCCTACCTGTGCTAATGGATCTGCAGGTCCGTATCCGGCATGTCCAACAAACACCTGTGTAGCAAATGTCTCACAAGCATGTAGTGCTTCAAACTCATGTAGCATGAGCAATGCCGGTACCGTGAATTGTGATGGCAGTTGTTCTGCGAGCGCTCCCTCCGAATCTCTCTGTGCACCGGTGTACTCACAGAGCAGTTACTACTCAGAGGCAAGCTATGCGCCAAGCTGTACCAGTCCTACCGTCTCCATCACCGCAAGCCCATCGCGCGTGAAGAGCGGACAGACCTCAACGCTTACCATTACTGGTTCAGGTATTAGTGGTACGTGTACGATTGCTGGCCCAGGAGTTTCTCAGAGCTTCCCGGCGTCATCTTGTGCGGTCAGCGGCACGGTTACGACCCCTGCTATTACCGCACGCAGTAATTACACGGTCACCTGTGATGGCGGAGCAACCGCAAAAGCGTCTGTCTTGGTGCCGTTTGGTGTGATGGAGTTCTAGCCCCTCTCTATCTCTATCCACACAGGAGCATAGCTACGCCACGCATCAGAATGATGCAGGCTATACTTACGAACAATGGATCCTTTGCCGCCCATCACCGACACGGTATCTGCTCGTACGCGCACGCACGATTTCTCAGCACTCGGACTCTTGATTGCTGGAGTGGGTATGTTCCTTCTTGCGGGAGTACTCGCATTTCCTGTACTGGTAGAGCCAATACAGCACTATATTTCAACGCATATTACCGCGCACACCTTGCCGCACGCATGGTTTCTTCGTGATGATGCTCAATCGACTACTATTCTAACGATTGCTGGTGGTGATACGTTTGTGTAAGAGTCGAAAGGCGACTTTTGGTGTCCGTTGCGCCAAACAGTGCTACCACTCAGGTGACGCATACTGCGGCGGGTATGTACGATCTTCGTGTGGATGGCACATCTATTCTCACGTCAAAGTCCGCCATTGTGGGGGTCGATCGGTCTGAGAACGGACGATATATCGTATATGCGATGCAGGGTACAACCTCGCAGCCGTTTATGGTGGCAGGCGGTAATGCGCAACTCGTTACTATGAATCCAAACGAATGGACTGTTTGGCTCAGAGACCTGCACACAGGACTGGTAACGCCGGTGGGTACGGGTGTGCATCCACTCTTCGTGGGTAATAGATTCATTGTGCGGACCAACGCGCTTGGTGTATACCGCACAGACCTGGCTGTGGCACGTGATAGTAAACTCATCGGTCATGCGTACATAGTGCAACGCGTTGGTGCTAGTCCTCTCATTGCACCAGATAAGCGCATCTATGGTGTTACTGATAGCTCGGGAAATGTGATAACACTGTACACACTTTCAGATACAGGCGCATCACGCGTGGTCTCAGTACCGGTGCCTTCTTTGGTGACGGCAGTGGCACTCGGCAATGATGGACTGTACTCACTTCGCTTGAGTGCGAAGGGTACAGAAGTATGGCGCCAGCCCATAGCAGAAGGAAGTCAGGGCACTATGGTTACCACTCTAGCGCCTCTCCTGGGCATTACTCGTCTGATCATTCGATAGCTCCTATGCGTATGAAAGCATTCTCCCAAGATTCAGGCGTACGAATTGTGGTATTGAGTATGGTGTGTGCATCCGCACTGCTCCTTACTATCGTGCTCAGTATGTTCTATAAGCAGCAGCTCGTATTTGCAGGCGGTTCGCTACGCTATGACGGCACGTCGTTTAGCATGGGACTTATGTGTGGTATGACGTACAACCTAGCAACCGGTGCCTATGATTGGTCGAGTGGAGGTAATACGTGTACATTCAGTTGTGATGCGGCGCACAATGGTCAGTCGTGCAGCGTAACCACCACAATTGGGTCTGGTGTGTACGAAAATTGTACAGGTTTCACTACCTGTGCGTACTACATTTGCCAGACAGATACGTACACCTGCACCTATGCTGCAGCATGTACGCCAGACGCTTCTTGCGCTGCATCTACATACTATGATCAGACATGTACGGATAGTTGTGGGAATGTATATCAGGGAACGAAGCCCTATCCAGGATGCGCCAGTCTGGACCACATGACCCCATACTGTGTCGATTGGGGTTTCTCCTGTGCCTCTATGGGTATGGTTGGTAGCTGGCCTGTGTGTGTCACACCTCCTACTACATGTACGGCTGACAGTTCGTGTGCCGCGTCTACTGCAGTTGGTAGTACTTGTACAGATACGTGCGGTAATGCGTATGCAGGCACTATGACCACCTACGCACAGAGCTACTACCAGGCCTCCTACGCACCGTACGCACAGAGTAGCTACTACTCAGAAGGAGGGTACGCACCAAGCTGTACTGGTGCAACGGTCTCACTTACCGCGTCGCCTGCACGCGTAAAGAGTGGTCATACCTCAACGCTTACGGTTACGGGCACCGGCATCACTACCTCCTGCTCAATCACGGGCCCTGGGGTGAACACAACGGTGCCAGCTTCATCCTGTGGGGTGAGTCAGACCTTAGTGACTCCGCCGATTACCTCACAAGTTACCTACAAGGTTACTTGTGATAGTAGTGTGGACATCGCCAAGATTATTGTGAATTTGGTGCCGAAGGTTGTTGAGTTCTAAAAGAGTTCTCCACACACACACAGCTTCCGTTTGCTAAGGCAAGGTACTATGTCTCTATGGAACTAGATACTCAGCCCGTATCTGTCACTTCTGATATTTCTTTAGAGCCAAAGATGCGTCACGCTTCTCGAATTTTGGTTGGGATAGTGCTTCTTGTGGTTGCAGTAATTGCGGCTGTATCTTTTATAGTGGTGCGGTACTATCCGCCAGCCACCAACCTTTGGAGCGCTTGGACTTTGCCGACTGAGTTACGCGATGCTCTGTTTATAGCAAGAGGCACTGATGTCTCTACATATACGGTGACCGCGCAAGGATATGCACCTCAAGAGGGAACGCGTAAGTACATCGTATACGCTGCTCCAAAGGATGACGCACTGTTCGTCATAGTTGATGAGGTGACTAGTACGTACCGTATAGAGCTTAATGGTGTTGTGCTACTAACCAGCAAAGAACCTATCGCAACCGCCGCGCTTTCTCAAAACAAAATGCAGGTAGTGTATGCAAAGCAGCGAGAAGGAAAGACTGGCTCGCGTGACTCGGCCGATTGGGAAGTTATGTTGTTCTATCCTGCAACCGGCAAAACGGTTACAGTTTCTCCAGGATTCGCACCTTTCTTTGTTGATGACTCTCACATCGCCAGGTTTACCAATGCAGGAATATATGTGATTGATATGGTCACCTCCACGCAGACAGAACTTCTTAAGCAGGAGTTTAAGCAAGTGCTTCCATCATTTAGTCAGTCACCGGATCACACTCTTATTGCATGGAGTGATCCGGTCACAAAATCTACATTGATATATCGTACAGGGGACACTCTTACGCGTGTGATGGCGTTCGACGGATTTGTGCCTTTGTTCGCTCTTGGGAACGACACTCTGTACCGTCTTCAACTTACTGACTTGGGCACACGTGTGTACGCATATTCCTTTGGCTCAACAGATTCGGCTCGGATGATTCACACCTTGCCGGTCTCTCTTCAAATAAGCGGACTTTCACTATGAAACTCAAATTTTTAAGCATTGCAAAGAAGGAAACCGGTATTGTGCTACGCACGGGAGGGATAATGGTTTTTTCACTTTTCATGGCCTTCTTGATTACCTACCCAGCTTCTGCTCAATTCGGATCAGCGGAAGAAATAGCCTGCACGAGCTCAGGTGGTAGTTATTATCTCAATGTAGACTGTAATTCTGGAGGGTTACCACCAGGCTTCATGTCCTCGTGTTGGATTTGTGAACCTGCAAATACTTCTTGGTGCTCCTCAGCAGGAGGAACTCCCGTGTGGAGCCCGATTGACGCTGAAATGGCTGGCGGTTATTGGGACTGCATCATGCCTCAAACGTGTACAGCAAACAGCGCGTGCGCAGCGACTACCTGTGGAGGGAGTACCTGTGCAGATACTTGCGGCAACAGCTATGCAGGCACCCAGAATTGCACCCCACCACCCACCACCTGCGCGGACCTAGGACAGGTAGGTACTTTCCCTGCGTGTTCGACTCCACCTCCTACCTACTCTGAAGCATCCTACGTCCCTACGTACTCGCAAAGCTACTACCAATCCTCATACGCCCCTACGTACTCAGAAGCAAGCTACTATGCAGAAGGAAGCTACGCACCAAGCTGTACCAGTCCTACCGTCTCCATCAGTGCGAGCCCGTCCCGCGTGAAGAGTGGACAGACCTCAACACTCACCGTGACCGGTACGGGCATAAGTAGCTCGTGTGTGGTTTCGGGTCCTGGGGTAAATACCACGATTCCTGCTTCAAGCTGTACTGCTTCGCAAACCATCACTACTCCCGCAATTACTGCACGCAGTGTGTATACCGTAAGTTGTGACAGTGGAGCGACAACAGCAAAAGTAATAGTCAATTTACCGTTCGGGATTCTGGAGTTCTAGGTATACTGGGATAATCATCCCTCTATGAGCACGAACCCTTCATTTATTCCGGCCGGGCCACTCGTACGCCCACCAACGCCACCACGCGTACCACGTAAGCGTCACCCGATTCGTACTGCATTGTTTGCAATGCTTGGTTTGGCGCTTGCCATAGTAGCGCTCCTGCTGCTTACGCAGCCAAAACTTGCAGCACTCATGGAGAGGCAGTTGCGCGAGCCGTTCTTGTCGCAGGAGCTCAAGAATGCCCTCTACCTGCAAGATCTCGCAACCACCACTGTGCAAGTGCACACGCAGGGACCGATGCACTTTATTACTGATCCCATGCCAGGCGTCTTGGTGTCGGTAGACACTCGTGCAGCTTATGCGGACATACTTCATACCCGTACAGGGTATGAAGTCCGGACCGCAAAGGACGTGGTGTATAGAGACGCACAAACATTGCAAGGAATATCTCGCTCACCTGATGGGCGCTACATGGCGGTTTCGCGCATGTCGACAACGACTACGGTCGGAACGGCATCGAGCACGCCTGCGTCCAGTGCATGGTCCATTGTGCTTATAGATACGGTGCAGAAGACTACCCGAGAGATTGGCCTAGGTGTAACTCCACTCTTTCTTGATGGCACGCGACTCATTTACGTACGGAGTACCGGCATGGTCTCGTACGACGTGGTAACGGGCACAGAGAAGGTTCTGAGTGACCATGCGTTTGGTATGGATGGTAAAGGACGGGGAATCTCGTCTCCAGACCGACTTCGTCTGGGGTGGATAGACACGGTCAGTAAGGAAATAACCATATATAAGGTAGACACGGGAAATGCAGAGGTATTGGCTACCATCCCTATATCAGACCAAGATAGTGCCTATGCGCTTGGAGATGGGGGTTTGTATGTGCTTCGTAAGGGCAGGGAAGGACAGATAGAGGTCTGGTATGGCGGGTATGGTGCCACGCTTGCGCGCTTGATTGCGTTTCCGACCCAGTTAGGGATTACTCGTCTGGGCATAGGGGCCATATAGTCCTTCATTTGCCAGAGTGTATAGGGTTCTGGTATAGTCCATGTACTATGAAGAAGGACATCCATCCAAGCGACTACCGCGACGTGCTTTTTGAGGATATCGCCTCAGGCGCACAGTTTGTGGTGGGTTCAACCATCCGCACCTCCGAGGAGGGTACCTACAAGGGTACGACCTACCCAAAGGTAACGGTTGAAATCTCAAGCGCGTCTCATCCATTTTACACGGGCGAGGACCGTACGCTTGATAAGACCGGCCGCGTAGAGCGCTTCAAGCAGCGCGCTGCCGCAGCAAAGAAGAAGTAACGATCTTCTACGAGCGCCCCGCCAGGATGTGGCGGGGCGCTCGTGCGTTATCATCTATGTATGGAATACAACCCGGAGTGGAAAAATAATCACAACACCGCATATCTCGCCGAAGAGTACGAGCGTCTTTCGCGCGAACATGCTGAAGCGCTTGAGGTGGCGCAGGGGGATCCGGATCTGCTGGCGCTTGCGTCTGAGGACACTGCGCGAATTGAAGCGCGCCAAAGAGAAATCCTCTCGGATATTGGCCGCATTTTGGATAAGGAAAAGGAAGAAGCAGCACAAGCAAAGGCTATCGTGCTTGAATTTCGTGCAGGCGCTGGTGGCGACGAGGCGACACTATTTGCGCAGGAACTCAAGGACATGTACGAGAAATATGCTGAAAGTAAGCGCTGGAAAGTGCGCAGCGTGGACGATATGACGCTTGAGATTGAGGGTGCGGACGCCTATGACGCGCTTCGCTATGAGACGGGCGTGCATCGTGTGCAGCGCGTACCGCTCACCGAGAAATCTGGACGCATTCATACGTCTACTGCGTCAGTGGCTGCGCTTCCTATTCGTACCAAGCCTAAATTTGAGATAAATCCGGCTGATATCGAAATGGAATTTTCACGCTCGGGCGGAGCAGGTGGTCAGAACGTGAATAAGGTAGAGACCGCCGTGCGACTTATCCATAAGCCCACCAATATCGATGTGCGCTCCTCAAGCGAGCGAAGCCAGCTAGCAAACCGCGAAAAAGCTATGGCCATCTTGGCCGCTAAGCTCGAAACGCTTGCTGAGGAAGAAGAAGCCAAACAGCACGCCGCACTCCGCTCCGGTCAAATAGGCACAGGAGACCGCTCTGAGAAAATTCGCACGTATAACTTCCTCCAAGACCGCGTTACTGACCATCGTCTCAAGGAATCCTGGCATAACCTGCCTAAAATCATGCTTGGAGGCATTGATGGCATAGTTGAGGCGCTCCAGACAGCCGCTGCGGCTGGCGGAGTGGGGCCGGCTGAGGAGGGGGACTAAGACCCCTTTGGACCCATTGAAACCTACTAGATACCGTGGTAATCTGCATCCATCATGACTGAAGCAACAAAGACCGCCCAGAGCGGAGCAGGAATCGAGCGTCTCTTTGCCGCTGGGGCACACTTTGCCCAGGTAAAGAGCCGTCGCCATCCTTCAATGCGAACCTTCGTGCTTGGCTCAAAGGCAAACGTTGAAATTTTCGACCTTACTAAGACTGAAGCACAGCTTGCAAGCGCTAAGACCGCTATGGCAGCGCTCGCACGTGACGGAAAGATGGTTCTTTTCGTGGGTGGTAAGCGCGAGGCAACTGACGCTGTAAAGGCTACGGGTACCCGCCTTGCGCAGCCATTTGTGGCTGGCCGCTGGCTCGGTGGTACTATCTCTAACTTCACGGAGATTAAGAAGCGCATTGATCGTCTTGCTGACCTTCTTGGTAAGCGTGAGACCGGTGAGCTCTCAAAGCTCTACACCAAGCTTGAGCGTATTCGCATCGACCGCGAAATCACCAAGCTCACGACACGTCTCTCAGGTCTTACCAACATGCAGCGCCGTCCAGATGCGCTCGTTATTGTGGACACCAAGCACGAGGCACATGCCACGAAGGAGGCTCGTCAGGCAGGTATTCCAGTCATCGCGGTCATGAGCTCTGACTGTAACCTCAAGGACGCAACGTACCCAATCGTGGTAAACGATGCCTCACGCGCATCTATCGCACTCATCCTCGACGAACTTGCTTCAGCGTACGAGGAGGGGCTCCGCGGATAAATAGTGCCTCACAGACATATCGAGGGCATCCTCGATATGTTCCGTCTATCTAGTACCTAATTACCTTTACACCATGGAAATTTCGACTGAAATCGTTAAGCAGCTTCGTGATCGCACAGGTATCAGCGTGATGCAGTGCCGCAAGGCTCTTGAAGAGGCTGAGGGTGATATCGAAAAGGCCGAAGTTATTCTCCGCAAGCGCTCAGCCGGTGCTGCAGAGAAGAAGGCAGACCGCGAGCTCGGTGCCGGTGCTGTTGGCTTCTACCTCCACGGTGCTGAAATTGGCGCTATGGTACTCCTTTCATGCGAGACTGACTTCGTGGCACGCAACGAAGAGTTCCCAGGACTCGCTCGTGAAATCGCTATGCAGGTAGCAGCAACAAATCCTACCTACCTCTCTGATGCAGAGATTCCTACTGAGGTGCGTGATGCTGCGCTTGCAGTATTTAAGGAAGAGGTTGCAGACAAGCCGGCAGATATGCAGGAGAAGATTCTTGCTGGTAAGATGGCGAGCTACTTCCGTGATTCAGTACTTCTCGAGCAGCCATTCATTAAGGATGAATCAAAGACTATTCGTGATCTTCTCGCAGAAGCTTCACAGAAGTTTGGCGAGCGCGTCGAAGTGACGAAGTTTGCACGCTTCTCAGCGCGCTAGTTTCTCGCGGCAGAGTGCCGCACAACCATGCTTCTACTTATACTCATAGGCATAGTGCTGGTGTTGTTTGGAGGCTTCTTGCTTCTGACAGCCTATGAGCGTACGCACGCACGCGTATGTGCACGCATGCGTGCGCGTTTGGATAGACTCGCAGGACGTGCGCTTTTTATCGTGAAGCATGTAGATTGGAGTGGGTTTGTAAAGCACATGACCCGCTCAGGTACAGAGCGAGTACTCCACGATCTTGCGCACGGCGTACTGGTCGTCGTGCGCTTCCTTGAGCGCAGTCTTACGCGTTTGGTGCGGGTGTTGCGCGAGCGTCGCGCAGGTATTCTAACCGTACACTCAGACGGCGTAGCTCGAAAAAGTATCCGTGAGACCATTCGGACCTTCCGTAAGACCCTTACCGCAAAGGGTAAGGCACAAGATAAAAAGTAGTGCTACAATAGCGACATACCCCAGAACTCTGGGGTATCTGAATCCTCAGAGTCGGGATAGCTCAGTCGGTAGTTTAAATTCTTTGAGCCGGGATAGCTCAGTCGGTAGAGCAACGGTTTTGTAAACCGTAGGTCGCGAGTTCGAGCCTCGCTCCCGGCTCAAAGAGTTTAAAGACGCAACAAAAACAGCCCCAGATGGGGGGCTGTTTTTGTTTCGGAAGGGATATGCCTAGCGCTTCTTGGTCGAACTCGCTGTCGTGGTTGCGGGAGCTATGAGGGTACCTTTAGGGAATTCCTTCTCTAGTGCTTCTAGCGTGGTGAACCCATAGCTACGCTTTCCTTCAATCACAAATGCAGGGAACTTAGGCTCAATCTTCTCAACAGCAATCAAGGTCTTAAGTGCACCGAGATCAAGGTTGTAATCAAAAGAGTATACGCGGAGATTAGGGTACGTCTGATGGAGATACGAGAGCGCATAGCTTGCACGATCGCAGTCTGCACAGCTACCGGCCTCATTTGAGTAGAAGTAGAGCGCTACAGGGGACTCTGCGTGGCATGCACGTGCAAGACGCTTCATAAGTAGGTAGTCACGAATCTGAAGAAGTGTGTACTGCTTCTTAAGTTCGAGCACTTGCGGGTCGTTTGGATTCAAGCGCTCTTCTGCAAAGGCAAGGCGAGCACCCAGGTCTGCGAGCGTTGCAGAAAGCGTGTTGCCTTCGGTTAGGTCTTCACATGGTGCTTCTTCCAGGAGAGCAAACTGTGTCTCGACAGAGAGCGTGTCGGTAGCAAGCTGATTCTGAATAGAAGAAAGCTCTTCCACACGCTTGTGGTCGAGGTAATTTACGGCGTAGATAACCGTTCCGATAATGACGATAGTAACCGCAAGCGCGATAAGCGCATTTCGCAGAGCCAGTGACATATATACAGACGATACAAGCGGAAGGCTGAAAATGCTAGCCCGAACACCTGTATTAACGCCAGGCGCGTTTCTGGTTCAAAATAAGATCCGTGACAGAGCGCAAGAGCCACCACGGTGCAACGAATCCATAGAAGAGGGAGTAGGCGATAAGGTCTGGTAGGAGGTTGCCTGGTGTCTCTGAAATCTTCTTGCCCATAACCATGAATGTAATAGAGAAGATGGTGGCGACGGAGCCAAGGAGCACGAGGAAGGTAACGGGTATATAGAACCAGCCCAAAGAGAAGTGCGGCGTAAGAATGTACGAGAGTGGAACACCGTTCACAGTAGCAATCGTGCGCACCGTCTGATTGGCCAGCATATACATAGCAAGAAGGAAGAGAATAATCCCTCCAGAGACGGCGAGGAATCCAAATGGCAATACCATAAGTCCCAGTACTTTGTGGCGCGGGTTACCCACAAGGTCCCGGTAATCAAGAAGCACATTGCGCAGGAAACCTGTGGTCCATCGCGTGCGCTGCTTGATGAGCTTGAAAACAGTCTTTGGTACCTTGGTGTATACGCGCGCCTTAGGTGCGTTTTCTATGTGCCAGCCATGGCGTTGCATGCGCAGCGCCATTTCCATGTCTTCTGCCTGGTGGGCGTGCCGGAATCCGCCGAGTTCATCTATGACGCTCTTACGGTACATAGAGAATGGCCCTGGGGTCACAAAAATACCGTTCACAAGCGCGAGCGCATGGCGCCACCCAATACCAAAAATGTATTCGGCATTTTGCATGCGCTCCAGTATGGTCTTTGGGTTATACACCGACATTGCAGGAGTGACTGCTGATACCTTAGGGTCATCGAAGTACGCAATCATCTCGCGTAGTGCCATTGGATCTACAAACGAGTCGGCATCCAGACATCCAATAATCTCGGCGTCATGTGCAAGTTCAAGGCCTGCATTGATTGCAGTGTGCTTGCCGCCATTTTCCTTTCTCAAGATAGTGACCCGAGGCTCGTGTTCAAAGACAGCCATTGCCTCTGCTGTGCCGTCGGTAGAGCCGTCATCGACCAAGATTATCTGTAGCTTGTCAGCAGGGTACTCAAGAGCGAGGAGGGAGCGTACGGTGCCTGCTACCGTAGTCTCTTCATTCCAGCAAGGCACAATAATGGCTACCTTGGGGCTACGGGTCGACACCGCTCGAGCACGGCTTGCGCGACCTTGGCTTGAGATAAACGTGAGCATCAAAAACACCTCAAAGTAGAGGGCGATGAAGAGAAATGGATACGCAATAAATTCCGCCTGCATGGAGTGTCTTTTATAAAAGCCTATCAAAAAAGGCCTGCTTTTTCTATCTTTTCGCTGTATACTCGGGGTACAACTATGGCAGAAGGCCGCATCCATCCTATTACCGAGGCAACCCGTGAAATAGCGGATATTTTCGGCCGCATGGGCTTCTCGGTTGCCTCAGGGCCTGAACTTGAAGATGAGTGGCACAACTTCACGGCACTCATGATTCCGCCAGAGCATCCGGCACGCGATATGCAGGATACGTTCTGGACCGATGAGCAGCCACGTCGAGTGCCGCGCACCCATACCTCGCCGGTGCAGATTCGCTACATAGAAGAGATGCTGGCAAGGGGCATTGAACCGCCGTACCGCATCATTGCACCGGGCAAGGTGTTTCGTAATGAAGCTACTGACGGTACACATGAGGCTCAGTTTTATCAAAACGAAGGGTTAGTGGTAGGTGAAGGTGTATCTCTTGCACACCTAAAGGGAACACTTGAGCAATTCTTCAAGGAGTACTTGGGCGACGAAGCACAGGTACGTTTCCGACCCTCATTCTTTCCGTTTACCGAGCCGTCTGTGGAGATAGATGTGTGGTATGAAGCGCCAGGCAAAGAAGGCAGATGGCTTGAGGTGATGGGTGGTGGCATGGTCCATCCGGAGGTGCTTCGTAACGCGGGACTTGATCCGCAGAAGTATCAAGGGTTTGCATTCGGACACGGCATTGAGCGCGTGGTAATGGTGAAGCACAGTATTCCGGACGTTCGCTATTTCCATAATGGCGACATTCGTTTTACTCACGGATTTAGCGAACCCACCATCTAAGACTATGAAGGTATCGTACGCATGGCTTCAAAAATATTTTGCTGAACAGCTTCCGTCACCTAGGGAAGTGGCCGATGCGCTTACCTTCCACGCGTTTGAGATTGAAGAGCAGGAGGGAGACATGCTCGACGTAAAGGTGCTCGCTGACCGTGCGCCATATGGCTTATCCCATCGTGGTGTGGCGCTTGAGGTTGGTGCTGCGCTTGATAGGGAGCTTGTAGAAGATCCGCTACGCACACCGCTTCCTGCGTGGCACACGACACAAAAGCTCTTTGTGGAGGTAGATGATGCGACAGCCTGTCCGCGCTACATGGGAGCCCTCGTAGAGGGAGTTACTGTAGGACCATCACCTGCATGGCTCCGTAGCACGCTTGAGTCAGTAGGGCAGCGCTCTATCAATAATGTGGTGGACGCGACTAACTATGTGATGCTTAATCTCGGTCAGCCACTCCACGCGTTTGATGCGAGGAAGCTCGCTTCACCTGAGGGAAGCTACGGTATCCGTGTGCGAGAAAGTGAAGCCGGAGAACACATCACGCTGCTTGGCGGCACAGACGTTTCGCTTCCACAGGGAATACTCCTTATTACTGATGCGTATACCCACGCGCCACTTGGCGTTGCTGGAGTGAAGGGCGGAACACATGCCGAGGTTGATGCGACTACCACCACCGTGCTGATTGAAGCTGCGAATTTTGCGGGTCCGCGCATACGTAAAGCTGCGCAAGAACTAAAACTGTGGACCGACGCCTCGCAGCGGTTCCAAAACTCACTTTCACCACAGCTTGCTGCATATGGTATGCGTGATGTCCTTGCTCTTATAGCGGACATTGCGGGCGGTACGGTTGTGGGTGTGGTGGACAACACATCTGACACGCTCACGGAGCGCCTCGCACCTATTGCGGTTACGCTCGAGAAGATTCAGAGCGTGCTTGGCTTTGCTATTGAGAGCGATGAAGTGGCTGCGGCACTCACACGACTTGGCACCACCTTTATTGAATCAGAGGGCGTGTTCGTGGTGACGCCATCATTTGAACGTCGCGATCTGAGCATTCCTGAAGACGTCATTGAAGAAATTGGTCGTACCATTGGTTACGACCGTGTACCTGCAACACCCCTTCCATTGTCTGTAGTGCCCGGTGACCAATCACGGTACTACGGCATTGAAGCCATAAAGGATGTACTACTACGAGAAGGATTCACGGAACTCTCAACTCAGAGTTTTGCAATGACGGGGGATATCAAGCTCGCTAATCCTCTGCAAGCTGACAGGCCATGGTTGCGTCGTACGCTCATTCCTAATATGGAAGATGCGCTTGCGCGAGCTGAGCAGCATGCGCCACGCACACTGGGTCCCGTGCAAGAAGTGAAGCTGTTTGAAATTGGTTCAGTGTTCACGAGTGGTGGAGAACACCTAGCACTGTCCATCGGAGTCCGTGTACTTACGGGAAAGAAGTCGCGTGCCGCGGAACTCGTCCGCGCTACAGCAACTATGCTCGCAACTGACGTGCTCGGAGTGGATGTTGCTGCGCACTACGCAGAAGATGGAATGGCAGCGGAGCTCTCGCTTGCATCCGTCGATCTTGCACGACTTGGGTTTAGAGCTCCGCACTTGGCTCCCTTTGGAAGCTTTGTGCCGTTTAGTATCTATCCGGCTGCGCTTCGGGATGTGGCGGTCTGGACTCCAGCAGGTACCGATGAGGCTCAGGTGCACGGCATTGTCCTTGCGAGTGCTGGACCACTCCTGGTGCGCGCTGACCTGTTTGATCGATTTGAGAAAGAGGGTCGGGTGTCGTATGCCTTTAGGCTCGTATTTGAGTCAATGGAACGCACACTTACTGATGCCGACCTTGATCCTGCCATGGCGCAGGTGACGGCAGCACTTCTGGCGCATCCTGGGTTTGAGGTCCGATAGGGGCAGGCTACCGTCCAAAATACCTAGCTTCAAGGCGGCCTCCGGAGACTTCCTCCGGAGGCCGTCATGGTATACTGGGAGCATATGGCAAAGGGAGACGACAAGGAGAAGAAGGCAAAAGGTAGCGATTACGACGCCTCCTCCATTACGGTACTTGAGGGTCTTGAGCCGGTGCGCAAGCGTCCGGGTATGTACATTGGCACCACTGGTCCCGATGGTCTCCATCACCTTATTTGGGAAATCTTCGATAACTCACGCGACGAGGCGATGGGTGGATTTGCGGACGATATTGAAGTCGCGCTGCTTCCAGATGGATACATTCGTGTCGTAGACAACGGTCGCGGTATTCCAGTAGGTATTCACCCAAAGACTAAGGTCTCAGCACTTGAGACCATCATGACGACACTCCATGCCGGAGGTAAGTTCGGTGGTGAGGGTTCAGGATACAAAGTGTCAGGCGGTCTCCATGGTGTGGGTGCGTCTGTGGTGAATGCTCTTTCTGATCACACGAAAGTTATCGTGCATAAGGACGGGGGTATTCACATGCAGGAGTACAAGATTGGTGTTGCTCAGGCAAAAGTAAAGCAGATTGGTAAGACCGATCGTCATGGCTCAATTGTGCGTTTTAAGCCAGACGTCACTATCTTCAAAGATGGTATCAACTGGAACTGGGACAAGATTGTAGGTCACTTGCGTCAGCAGGCATACCTCGTAAAGGGTACACGCATTACGGTGATTGATGCACGTGCTGCGGAAGGTATTGATGTTGACGCTGAATACTACCTGCGTCCGCTTGGACTTGATGTGCCAAGCATGTCCTTCTACTTCGAAGGAGGGTTGCGCTCACTCATCGGCTTTTACAACAAGCACCAGACCAAGGTGCACAAGAATGTCTTCTATGTAGATGCGGCTGAGGGCGACGTTGCTGTTGAAGTTGCACTTCAGTATGTGGATGATCTTACGCCACGCTTGATGGCGTTCGCGAACAATATCTATAACCCTGAGCACGGTACCCACGTGACTGGATTCAAGACGGCGCTCACACGCACGGTAAATGCATACGCGCGCACAGCTGGCATTCTCAAGGAGAGTGATGAGAACTTCACTGGTGACGACGTACTTGAAGGCATTACCGCGGTGGTCTCTATCAAGATGCCTGAGATTCAGTTTGAGGGTCAGACCAAGGGTAAGCTCGGTTCCGTAGAAGCACAGGGAGCTACTGCCACTATATTTGGCAGCGCATTTGCGATGTTCCTTGAGGAGAACCCAGACGACGCTAAGGCAATCGCGAACAAGGTATTGCTCGCGCTTAAGGCTCGTAAGGCCGCTAAGGCAGCCAAGGACTCAGTGCTCCGTAAGGGTGCGCTTGAGGGCATGACGCTTCCAGGTAAGCTCGCTGACTGCCAGAGCAAGAGCGCAGAAGAATCAGAGCTGTTTGTGGTAGAGGGAGACTCGGCAGGTGGCTCGTCCAAGATGGGTCGTGATCGTCGCACGCAGGCAATACTGCCGCTTCGCGGTAAGATCCTTAACATTGAGCGCGCACGTCTTGATAAGATGCTTGCGTCTGAGCAGATCAAGAATCTCGTGATTGCTCTTGGTACTGCTATTGGTGACATCTTTGATATTAGTAAGCTGCGGTATCACAAGATCATCATCGCAACCGATGCTGACGTTGACGGTGCGCATATTCGTACGCTCTTGCTTACGCTCTTCTACCGTCATTTCCGTCCGGTGATTGATGGCGGGTTCATCTACATTGCACAGCCACCGCTCTACAAGATTAAGCGGGGCAAGGAAGTGTTCTACGCATACTCAGACGAGGAGAAATTCAAAATTCTCGGTACAGATGCTGATCTCGCTATCCCAACTGAGGATGAGGTAAGTGAGGACACTGAGGAAGAAGAGGCTGAGGAGGTAAGCACTAAGAAGACTGCAAAAGTATCTATCCAGCGCTACAAGGGTCTCGGCGAAATGAATGCGTCTGAGCTATGGGAGACTACTATGGATCCAGCGCGTCGTGTGCTCAAGCGCGTAACTGTAGACGATGCTGCTGAGGCAGACCGCATCTTTGATGTGCTCATGGGTACGGATGTACCAAGCCGCAAGTCCTTCATTCAGTCAAACGCGAAGCTCGCTAATCTTGATGTCTAGGTAAGAGGATATACGCAAAACGCCCCGACCATATGGTCGGGGCGTTTTGCGTATACGAAGAGCGTGCTGGTTACTTTACTGGAGCATTGATAGCTGCAGAATTGTTACCCTCGTTTACCTCCTTAATCGTATTATCACTGTCCACCGTTATAGTGATGGTGCCGGTGCGTGCGCTGTCGTAGCCAAGTACGAAGTCTTCGCGCTCGCCAGGAAGGAGTGCCTTCTGCTTGCCCGAGAAGAAGTGGTAGCCCGTGCTTGTTGCAGGAAGTACCGCCTCGAAGTCATATGCACCGGTCGTGTTAGTGCCGACGTTTACGATGGTGAACTTCACTGCGCCGCGCATGCCGCTTGGAATGGTAGACGAGGCTACGAATGAAGCGGTGTCAGCTGAGGTGAGATATCCAAGGACTACGTTCGTGACCGTAAGATCCGAAAAGCCGGTAAGAGGACCTGTGTATGGCTTGGTGCCGGTGGTGGTGCCGCCAATAGGGTAGACGTGGTAATCCTCTGCGCCACGACTTGGTGTGGTTGCTGTGCCAGTTGAGCTTGTGGTTGCAACAGGCGCTGTGCTGGTCGCGGTTGTGGTTGCGATGCCTGCTCCTGGAGCATCCTCAAAGGGAACAACTTCGAGATCTGCCGGCGTCTTCACCGGAACAAACACATGTGAGAGGTAGACTGCAGCCGCGCCAAGGCGATTTGCTGCCTTAGGGACGAACGTTGCGGCGTAGATGGCGAGAGCCATACCAAGCACAATGAGCACAATGAAGCCAACCACAGCAAGCGCATTAACAGCTATGCGGCGGGTGCCAGAGGTGGAATTGGTGCTAAACGTCGTGATTTCCATATATACAGTATGTACCACAATGTATATTTTTTGTCAAATCGCGCTCTATCGGGGACGTAGGGTTCGACTTGACAAAACACCATGAATAGTGTAAATATGTATAGGACGATATGGCACTCGTAACCGCCACAGCAGGGCTTATTCGCGGGATTTCTCGCGTCTGGAGTCACAAAATCGGATACACATTTGCGACACTCACGGTGTTCGCGCTCTCGGTGTATACGCTTGCAGCGCTCGACTTGCTTCCCGAGACTCGTGTAGAGGTTGCTAAGACTCCTGCAGCAGCGGTACTGGCGACAGCAACTCCTGTGGAAACGGAGCTACCGACCAAGGTAACCATTCCTGCTATCAACCTGAGTGTGACGGTTTCAAACCCGGACACCACTAATGTGGAGAAGCTTGATGAAGCGCTTTTGACTGGCGCGGTGCGTTATCCAACGTCAGCTAAGGTGGGTGGGGATGGCAATGTGATCATCTTTGGTCACTCAAGCTATCTGCCGGTCGTACATAACCAGTCCTTTAAGGCGTTCAATAACATCCAGAAGCTTACGCATGGTGATCGCATTCTTGTGTCAGGTACGGACTACACGTACGTCTACGAGGTAGATAACGTACGTCAGGCTGACGCGGGGAGCGACGCTATTCCGCTTACGGTAACCGGTAAGGTGCTCACGCTCGCTACCTGTGACTCGTTCGGTAAACCAACTGATCGATTCATTGTGACTGCGCATTTTGTGGAGAGCTATCCGAACGCGAGCTAATCCTCGTGTGCGGATAGGTCGCTGCAATTGCAGAGAGACCCGTTGATCTTTCAATCTGTCCGCCCCATCCTGGGGCGGCGCAACAGGGAGAAGAAGTGATGCGAAACATCATCACCCTACTCATGGCGCTGCTCCTTGCCTTCGGGAACGGAGCGGCGTACGCCTCGGTAGGCGAACCCTTCGGGGTCGGCTACCGTTCGCCCAAGGAACTCGCGCAGGCAATGCGCGCAGTCTTGGCACGGGATCCGCACGGCATCACTCCGGTGAGCGCCAAGTGCCTGCCCAACAAGTACAGCTGCGCTTCGGTCAGCGACTACTTGATGGGGTTTCAGAAGGCTGACCCGGACGCAGGGCTCACGCAGGTGAGTCAGGTGCCCGGGTATCTCGATACTCTCGTTAAGGATGTACCTCCGGACGAATACTGGATGGCATGCCTTAAGAAGGGCTCGGGCCTTTTCATCTGGAACTGCCTCTCGCGGAAACTCAAACCTCAGGAGTTCGCTTGGAAGAATCCGGTCACTGGCCGGACCGTCCTTGCGGGCGACTGCACGAACCCGATGGGCGAGCCGGTCAAACCACCGGACTGCGTCATCATCGAGTACTACCTCAAGGAAGGGGATGAGGTGCATATTGGACTTCTGGGCCCTGAACGGCTTCCGGAGTCTACCTGCACCGCTATCCTGAAAGCAGGGGAGACCGAATGGTCAAACGTGCTGCTTGATGAGTGCCCGCGACGTGGCTGTGACTTCCGCGGCCCCGCACAGGATATGCGTCTGAGTGTTCAGCGTGATATCCGCGTGAGCTACGTGGGACAGGAAGGGGTGCATCGTCTGCGCCTTCCGGCCTACATGCTCACGTCACTGGACTACGTTGCATTCTGTGTGGTGAAGCCCGACAGGACCCAGTCGCGTGCCTCGCTTATTGGCAGGCAACACTACTGGGGAAAGCGGGTCGCGTTCCTGAGTTACCGTGAGGTGCGTATGCCGGAAGTGCCCTCCAAGGCCTTCGTATCGCGCTACGAGTGGGTTCAAGAACTCGCTCCAGAGCGGTGATCGGCTGTGGCGGATGCTCGCCTGCGAGCATCCGCCACCCATCCTCTTCTTCCTTTTTTGTACGCCCTTAGAGAAGGGCAGCATCACCACTTTATTGATTCATTACCAACGTTACTGTCACCATCATGACCAAGCATTCAACTCATCGTGCCTCTACTGCTCGTCCGATCCAGATCGGCCTGCTTGTCGTTCTTGCGGTATTTCTTGCAGGAGCGCTTTCAGCGTTTGCATTTGGCTACACGACTCCTCGTGCAGCTGAAGCGCAGGTGATGGTGAGTTCGGTGACGGTGACTGCCGGCGGCACTGCTGCTTCTTCTCTTTCTTCTGCAATTACCTCAGGGGTTATTGCTTCAGTAAGCTCTGTCGTGTCTGCAGTTACTGCGTCAGTTACTGCAGGAAATACGGCTGGAAACACCGTGGACCCAGTGACCGTGCAGGGTTCAAACCAGAGCACTGGTTCTGGTTCAGGGCAGACTGCAACGTCTCCTGCAAACACTGCCACTACTGTTTCAACCGTAGAGGTTACTGCTCAGCAGCAGAATGATGGTGCAGGCACCAGCCCTGCGACAACGGATGCAAGTGGAGTCACTACCGTTTCGGGTGTGACTGTGGTTGCTGCTACGCAAGACACCGCGGGAGCGACAAACGTTACTACGCAGCCTTGTTGTACGCTTACCACGCCTCCTGTTACTACGCTTCCCGTAACCACTCCTACGGTTATCCTTCCTCCGGTAGTAGTGCCGCCAATTACACATACCACGGTACCTGCGTGTACGCTTACCGCATCTGCATCATCTGTGGCGCCAGGTTCATCCGTGCAGCTTACCTGGACCTCACAGAACCTTGCATCTGGATCGATTAACAATGGTATAGGTGCAGTGTCTCCACTTTCAGGTGGAAGTAAGTCAGTAGTGGTCAATGCAAATACCACCTATACCTTTACTGGTGTAAGTTCGGATGGTCAGACAGTGAATTGTTCTGCACCGATTACGGTAACTACCATTAATCCAAATGTGCCTGCGTGTACGCTCACTGCATCAGCTTCACGTGTTGCGCCTGGTACTCCCGTTACGCTTACGTGGACTACGCAGAACGTAACCTCAGGATCTATCAATAATGGAGTGGGAAACGCGACCCCTATTGCTACAGGTAGTCGCTCTGCGGTAGTGAATAGTGACACAACCTACACACTTACAGCTCTCGGTACCAACGGACAGACCGTCACGTGTTCTGCGCCAGTCACGGTAACTACAGGTGGAGGGGGTAATGGTCCTGCGTGTACTCTTGCAGCATCTGCATCGAGCGTCGCTCGTGGGGCTTCTGTTGACCTCACGTGGACCACTACGAATGCTGCATCAGCAGCAATTGATCAGGGGGTAGGTGCTGCGTCTCCACTTGCAGGCGGGACTAAGTCAGTAACAGTTAATGACAACACTACCTACACCATGACGGTAGTGGGTACCAACGGACAGACCATAACGTGTGCAGCACCTGTAACTGTAACAACGGGAGGTGGCGGCGGTGGTCCTGCATGTACACTCACCGCAGATCCTACAAGTGTACAAAATGGCGGTTCAACAACACTTACCTGGGGTGGTACGAATATCGTGAGTGTGTTTATCGATCAGGATGTCGGTACAACCACTTCACCATCAGGCTCAAAGAGTGTGACCGTTAACGGTGTTGGTGAACACACGTACACCGGAACCTTTACCACAACGAGCAACACTACGCTTACCTGTACTGCAAAAGTTACGGTAATTGGTGGCGGAGGTGGTTGTACGAGTGGCTGTGGCGGCGGAGGTGGTGGCGGCGGCCCACGCATCCTCTTCTCATCACTCAAGAATCCAGGTGAGCAGGACCTCGCATTCGTGTATCTCTCACAGATCCCGTACACCGGTCTTGAGCTTGGACCATGGGGTACCGCGCTCTACTGGATCATGCTTATCCTATGGAGTCTTGCTGCAGCGTATCTCGTATTCTTTACCGCGCTTCCATTTGCTTTCCAGCGTGCAGGTACCTTCGGATCAAAGGTAAAAGAAGCACTTAATACAACTGCGCATACAGATACACATGCGGTAGCGCATAGTGCACACAGCGCGCAAGTGGCAGAGAGTCACGCTGCTCCGGCAGCCCATGGACATGATGCGCATGCCGCGCACGGTAGTCATGGGGGACATGATGCGCATGGACATCACGCGCCAGTGGAGCCACCAAAGCCGACGCTTGCTAAGGATGGATTCCGCGCGTTTGGATCAACCGGCGCGCTCAGTATCGATGACATTGTAAAGGGACTCGCACGCGAGGCAGCGGCGCACCCTGAGGCATCAGCACACGATCTGCCTGCAAACTTCGCGCACACCGATGTGCATGCGCATAGTGCAGCAGCTCCTGTGGCTCATGCTGAAGAAGTACACGCACCAAGCGCCGTACATCACGAGCCAGCTCCGGTACAGGCCTCCGTTGCACACACGCCTGTTGCGGTGTCGCACGATGTGCGCGACTTCCTCGCCGCACTCATTGCTGGCGATCGTGAGGCAGTGTTCGGTACTATCCGTGGCATCACGCGCCAGGGTGGAGATTCTGAAGAGTTCCTCACGCATGCAGTGTGCGCGCTCGATGACGCATACCGTGCACAGGTAGATGGTTCGGTGTGTCATCCAGACATTAAGGCAATTACGTCTCACTGCCATCCGTCATTCCTTGAACGCTTGGTAACCTCGCTTACGACTGCGGTTGATGGAAGTTATTCAACGGGAGTAACGGGCGTGAAGCTCGCGCTTACACGCGCACTAGCGGTAGTAAACGGCTAAGGAGCTTTAACGAGAGAAAAGCGCTCGCGCACCGCGAGCGCTTTTCTTTTTGCATAAGAGGAGTAGTCTAGGTTCCAGACAAGGACTGCACCTTGCATCTGTCTCTAGGGAGGAGACCAATGACCACATTGTCGCATGAGCGTTCCCGTGCTCGGGGGCGAAGTGTCCTGTTCGCGGCTGGTATTGCTGGCCTTGCACTCTTGGCGGCATATGCCGTCATTGAGTATGGGCCAGGTTGGATGGACGACGCCATGAACACCGTCTACCATGTGCTGGCGCAGCTCGCGAACCCGTACTCGTACCGATAGCGCAAACGCCGCTCCATCTCTGGAGCGGCGTTTCTCATTACCTCTACACGTGCGACTACGCGCGATCTTTAATCTCTGTCTGGATGCGCTCTGCAAAGGATGCAATCGTCTCAGGCTCTTGCTTGCCGTGATCACGACTCTCGACAGACACAGTACCTGCCGCCACTTCAGCGTCGCCGACAACAAGCACATACGGAATTTTTTCCGTCTTGCTTGAGCGAATCTTCTTGCCGAGTGATTCGTTCGCGTCGTCTACATCAACACGCACACGCGCTGCGCGCAGTGCTGCCTCTACCGTGTGTGCATAGTCTGCGTGCTTTTCAGAAATTGGGAGGATGCGCACCTGCAGTGGGGCAAGCCAGGTCGGGAACGCGCCCGCATAGTGCTCAATCAAAATGCCGAGGAAACGATCCGGAGAGCCGATAAGTGCGCGGTGAATCATCACGGGCGTCTTCTTAGTGCCGTCCTCTGCAACATACTCAAGCGCAAAGCGAGCAGGCTGAATGAAGTCGAGTTGGATTGTTGAAATTTGCCACTCACGACCGAGCGCATCAATGGCCATGATGTCGATCTTTGGGCCGTAGAAGGCAGCTTCACCTTCAGCAGCGAAGAAGTCGATTTCCTTTTCCTCGAGTAGACGGCGCATAGTTGCTTCAGCACCATTCCATACCGCGTCTTCACCAATGTACTTCTCCTTATTATTAGGGTCGCGCAGAGAGAGACGCATGCGGTACCCGATGTTGTATGTCGTGAGTGCGCGCTTAATTGCGGCGAGGATATTTGATATTTCATCCTCAATCTGATCTTCACGGCAGAAGATATGACCATCGTCCTGAGAGAAGGAACGTAGGCGAGTAAGTCCAGAAAGTTCGCCAGGGCGCTCGTCGCGGTACAGCACTGCAAAGTCTGCGTAGCGGATAGGGAGGTCTCGGTATGAGCGCATCTGAGATGCGTAGATCTGCGTATGCTGCGGGCAGTTCATAGGCTTCAGGAACATTTCATCGCTTACATACTGAGAACTCACGCTCAGCATGTCTTCCTTGTACTGATCGTAGTGGCCAGAAATCTTGAACAGTTCTGCCTTGTTTGCGTTTGGAGTGTGCACTTCACCAAAACCAAGCTCCGCATTGAGTTCACGCGAGTAGTTGATTATCTCTGAGCGCACAGTGGTACCGCGCGGAGTGAAGAGCGGCATACCTGAACCTACAAGGTCTGAGAACGCAAAGAGATCAAGCTCCTTGCCAAGCTTACGGTGATCACGCTTGCGCGCTTCCTCGCGCTGGGTGAGGTACGTCTCAAGCTCCTCCTTAGTATCAAAGGCAAGGCCTACGATGCGGGTGAGCATCTGGTTCTTCTCGTCGCCGCGCCAGTAGGCGCCGGCAATACGCTCAAGGGTAAATGAGTCCGCAACGATATCGCGCGCTGGCTCTTCGCTGTGGCCACCGCGACACAGGTCAGTAAACGCACCTGCAGTGTAGAGGGTGATAGGCTCACCAGCAGCTACGATGCCGTCGATAAGTTCGAGTTTGTAGGGGTTGGTACTAAAGCGGGCACGAGCATCGGTCTCCGTGACCTCGGTGCCGTGCATGTGCTCCCAGCTCGCGAGCATTTCGCGCATAGCGTCCTCAAGAGCGGCAAGGTCACTCTCGCCTGGAGCGTCGCCTCCCGTGAAGTCAAAATCGTAGTAAAAACCAGTATCAATAGCCGGGCCAATAGTAGGGCGGGCGTGTGGGTAGCGCTCAAGTACTGCTGCCGCAAGCAGGTGAGCTAGGGTGTGTCGCTTTTCTTCTAGGGATGCCATAGGGCTACGATAGCACAAAACGGCTCCCCGAGGGGAGCCG
>CAYWWP010000005.1:28429-38323 GCA_964462415.1 uncultured Candidatus Saccharibacteria bacterium
CCATTGCGTGTCGAGACCGTTGCCTTTACGAGTACACAGGTGCCTGCGGTAAGTGTCTGCGCATGATCTTTGAAAAGTTTCGGGAATGCGACACCTTCTATGCTTCCTGACTTATCCTCAAATTTTACGAATGCCATCTTGTCGCCCTTCTTAGTAAGAATGATGCGTGCTTCAAGCACCAGGAGCGGCATAATCACGGTCATGCCTGACTTCGGGTCATTCTTAATTTTTTCTACAC
Organism: uncultured Candidatus Saccharibacteria bacterium; assembly: GCA_964462415.1. GTDB lineage: Bacteria > Patescibacteriota > Minisyncoccia > Phycocordibacterales > Phycocordibacteraceae > C7867-001. The sequence continues at coordinate 28,668 of CAYWWP010000005.1, forward strand.
TGATACCGGCCTTCGCGGTCTTCTCTGCGTAGCTATCGAGCGGGTGTCCAGAGACGTAGATACCCAAGAGCTCCTTTTCCCAGGTGAGCTTATCTATGAGGGTGGTCTCGTGGGTCTCTGGCGGGAGCGTAAGTATTGGTGCGGCAGTAATGAGCGACGCAAAGAGGGAATCTTGAGGTGCTTCTGTGGTTGCGTCGCGATGGAAGGTGAGCAGTGTCTCGATATGTGCGAGCAGGTGCGCGCGTCCGCCAAAAATATCGAGCGCACCACACTTAATCAAGCTCTCAAGCGACTTGCGGTTGAGTGACTTGCTGCCGACGCGTGCAAGGAAATCTGAAAGTGAGCTAAATGGTCCACGCTCAGTGCGCTCTTTGAGAATCGTTTCCGCGATACCTTCGCCAAAGTTTTTGACCGAGGTGAGTCCGAAGCGAATACGGTCGCGCTCCTCGCCTACGACGGTGAATACGGTACCGCTTTCGTTAATATCTGGGGGAAGCACCGGAATCTTGAGGCGCTCACACTCAGCCACAAGAATAGCAATAGATTCCGTATCGCCGGCGTCAGCAGTAAGCAGTGCTGCCATGTACTCCACGGTGTAGTTAGCCTTAAGGTAGCTCGTCTGATAGGCCACCTTTCCGTAACAGGCAGCATGCGCTTTGTTAAATCCGTACGCTGCGAACGGCTCAATGAGTTTCCAGATCTGGTCTGCCTTTGCGGGCGAGAGCTTGCCGTATTCGATGAATCCCTTGAGGAGTTTTTCCTTCTGAATTTCCATTTCCTCAGGAATCTTCTTACCCATAGCCTTGCGCAGGGTATCTGCTTCAAGCCAGGAGTAGCCGCCAAGCGTAATAGCTGTGAGGAGCACGTCGTCCTGATACACCAGGAGTCCGTAGGAGGCATCCAGGTAATCCTTCATGCGTTCATCGAGATAACTGATGAGGCGTGGGTTACGCTTGCGCTCAATGTACTGAGGAATTGCTTCCATAGGGCCAGGGCGGTAGAGCGCCACCATAGCGTTGATGTCGTGAATGGTAGTAGGACGCAGTTCCTTGAGGTAGCGCGTCATACCCGAGCCGTTTAGCTGGAACGTGCCTTCGGTGTCACCGCGCGCGAGCATGGCGAAGGTCGCTTCGTCATCAAGCGGAATGTTCTCAATATCGATATGGATACCTCGACCCTCCTTAATGCGTGCAACCGCGTCAGCAATAATCGCGAGATTCTTAATACCCAGGAAGTCGAACTTAAGCAGGCCGGCGTCTTCAACGGCATGCATGTCGTACTGCGTGATCAACTTGCCGGTCTTAGGGTCGATCTGAAGCGGTGTCCACTCTGTAAGCGGTGTCGGTGCAATCACCACGCCTGCAGCGTGCACGCCAGTGTGTCGTGCCGAGCCCTCAATCCGGCGAGCAAGATCAATAATCTCGCGTGACTCGTCGTCTTCGTCATAGAGTTGTTTGAGTTCAGGCTCCAGATCAAGTGCACGACTGATAGTCATCGGAAAACCCTGACTACCCATCGGAATCAATTTTGCAATGCGGTCGCCGGTGCGGTAGGCGTGCCCGAGTGCGCGCGCCACGTCACGCACCGCAGCACGTGCCATCATGGTTCCGAAGGTACCAATCTGTGCCACGTGGTCTTCGCCATACTTTTCTTTCGCGTAGCGAATCATTTCGTCGCGCCGGTTATCGGCGAAGTCCATGTCGATATCTGGCGCCTTAGGGCGCTCTGGGTTGAGGAAGCGCTCAAAGGGGAGTTTGTAGGTAAGCGGGTCTACCGTGGTGATACCGTTTAGGTACGACACCAATGAACCTGCTGCCGAACCGCGCGTAGTCGCGAGAATACCTACTTCTTTCGCGTGAGTGAGGAGGTCGGATACCGCGAGGAAGTAGGGGGCGAAGCCTTTGCCGTTGATGACCTCAAGTTCATACTCAATGCGCTTCACCACTTCCTCTGATTCAGTAAGTCCGCGGCGGGCAATACCGGCATAGGTGCGCTCGCGCAGCATCTCCTCGTATGTTTTCCCGGGCTCGCGATCAACGGCAGGGAAGTTCCAACTGCCAAGCGACATGGTGACATTGCAGCGGTCGGCAATCTCTCCTGAACGATAGACGGCGTCCGGGATATCTTTAAACCACTCAAGCATCTGTGTCTCGGTAGTAAATGAAAAGTCCTCATCCTCGTTGCGACCTTTTTCGCCATGCGCGATACGACGCATAACTTCCGTTGCTTCCTGGTCATCCGGATTGATGTAGTAGATGTCCTGTTGTGCGACAAGCGGCACTCCTTCTTTGGCTGCTAAGGTGCGAATCATCTGCATGCGCTTTTCGTGACCTTCGACGCGCGGGTGATGCGTCACTTCGAGAAACACGTTCTGATCGCCGAAAATACTTCGCAGTTCTGCGAGAGTGGCAGCAGCGCCTGCCTCGTCACCGAGTGCCAGTGCGCGCACCACTGGTCCTGCAAAGGAAGGAACGAGCGCAATGATGCCTTCGCTGTGCATGCGCAGGAGTTCAAGGTCCATGCGCGGGCGCTCGAAGTAGCCTTCGGTGAAGGCTTTGGTCACTAAACGCATGAGGTTGGTGTAGCCCGTATTATTTTCTGCAAGCAGCACGAGGCGTGTGCGCTTACTTTCAGCAGCAAGGTCACGATCGAAGCGCGAGCCAGGAGCGAGATAGGCATCCACGCCGATGATGGCCTTCATGTCGTTCTTCTGACATGCCTTATACAGCTCAACAGCACCGTGCATATTGCCAGCGTCAGTAAGCGCTATGGCATCCATGCCATGTTTCTTAGCAGTTTTGACGAGATGGGAGACTTGGGGAAGCGCCTGCAAGAAGCTGTAGTGGCTGTGGGTATGCAGGTGGATGAAGCGGTCAGCCATACGATTTCTACAGCATACCAAATCCATGGTGTGGATTGAGGAACCACCAAAATGTGCTATAATATAAAAGTACGTTCTTTAGTAATGGGGGAATAATGACTAGCGAATATCAGCGCGTTGCCTTAGGTGCGCGCATGGTGCATTTCACGACGCTCTTTGTGGGAGCGTTTGCGTTTTTTCCGCTATGGGATTGGGTGCTCCGCCAACGGTTACCGGCGCATGCGATTCCGGCGTCTCTTACGTTCGGATACGCGCTGTCGCTCCTTATCGTGAGCTTTAGCTCGGCGGCGTTTCTGGCGCAGCTCGTAGAACACGGGCATATGCACATGGAAAAGCGGCGCCGAAGCCACGAGGAGATGCCGCTCTTCAGTGAGCGGGTACAGCAAGAGTATGCGCTGCTTGCACGCTGTGTGTGGTATCGGTACGCACTGCGTACTGGCTGTCTGAGCACGCTTGCTGCTATGTATGCGTTTGCTGTCACCCGCAACATGTGGTGCTCGCTCTACATCTCGCTCGTGGGCGTCTGTGGGTGCCTCGCCATTATTCGCACGCGCTAAGGCGCAGCCGCGATCCAGAATGGGTCGCGGCTTTTTGCTATGCTTGAGTGTAATGGCGTATCTGGTAGGTATTGATGAGGCCGGGCGTGGACCGCTTGCCGGTCCTGTTGCGGTAGGGGTGGCGCGCGTAGAAGAGGGCTACGATGTGCTCTCGGTATTCCCTGGACTCAATGACTCAAAGAAGCTTTCAGAAAAGAAACGAGAGCTTCTCTACGAAATCCTTAAGGAAGAAGGAAAGAAGGGTAATGTCCATATAAAGGTCTGTCTATCAGGCGAGCGCATGATAGATGAGAAGGGTATAGCCTATGCAGTCCGTGACGCGCTTACGCGGGGACTCGCCGCACTTTTACCTGAGCCGCATACAGGGACGGTCTTTCTCGATGGTTCGCTTCATGCACCCGCAGCATATGCGCAAGAGACCATTATTGGCGGGGACGGAAAGGTCCCGGTGATTATGCTCGCTGCGCTTGCAGCAAAGGTGACTCGAGACCGACTGATGGTACAGCTCGCAGTAGACTACCCACAGTACGGATTTGAGGTGCACAAAGGGTACGGCACTAAGGCCCACCAGGAGGCACTTAGGGCGCACGGGCTCTCCCCGGCGCATCGTCGCACATTCGTACATCTTTCCTAGAGATTTGGGGAATGGGGATTCGGGAGCTGAGGCAGGGCCTAGTTGCTTTTTTGGGCCTAAATGGTAGGGTATGGAGCATATGTCAGTACGAATGCGCCACACCAGTTCCCATACTAAGAACCGCCGCAGCCATCATGCGCTTGTTGAGGGTGCGATTGTGAAGGACAAGGAGTCCGGTGCACTTCGCCTTCCTCATCGCATTGATGAGACCACCGGTATGTACCGCGGCAAGCAGATTGTCCCTAAGAAGGAAGTAAAGGCCGAGGCTAAGAAGCGTGAGACTCGCATCAAGGAGCACGAGCACGATCATGAGGATCATGCGCAGGGCGCAAAGGAGCCAGTACACGTAGAGGTTGTCGACAAGAAGGCAGCTAAGGGTGTGATTGGTCGCATGACCAAGGGCAAGGCAAAGGCTCGCTCAGGTATGGGTGGCGGCGTATAACGCACTGCAACACTTCTCCACATATAGAACGGCGCGCCCCTGGCGCGCCGTTCTCTTTAGCGCTATCGTTTCTATATCGTTCTTTCCATATGGCAAACAGGCACCTCGCACGCTCAGTCGTACTGCAGACACTCTTTGAGTGGGATACTACCCATGCTCCTGATACGGAGGCGGTAGCAATGCTGGCGCGCAACGTCGAAGAATTCGGCGGAGGTGATACTGATATTCCATTTATGGAAGGACTTCTCCAAGGTGTGCTCGCAAAGCGTCCCGACCTTGATCTGGTGATTGAAAAAGCAGCACCCGATTGGCCACTTGCGCGCATTGCACCCGTCGATCGCAATATATTGCGTATTGGCCTCTATGAACTGCTGTTTGCTGACCGTTCACAGGTTCCAGCGAAAGTAGCTATTAACGAAGCCATTGAGCTCGCCAAAGTGTTTGGCGGAGATTCGTCCGGTCGCTTTGTAAATGGCGTACTTGGTGCGGTATACAAGGAGCTTGGTGAGCCAGGTAAGGATGAAGTGGGCAAGAAAGAGCGGGTGCGCCGCGAGGATTTGCCGCTTGAGCAGCTTGGAGGCGCTATTGTGTTCGCGGAGCATCATGGTCAGTACTATCTTGCGCTTGTGCATGACGTGTTTGGGCACTGGACCCTCTCTAAGGGAAAGATTCCTGAAGGTATGAGTGTGGAGGATGGTACGGTAGACGGCATCAAGGATGAACTCGGTCTCTCGGTCTCAATTAAGGCAAAGATTGGTGAGAATGAGTACATCGCATCGCACCCAGAGAAGGGAAAGACGCGCAAGCATGTAACCTACTTCCTTGCGGAGTCTGCGTACGAAGACATAACGCTTGAAAAGAAGGGAGGTCTGGATGATGCGCGCTGGTTCCGCCTCACTGACATTCTCGATCTTAATTTCTACGAAGACATGCTGCCGATTGTGACTGAGGCGGTGCAGAAACTCCTCGATAAGTCTTCAAAGCGATAAGAAACATGCCCGCACCATGCGGGCATTTTCAATTGTCTAATAATCTGGTATAATATAGATATGTCAGATTTTGCGGCACACGCAGCGAGGCTCGGCCTCACCTTCGATAACTTAGCGCTTCTAGAAGAAGCGCTGACGCACCGTTCCTACCTGAACGAACACCGAACGGCAGGGAATCATAATGAGCGCCTCGAATTTCTCGGAGACGCCGTGCTTGAGCTTGCGACCACGCATTTCCTTTTTCATAAATATCCAACAAAGCCTGAGGGAGACCTTACCGCATATCGCGCTGCACTCGTGAATACCTATTCGCTTGCGGATACTGCTGACGCGCTTGGTATGAACGACATGCTCCTGCTCTCAAAGGGAGAGTCAAAGGATACTGGACGCGCACGTCAGATTATTCTGGCCAACGCATTTGAGGCAGTGCTCGGTGCACTTTATCTTGATCAGGGCTACGAGGCTGCTGAAGCATTCCTTAGAACGCACCTCTATCCAAAGATTGATGAAATCGTGCGTAAGCGTGCATGGCAGGACGCAAAGAGTAAGTTCCAGGAGTCTGCGCAGGAGAAAAAGAGTGTCACGCCAACCTATAAGACTGTCGGTGAGGAGGGTCCTGATCACGATAAGCACTTCACGGTTGCGGTGCTACTTGGCACTGAGGAAGTGGCGCGTGGCACCGGTAAGAGTAAACAGGAAGCAGAACAGTCAGCTGCACAGGCAGGCCTTGATGCTTTTGGGTGGTAGTGGCAGAGTACTCCTTAGATATATGAGGAGATCTGCATGTCTGGTGTTTGTCGTCGGTGCAGTGGCGCCGGCTTTCTCTTTCGCAACCCTGAGACCATGACGGCACAGCAGCGCGCTCGAGCGCTGTCGTGTACGGGCTTTGCCTCCTGGATCACGCCGTGTACGGACTGTGCGCGTCGAGGCGTTCGAGGTCGAATGTAGTACCCCATCTATACCGTACCCAGCCTGTCTGGGTACGGTATACTTTTTGTAATGCTAAAGCGGCTTGAAATTGCAGGATTCAAATCCTTCGCAAAGAAGACCGTGCTCGACTTCTCGAGCGCGACGACCGCTATTGTGGGCCCGAATGGCTCTGGCAAATCAAATGTCGCTGAGGCGTTTCGATTTGCGCTTGGCGAGCAATCGATGAAGTCGATGCGCGGCAAGCGCAGCGAGGATCTTATCTGGTCTGGTTCAAATATGTCACCGCGCGCAAACCGTGCAGGAGTGACTATCGTGTTCGATAACCGAAAGCGCATTTTCCCCAAGTTTGAATACGACGAAGTGAGCATTGAGCGAGCCGTATTTCGTGATGGCTCGAGTGAGTACGCGATTAATGGATCCAAGGTACGTCTGCGAGATGTGCAGGAGCTGCTTGCTGCTGCAAACATTGGCGAGACCGGGCACCACATCATTTCTCAAGGTGAGGCAGATCGTATTCTCTCAAGTCAACCACGTGAGCGTCGCGCTATGCTTGAGGACGCACTTGGACTCAAGATTTTTGAGTTCAAGAAACAGGAAGCAGAGCGCAAACTTGAGAAGACTGAAGACAATGTACGTGAGGTTGAAGCGCTTCGTCGAGAGATTGCTCCGCATATCCGTTTTCTGCAGAAGCAGGTAGAGAAACTCGAGCGAGCTGAAGAGCTTGCTGAAGAGCTACGTACGCTCTGTCAAACATACTTTGCGATTGAGGAAGCATATATTGAGTCTGAGAAAGCGCGTGCAGAGGCAACACTCGTGGAGCTGCGAGAACGTCTAGCTACGATGTCTGCAGAACTTGCAGCATTTGAGGAACGCGCAACAACTGACAGCGAAGGACTCAAGAAGAGCGAAGCAGTGCGTCAAGCAGAGCGCGCACTCGACGGACTCACGAGTGAGCGTGCACAGCTTTCGCGTGATATAGGACGCGTAGAGGGTGCGCTTGAATCAGCGAAGCGTCGCACGGTAGCGGTGATGCAAGAGCCATACGCCAAGATTCCGCGCGAGGATATCTCTGCACTCAAGGAAGAGGCGGATAAACTCTCGCATGAAGGGGACGTGCAGGCGCTTACCGCAGCAATCATGACGCTTAAGAATGCTATATCGGCATTCTTTGAGCGGTACGCCACTCCGGCTGATGATTACTTGGCAGAGGAAGAGCAGACGGTGATGCGTCTCGAGCACGAGCGTGCGCAGCTTGCGCATAAGGAAGAGGAGCTGGGTGCTCGACTTGAGCATGCGCGTAGCCAACTCGCTAAGGCGCGCGAAGCCACTATGGCGCATGAGGAGACGGGGCGCGAACAGAATCGCCATCTCCTTACACTTGCAGAGGATAAGGCGCGCGTGCAGGGAGAAATTGCACGTACAGAAGGAAAGATGGGAGAGCTTGAGTTTCTTCGTGAAGAGCTTGAGCGCGATCGTGCTGAAGTGCTCGCACTCGCCGGTCCTCGAGCGCTCTCGTATGACCGCTTGTCTGCTATGCCACAGGAAGAGCGCCGTGTTCAGGAAGACCGCAAGCGACAGATGGAGCGTCTCAAGATTCGTGTGGAGGAGGCGGGTGGCTCAGGAGAAGACGTCCGCCACGAATATAAGGAAGCAATGGAGCGGGAGGCCTTTCTTGCGCGTGAACTTGAAGACTTGGCTAAGTCAGCATACGGGTTGCGTGAATTGATTGGTGACCTGGATGAGGAGCTTACCAAGACGTTTGCGGAAGGACTCGCTAAGGTGAACGCATCATTTGAAGAATTTTTCTCGCTTATGTTTGGAGGAGGTGGTGCACGCTTGGTGCTTGAGGAGTTTCCAGAGCCCGGAAGTGAAGACGATGAAGATATGGACGAATTTGCTGAGCCGGTTCGTGCTAAGAATCGTAAGCCAGGCATTGAGATTTCAGTACATCTTCCTAAGAAGCGCGTACAGTCCCTCATGCAGCTCTCAGGAGGCGAGCGTGCGCTTACATCTATCGCACTTATTTTTGCGATGAGTCAGGTGAATCCGCCACCGTTCCTTATTTTGGATGAGACCGACGCTGCACTCGATGAAGCAAATAGTCGCAGGTATGGCGATATGATTGAAAACCTAGCGCAAAAGTCGCAGTTAATTGTGATAACCCATAATCGTGAGACGATGAGTCGGGCAGGCATTCTCTATGGAGTAACCATGGGTAACGACGGAATTTCAAAGCTGCTTTCCGTGAAGTTTGAAGAGGCAGCAGCAGTTGCAAAGTAGTCTGAGTGCGGTATAACTCCGAGCAGACCCTTGATGGAGTACTGCAATGGCTGAAGAGCCTGAATCGTTCACAAAGACGATATGTGCACCGACGGAGCAAGATGATGATCCGTTTGCGTATCGTCGCGATCGTCCGCCGCTTCCTCAGCATTCTCAGCCTTTTGGCATCCTTGCAAAAAAGCGAGGCGAATCGCTGGGGGACGAGTGACGGCATAGGGTCTGCCCTTCGGGCGGACCCTTTCGTTATCCCCAGATATGAGCAGGTACTCGAGGTATGCTGTACCGGCACAAGGTAATCACACATAATCATGGCCGCATTTCAGTATTTCAAACAGCACGTAGAGCGCGCAGCAGATATTCTCGGGCTCTCATCAGAGCAACGAAAAAGACTTGAGACGCCAGATCGAGTGCTTAAAGCAGAGCTCACTATCACCCTGGATTCAGGCGAGGAGGCAACGTATCCAGCCTATCGCGTGCAGTTCAATAATGCGCGCGGTCCATACAAAGGTGGTATTCGATTCCATCCTGAAGCGGATGAAGACGAAGTGTCAGCGCTTGCGGCCATGATGGCAGTGAAGTGCGCGGTGGTTGATATTCCGTTTGGAGGCGCTAAGGGTGGTGTGGCGGTAGATCCAAAGAAATTATCATCAGCCGAGATTGAACGACTTGCACGTGCGTATGTGCGCGCGTTTGCAGATCACCTGGGACCTGATGTGGATGTGCCGGCGCCTGATGTGTACACCACGCCCGCAATCATGGCCATCATGCGTAACGAGTACGAGACTATCGTAGGTCATGAAGCGCCAGCAGTTATCACCGGAAAGCCTATTTCAGAAGGAGGAAGCGAAGGACGTGATACTGCGACCGCTGATGGCGCGATTATCGTGCTTGAAGAGCTGCTCAAGGATCAGCATCGCTCAATGGATAAGCTTGAGGTTGCGAT
>CAYWWP010000005.1:38423-39661 GCA_964462415.1 uncultured Candidatus Saccharibacteria bacterium
GTGTCCTATTTCGAGTGGCTTCAGAATAAGAGTGGTGAGCACTGGACGCACGAACAGGTGACCGAGCGCCTGGGTGAAGTAATGCGCAACGCGTATCGTGATGTTGCAGATTTCGCTGTCGAGCGAAACATTACGCTTCGCGAAGCTGCGTATGCGCTTGCACTATCGCGTATTCTCGAAGTGGCCAAATAGCTAGTATCTAGATAGAGAAGAATATCCCCGGCAGGTTATGCCGGGGATTCTTCGTTGTGCTCAATGATAAACCGATAGACGTTAGTCTCACGTAGTTTAAATCCGAGATCGCGATACAGCGCGTGCGCTGGCTCACGTTCGGGGGTACTCGTAAGATCTACTGACTCTGCGTGATGAGTGCGCGCGTAGGAAAGCAGTGCTTCCATGACCGAACGCCCCAGTCCTTGTCGCCGATGATGAGGCGACACTGCGACATCTTGCACGTACATGCGGTATGCAGAGAGACTCCTGATAGGTGCCATGAGTCCCATGGCACGAATTTCCGTCAGAGGTCCATCTATATATTGCACCGCTGCAAGCACCGCGTGCTCCAGGATGTGTGAGAGATCTTCACGCGTGAACGTGCGCGGCTTGCTCGCCACGTACGTAAGCAGTCGATTGAGATCATCGATATCAGAAGCAGAAAGTTCAGTCACGGTGTGCGTGACTATGGTCCGATAATAGGGCATGTCACGACTCCGTGTGGATGTATCTTTCCGCTATAACTATTGAATTCGATGATACGTTACACTGTCTACTATGACTGAAACATACCAAGGAGGCTGCCACTGTAAGCGTGTGCGCTATAGCGTGAGTGTTGATTTAGCGCCACCAGTAATTGAGTGCAACTGCTCGCATTGTCAGGTAAAGGGACTCTTACTTGCGTTTGTGCCTGCAGAGTCATTTGCGTTTACGAGTGGGGAGGACGTGCTTACCGAGTATCGCTTCAACACAGAACGCATCCAGCACCTCTTTTGCTCTCGCTGTGGGGTAGAACCCATAGGACGTGCACACAATAATGAAGGAAAGCCTACGGTAGCAGTAAATGTACGCACCATAGATGACATTGATATGGAGTCGCTTACCCGCATGCCAGTCGACGGACGCTCCTTCTAAGTCTACTTGCAAGGACGCCAAGCTAGAGTAGGCTGTCCCTAGAATCTTTCTCGAGTCGGGAGGACTGTCATGGGAGAACTCGTTCATCTTGCCGAGTATCGGCGTGCGCG
>CAYWWP010000006.1:0-35219 GCA_964462415.1 uncultured Candidatus Saccharibacteria bacterium
CTGCCGCGCCGCTTTGCGGCGCGGCTCTGTCCGAACGCGAAGTATCGTTTTGTGCAGACATTCTAACCTTTGCGCGAACCCACTTCGCACGCGCCGAGCGCGTGCCAACTCTGAACTGAAGCGTACGCTCCGATCGCGCCTCGACCGCGCTCGCGGACTCGCGCGGGCAACCCCAAAAATTTCCTTGCATTTCTTTGCTCGGCTCCTCCCCCGACCCCTCCGCCGAAAGGCGAAAAAGAGGAAAGGAAATTTTTGGTTTGCGTCGCCAAGTCCTATTGAATTATAGTTCAAGATTGTTTGAAAATGCAATATCTCCTATGCTATACTTATGTTGATTAGTAAAAAGCTTGGCGCGAATATCAAGAAAATACGCCTGCAAAAAGGCATGTCACAAGGCGACATTTGCCGAGCGCTTGATATGGACAGGGGGTATATGAGCGCGATAGAGAATGGAAAGAAAAATATCACTATCCAACAGCTTGAGCGGTTAGCACAAGCGCTCGGCGTGTCGGTGGATAAGTTGTTGAAGTAGTCCGCTTTTGCCTTGCGGGGGGGGTGGCGAGAGATATAATAAAAATGGTCGAAACCGTAAAAATAGTTTTCATACGACTATGGATCAAAATAACGAACCATCACGGATAACGTTTGAGGGCGAGGAGTTTCAGCGTCCCACTCGGTCGTTTCAACCACAGACGCCGAAAATAGTGCAGTGGGTTATGCAATATTCCGGTGGCTATATCAAGGATGAAAAGACAGCGCAGTACGCACTGATCGGGTTTGTCGCGATTGCAATTGTTGTCACATTCTTCTTCTTATTCAGTGGTAGCGGAAGCAAAGCGAAATTCGAAGCACCTCCTGGTGAAAAAATAATATACCCGGAAAATGCGCCGCCGCGCCTTGAGAAAATTATTCCATGATCTCGCTACTCAAAAAAACAAATAGAAATAGAGGTTTTACGCTTATTGAATTGTTGGTTGTTATCGCGATCATCGGCATACTTTCGAGTGTCGTACTCGCTAGTTTGAACGGTGCGCGAGTGAAGGCACGCGATGCCAAACGAATGGGGGAGATGAAGTCATTACAAACGGCGCTTGAATTGTATTACAGCAGCAATAACGCATACCCTTTGGCGAGTTCATGGAGAGGAGAAATCGGCTACGGCGGCTATGGTACGGGGGCAAATGGCTATATCCCGGGACTCGTGCCGACATATATGTCGGTCTTGCCTGCTGAGCCTACAGGAAGAACCGACGGGTATCTATACCTGTCCGATGGTACTAATTATAAGCTTCTCTCGCACGTAAGTCCTGAAACATATTTTTCAGCAGGCAAGGCTTTTTACGATCCTGTGCGCCCGACATGGGCATGGATGGTTTGCAGCGGAGAACCTGCTTGCTCTTCTTGGTAATGGTAAGCATGTGGGAGCCAGCCCCGTCGTCGTATAATGTTCCGCACGACGACGGGGCTGGTTGTGCGCGCACTGGGCGGGTGGGGCAAGCACATACAGATTTGCCTGCGCCCTAGCGCAGACCGCTGTGTATTGCGCCTCGGGTCGCCTTTTGATTACGGAGCAAGGGGCTTCAATGTGATAACTTTGTTGCCCCTTGTGGAGTTTTCAAAAGGCGACGCAAACCAAAAATTTCCTTTCCTCTTTTTCGCCTTTCGGCGGAGGGGTCGGGGGAGGAGCCGAGCAAAGAAATGCAAGGAAATTTTTGGGGTTGCCCGCGCGAGTCCGCGAGCGCGGTCGAGGCGCGATCGGAGCGTACGCTTCAGTTCAGAGTTGGCACGCGCTCGGCGCGTGCGAAGTGGGTTCGCGCAAAGGTTAGAATGTCTGCACTAATCACATGAGAACGCCGTCGTCCCTAGGGACGACGGCGTTCTCCGTGCTATATAGTCCGTACTGCTTCCATCGTTCAATGGATAGGACGCGAGTTTCCGGTACTCGTAATGTAGGTTCGATTCCTACTGGAAGCACCCTAAGAAAGAAGAAAACCCGGGATATCCCGGGTTTTCTTACTTTGCCGCTGCCTTACTAAGGGCGATTGCGAGACGAGACTTCTTGCGGCTTGCGGTGTTCTTCTTGATAATGCCGCGCTTTGCTGCCTTATCAATAGCCTGATACGCAGCAGCGAGTGATTCAGAAGCTGCCTTGGTGTCAGTAACCATAAGCTTCTTTACTGACTTGGTAGTGTCAGTAAGAGCGCGCTTGCGGCGTAGGTTGAACACGTGCTTCTTAAGAGACGCGCGGTGTGCCTTCTTTGCGTTTGCGGTAATTGCCATGTAGCTCGGATAGTACGGCAGAAACGGAAAAAGCGCAAATGCTGGGGCAAAAGTGGTACCATACACCGTATGATTCGGGAGATTCGTGGCACGGTTATGCAGGTAGAGGCTCAGGCTGTAGTTATTGATGTCTCTGGTTTTGGCATACTCGTACACCTTGCCTCTCCAGAGGAGCTTTCCACGGGCGCGCTGGTACAACTCAAAACCCATATGGCCTTTCGCCAGGATGGCGTTGATCTATACGGCTTTATGAATGAAGCAGAGCGACACTTCTTCGAACTTCTGCTCACTGTACCGAGCGTGGGTCCTAAGACCGCGCTCACCATTATGCGCAAAGCCCCCCGCGAAACACTAGAGGGTGCGATTGCTGCACGAGACATGGATTACCTGGTGCGCGTAGCTGGGCTAGGAAAAAAGGCAGCAGAAAAGCTCTGTGTACTCCTTTCAGATAAGTTGCTTGGCACGGAGCAAGCACATGACGAAAGCGATGGTGATGTCTTTGACACACTAGTCGCGCTTGGATACACCGAGCGCGAAGCGCGCAGTGCACTTGCCACAATTCCAAAGAGCGCAGTTGGCAAGGACGCACGCCTCAAGGCTGCGCTCTCTGCCGCATCTTCGTAAGCCGACGTATATGCACACACTCCGCACCATTCTTCGCAGCCTACTCCCCCATTCGTTCTACAAGCAGATATTTGCGCTATACCACGCTTCTTTTGCCTACGGTGCTGCACTTTGGTACGGGTTCCCAGCACGACGCATTACGGTGATTGGTATTACCGGCACGAAAGGGAAGTCATCTGTCTCTGAAATGCTCTTTGCCGTCCTTCGCTTCGCCAAGTACCCCACTGCCGTTGCGGGCACTATCCGCTTTGCGATAAACGAAGACTCTCGTCCAAACCTATTTAAGATGACCATGCCGGGGCGCGGCTTCCTGCAGAAGTTCCTGCACGACGCAGTACGTAAAGGTGCTCGCTATGCGGTGCTTGAGGTCACCTCAGAAGGAGCGGTGCAGAACCGTCACCTCTGTCTCGACATGGACGCACTCATCTTCACCAACCTCCAGCGTGAACATATTGAATCGCATGGCTCTATGGAAGCGTATGCTAAGGCCAAGTTTCGCCTGGGTCAGGCGCTCGCCGCTTCCCCTAAGCGTCCGCGCGCAATCATAGCGAACCGCGATACCGAGTACGGGCGTCCGTATCTTTCTCTTCCGGTTGAGGCACGCATGCCGTTCTCTATGGGTGACGCTAGCGAAATTGTGTATGGAGATGGATCTGTATCCTTTACCTACCAAGGAGTTCCCTTCTCTATTCCGCAGCCGGGCGAATTTACCATCATGAATGCGCTTGCCGTTATAAAGACCGCTGCATGGCTTGGTGTTCCTGTTGAGGTTTCAGCACAAGCACTTCACAACCTCACCCGTATTCCTGGACGCGCTGAGAAAGTAGAGGCTGAACAAGATTTCCTTGCCATAGTTGATTACGCTCATACACCAGATTCTCTTCAGGCGCTCTACCAGGCATACTCGTCACGCCGGAAAATTTGCGTGCTTGGAAACACTGGCGGCGGACGTGACACCTGGAAGCGCCCACTCATGGGCTCGATTGCAGACGAATCCTGTGATGAGGTCATTCTTACTAACGAGGACCCGTACGACGAAGATCCACAAGCTATTGTGGATGCTATGGCAGCAGGCATGAAGCGTGCTCCACGCATCATCATGGATAGACGTACAGCAATCCGCACCGCATTATCGCTTGCGCGCACCGGGGACGCCGTACTTATTACCGGCAAGGGTACTGATCCATACATTATGGAAGCGCACGGAGCAAAAACTCCATGGAGTGACGCACGGGTAGTGCGTGAAGAACTCGAACAAATGAAGCAAGACGCGGTATCATAGCCGCATGCAGAGCGACGTATTCTTTTTTGTTGCAGTACTCGCGTTTTTCTTTGTGGCGTGGCTCGCGGGCGGCGGCCCGAGCAAGCCTATTTCCTGGGCAGGTCCGTACATCACCCCAATCACGAACGTCGGCCAGAGCCAAGAAGGATACGGTGACACAAGTTGGGTGCGAGGCATCACGGTCACGGGGACGCTTCCGGGTGTTCGTCAGGAAGAGCTCCGTAACAACGTTGCAGATCTTCAGTCAAAGCTTTCGTCCCTGCAAAAAGAGACAAACAAAGAGAATCTTATTGGAGCTAAGTCTCCCTACTACGGACAGGTGCGCATAGTGGGTGGGAACCCACAAGCAACTGACCCGGATCAGGAATACATAACACTCCAGATGACCTCGAGCGCCTCTGAAGAACTTACGTTGTCTGGCTGGCGTGTGCAGTCTGTTGCCACTGATTTTGGAGCAACCATAGGCGCAGGCGATGCGCTCCCTTCTGGTGCTGATGTTCGCGAATCAAACAAGATTACGCTTCGTCCGGGTGAGCAAGCATACGTCATCACAGGCGAATCGCCGCTTGGCGGGTCTTTCAAGGAGAATATGTGTACCGGATATCTCACCAAGGGAAACAACTTCTACCCTTCCCTCGTGAACCGCTGCCCCTCAGCAAAAGAAGAATTTGATCGGTTCTTTGAGGGAAATAGTATTCGCGACAATGGTTGCTACCAGCTCATAAACCAAACAAATACCTGTCGTACCCCGAACGACAGTGGCGTATCCTCGTACTGTCTGTCTCTTATAGATAAGCACCTGAATTACGCCGGCTGTGTAGCGACACACAAATATGATGCGTATTTCTCAAGTGGCGCGTGGCGTATTTATCTTGGTCGCACAGAACTCACCCGTACCAACACCCAAAAGAGTGTGTACGGTGAGCTGTGGCGTCAGTCGCGAGAAGGCATTAAGTTACTTGATCAAAACGGCCTTACGGTAGACCTATACACGTATTAGCGGTATAACGATACCTACAAGCGCCTATAGCTCAGTCGGTAGAGCAGCTCCCTTTTAAGGAGACGGTCCCTGGTTCGAGCCCAGGTAGGCGCACAAGCGTAAAATGCCTGGCCTGCGCCAGGCATTTAGCTTGTGCGAGGCGCAGCGATGTTTGGCGAGCACGCCAAACCGCGAATGGGCGTAGATTTACTTACGAGTCATCGAGTTAGAAAATCAAGTGCAAAGCTTCGCGAAATTTCCGAGTGACGACGAGGAAATATTCGTGACCACACATGCAAGGCATGTTGTGCGAGCCAGAGCAATGTCTTTCGTCCGCGAAAAACCGCGAGGCAGGGCCGGGAGCACTTAGTGGTTTGCGAATGCCTGGAGCAAAACACTTAGTGACTCGTGGCCACATGCGGGTCATGTTGTGCGAGCCGGAAGCGCGGAGGTGCTTGTGACTGTGCGCCCTATATCCCAAGCGCAAACCGCTCCAACGCCTCTTTAAGTGGCAGGTCACCGCTGCGCGAATCAGACAAAAGTGTGATGAGGTCACGTGAGAGCATGCGTGCTCCATCCTTACCCCACTTAGGATTACCCTTCTGCATCATGTCGCGCGCCTTCCAGTGCATGAGCCCGTGCACCATTTCAGGCACATCTCCTGCTCGGTAAGCTTTCTGTAGTTCAAGCCACAGAAGCGCCCCGTCTCGTGCGCCGAGCGCATTCACGAGTCCACTATTAAACCCTCGCGATGGCTTCACAACCTCTTCAAAGGTAAATACTTTCGCAGCAACAGCTTCAAGCTTCTTAGCGCGCGCGGCGGCTAGTTTTGGCGCCACAATAGCAACTGGATTCTCTGACGCAGCAAGCTCGTCTAGCAAGCCAAGCACCACCTCAGCACTGTCAGCAAGCGAAAATGGATCATCAAGGAGAATGAGTGAGCGTGTGTAAAAGAGTCCTTGTGCAGTCAGTGCTTCGCGCAGCATGGCGTCACTCACCTGTTCGGGAGCGATGCGCATATACACCGCGTCTGGCGCCTTTTGGCGGGCTGCTTCTACCCACTGAAACGCTTTCTGCCGCGCCTTAAACGTATCTGAGCCGTGAAATAGATAGATCACGTCTGTATTGTATACCGATTATAGAAAGCGTGGAGGCGTCCTCAGGAGAAGGACGCCTCATGGTCACTACGACCAGTAGATGCGGTAGTAGCCTGGCGGAAGTTTTGATTCGTTCCGCTCGAGCAACATAGAGATGGCCTGGGTGATGACCCGTGCGCACAGCATGGAGAAGGTCACTGGACCAACACATGCATAGAGCAGGTACACCAGAAACCAGGACGGGGGTGACAGGGACGCGATAATCGCAAGCCGCAAAGGAAACGGCCAGCGCTCAACTACGGGTTCCGGATACTGATGATCCGTGTAGGTGGTACCCATGGCGTGTCCTCCCGAGACATCCACCATTAGTATCTGCCTGTTTTCCTAAATTACAAGGACTGCATGGTTCCCCAGTTAGGACCCACCTTGGTTTCCGCAATAATCGGCACACCTTTACGTGCTTGCTCTGGAATCACTGACTCCATGATCTCCTTAATCTCTCGCGCAATCGTCGGAACAAGCGCATCACGCACCTCAAACACTAATTCGTCATGCACCTGGAGCAACATGTGCACGTCGTCTGTGCGACTAGTAACACGCAGCATGTCTTCAACACGCACCATGGCGAGTTTTGTGGCGTCTGCGAGTGTTCCCTGGATAGGCGCGTTAATCGCCATGCGCTCCGCTTGTGCGCGCACATACGGAAGCGGCGATTTCATTTCCGGGAACTGGCGACGGCGACCGAAGAGCGTTTCGGTATACCCGTGCTTGCGCGCATAGCCCTTAATTTCTTCAAGGTAGGCAGCTAGTCGGGTGAATGTCGCAAAGTAATCGTCATAGAACTGATGCGCTTCTGCGGTAGATGACCCGAGCTGAGTCTTAAGCGCGTTTACGCCCATGCCGTAGAGAATGCCGAAGTTAATCACCTTTGCACGACGACGCATTTCAGCATCCACTGCCTCAGGAGCCACACCAAACACCGCAGCAGCTACTTCCTGATGCACGTCGCGTCCGCTTTTGAAAATTGCACACAGCTTTTCGTCTTCCGAAAGAATGGCGGCAAGACGCAGCTCCATCTGTGAGTAATCAAGTGCAACAAGCGTGTATCCGGGCTCCGGAATAAATGCGGTGCGAATCGCGCGTCCCTGCTCGCTACGTATCGGAATGTTCTGGAGATTAGGATTCTGACACCCCATGCGACCGGTGACCGTGCCTGTCTGCAGAAACTCTGCGTGAAGGCGATGCTCGCTATCAAGCAGCGGAGGAATAGCTTCAATGTAAGTAGAGAGCAGTTTCTGGAGTCCGCGGTACTTAAGCACCTCCCCCACTATCGGGTGCATGTCGCGCAACTTCTCAAGCTCGCTCTCGCGCGTCGAACGCTGGCCGGTTGCGGTTTTCTTCTGCCCTTTTACCACCAGCTCAAGCTCATCAAAAAGCACTTCGCCAAGCTGCTTCGGGGAGCTGATATTAAACTCGCGACCCGCTAGCTCGTATATGTGTGCCTCAATTCCATCAAGTTCCTCTTGGTACGCAACGCGCAGTCGCTCAAGGACGTCCGGATTAATGCGTACACCGTATGCACGCATGCGCGCGAGAATATCGATAAGCGGGCGCTCTATGGTGTCGTACACCTCTTGTACATGCGGCAGCTCCGCAAGGCGCTTGGTGAGTTCTGCATATGCGGCATCAAACGTGTGGGTGCGGGTAAACCCAAGCACGTCTTCATAGGTAGGATTGGTGAACTCTGAATACAAGAGCCACAGCATTATCTGTGCCTCGCGCAGACGCTCTGGATCAACTGATTCTTCGTCCTTCTCTTGTTCTGCTTCAGCAAGCGCAAGCTCAGCGTCCATCTCCTCTTCTACACCCTCCCCAACTAGGGTGCGCACACGCCCACGAAGTGTACGGAATCCAAGCTCATCAAAGAGCGCGAGGATGGTGGTGGTGTTGAGTGCCGTGCGCCACTCCTGTTTTGGAAGGGCGAACGCAATAGGTGCGTCAGCGCGGATGGTCGCAAGCGCTTTTGAAAATAGCGCATCTTCTTCGTGTTCCTTAAGGAGCCCAATGATGCGCGCCTTAATACCCGCATCAAGAAATGCCTGTTCGTCCTTCTTGAGTTTTTTGTAGAGCTCTTCGAGGCTTCCAAACTTCTGGATGAGTTCCGTGCCAGTCTTCTCACCAATACCCGGAACACCCTTAATGTTGTCTGACGGGTCTCCCCTCAATCCTTTGTAGTCCGGTATGCGCTCTGGCGGAAAGCCGTAGCGCTCTTCTACCGCGCGCTCGTCGTAGAGGATGGTGTCATTAAGACCTTTCTTGAGGGTATAGACCGACACGCGCCCCTGATCGATAAGCTGCATGGTATCCATGTCGCCGGAGGCAATGATGATTTCAAGATCATCATTGTCGCGCATCATTTCACAAATCGTTCCGAGAATATCGTCTGCTTCAAATCCTTCACGTTCGTAAATGGGAATAGCAAATGCTTCAAACACGCGACGGCTCGTGGTGAGCTGCTCGCTAAGCGCGTCATCTGCCTTTACGCGTGTGGCTTTGTATTCTGCAAATGCTTCGTGGCGCACCGTTGGCTTGGGGAGGTCGTAACACGCCACCATGTAGTCAGGACGCAGATCGCTTCCAATACGGAGCAGCATGCTCGTAAGCCCATAGAGCGCGCCGGTTGGTTGTCCATTTGGCCCTGTAAAATCTGGAAGCGCATGGTACGCGCGATGAATAATCGCGTGCGCATCAAGAAGCACGAGGCGCTTAGAGCGGGTCTTATTCATAGCGAAGTGTGCGACCACCTTCTGCTGCAACCGTGAGCGTAAGCGCGTGTGCTGGCACAGGAAGTGCGTCTTTCACTTGTTCTGGCCACTCAAGCAGCACTAGGTTGGTGGGGTCGCGCATGAGCTCATCAAATCCAAGTGCAGCAAGTGCCCGTCCCCCATCAAGGCGGTAGGCATCTATATGCACAAGACGTGCAAATGGCTGTCCGGTAAGTTCGTACACCTTCTCAAGCACAAACGTAGGACTGGTGACGGGTTCCGTGATGCCGAGCGCTGTGGCCACACCTTGGGTGAATGACGTTTTTCCTGCGCCAAGCTCTCCTGAAAGGGTAATGAGGGTCGCCTGTGCTCCTGTGACGAGCGTACGTGCAAATGCTGCTGCTTCCGCCTGTAGTGCCCCTACATCCGCCAGATGTTTCTCCATGTCTCCATTGTATATGAAAAAAGAAGCGCCTGCTGTGAAGCAGGCGCTAGATTGATTGGGGGTTAGTACCGGCGGTACTCTCGCGGATCGGCCGGGGCCGGCGTGCGATAGCAGTTCGAGTCGTGATTGTCCCGGCAGCTGTAGCTGTTGGTGTATTCACGACCGCCGTAGCGGTAGCCGTACGAGGAGTACCCATACGGATAGCTGCCGTAGGTCGCCGGGCAGTCACGGCTGCCGTTGGGGTATTCGACGCAGAGCGCCGACCATCCCCACACCGGCCGCGGCGGCTTCTGGTAGCTCTTGAGCGACCAGGTGCAGACCTCGATACCATCACGAACCACGAAGACAGGCTCGTAGGTGGCGCCGCTGGGCTTTGCCGGGGGCTTGCCGCACGGCGGATTGACGTGCGTCATCGTGCCGTCAGCCCGACGTCCCTTTTCCGCATGTGCCACCGGGGCAGCAAGCGTAAGCGAGACAACCACGGCCAGGACATACTTCATGAGAGACATCGTCTCCTCCTTGAAAAAGGGGTATTCCAACCAACCTGGAAGGAACTAAGGTATGTATACATTATATACCTAAAATGTGCATTTTGTCAAGTCTTCCAGGTCCCAATCCCCCACTCAGTTCCTAGCCTATAAATACTGGGTGCTACTATAGCTACATATATGGCGGCTCATTTTGATACAGACGCGGAAGCGGAGAAATTGCGCACGTTGCGAGAAGCGGAAGAGGAGGATTTGGCGCGCATCTTGGCTGAGAAATACCGCTATCAGTACACCGACCTCACCATCGTACCCATAGATGTAGATGCGCTGCGCATACTGCCTGAGGCTGAGGCGCGTGCTGTAGGGGCAATAATTTTCAACAAAGCAGGTAAGCACCTCTCTTTTGCCGTGCATACACCCGGATCTCCGGCGCTCATGGAGATTGAGCGCGCTCTTGAGGCACAGGGCTACATTCTTGAGCACTATCTCATCTCACAAAAGAGCCTCGCTGCTGCACTTGCTCGCTACAGCGACCTGTCTATGGCTACCGTTTCAAAAGCGGGTGTGTTTGACGTCGCACATACCACACAGACATCCATAACATCACTTCGTGACCTGCGCACCCATCTTGATACACTCTTCACTCCAGGAACGCGCGTGCAGATATCGACTGTACTTGAAGACATTATGCTTGCTGCGTTTGCGCTTCGTGCTTCTGATATTCATATCGAACCTGAGGAGAGCGGGATTCGTCTACGTCTTCGCCTTGATGGAGTGCTTACGGACACCTACACGTTTGATGCGCATGCCTATCACCTGCTTGCAAGCCGCATCAAGCTACTTTCAGGACTCAAACTCAACATTACCGATCGCGCGCAGGATGGACGCTTCTCGGTGCCAGGTGCTGCGGGTGAGGTGGAGATACGCACCTCAGTGATACCAGGCGCGTATGGCGAATCGTTTGTGCTTCGACTTCTTGATCCTTCTATTTTGGGTGTGGATTTTGAAAACCTTGGCATCCATCCGAAGCTCCTTGCGCGTCTCGCGCAAGAAATTGTGCGTCCAAACGGCATGCTACTTACTACCGGTCCTACCGGAAGCGGAAAGACCACCTCGCTCTATGCGTTTTTGCGTCATATTCACACTCCAGAAATTAAAGTGGTCACGATTGAGGACCCAATTGAGTACCATCTTCCGGGGATCGTACAGACTCAAGTAAATGGCACTGATTACACCTTTGCTTCCGGTCTTCGCTCAGTGTTGCGCCAAGATCCAGACGTCATCATGGTGGGAGAAATTCGTGATCAAGAAGTAGCGGATGTTGCAATCCAGGCAGCACTCACCGGCCATTTTGTGTTTTCTACACTCCACACCAATAACGCAGCAGGCACCTTCCCTCGCCTCGTAGACCTTGGTGTCGATCCTAAGTCTTTTGCATCAGCAGTGAGTGTTGCTATGGCTCAGCGCCTCGTACGCACGCTTGACCCGAATGCCCGCACGCAGGTGCCTGCAACAGATGAAGAAAAAAGGATTATGGAACGAGTATTTGCTACCTGCACTGACCCCGCACTCATTCCTGCCTCGTACGACATGGTATGGGTTCCAGATCCAAAGAGCGAAGACGAGACCGGATACAAGGGCCGTGTGGGTGTGCACGAGGCAATCTTTATGGATGAAGAGCTCGGTACACTTCTGCGTGAGAATCCGAGCGAATACGACATAGCGACCAGTGTCGCGCGCCAGGGCTACCTCACCATGGCGCAGGAAGGTGTACTTAAAGTACTTGCGGGAGAAACGTCTTTTGAAGAGCTGCGTAAGGTGGTAGACCTGCCTCGTCTCTAAGCGGTCACGGTTTTGTTTCGTGTCTTAAACGCGTGAACTAGATCCTTTATGGTGTCGTATGCGGCGCCACCAAAGCCAAACGTGTTTGCATCAAGCACTATTTTAAAAATTCGCTCTGCAACCGTAAGCGCAATTTTACCTGCGTGCTTCTGAATACGCATTTCTTTGAGAACCGTCTGCGCCTCTGTCGCGAGTGATTTGCTCGCAAGATCATTTCGTTCTGTAGATTCCCCAACCACTACCACTCCTTCGAGAATTTTCTGCGCAAGTTCTGGGTTTGTTGCTAAATCCTCTTCTGTTATTCCTAGAGGATTCGTGGCCGGCTCCTGTCCTTCTGCAAGCTCAGTAAGCGTGCTTGAAAGCGCCGTGGTAGACGCAAGTTTATCCAGTGTTGTCTGAGCCTCACGAATGAGGGCAGAAAGCTTCTCTCTCAATTGAGCAACCTCTTCTGGTGACTTGTCCCCTGCGAGCGATTCTATCTGTGCACGCGCTTGTACTCCCTTAAGCGCAAGCAGTGTACTGTCTCCAGTATAGCGCTCAAGCAGGCGTGCAGGCGCCTCAAGAGTTCTAGCCTCAAATGTGTGCTTCGCTTCACCACCAGACTCTTCCTCGTGCGCAGGCACGGGCATGCGTTCAAAAAACGTCATACATCGGTACCAAATAGTCGAGCGCGCACCTGTGCCAACTGCTCATTCGCACTATCGTCCACCACAACACTCCGCCGCGCTGCTTCTTCGAGCAGTGCCTGAATTTCAGCATCTACCTGAGCGAGCACTTCCTGAGCTGCTTGCTCGTATGTCTGAAGTGTGTCGGTTCCGGTCATGTCCCTAGTATAGAACATGATTGTATAAAAATAGTAATGGCCCTCGACGTGAGGTACACATACATCGAGGGCCATCGGATACGGCGCTCGCGCGGGTTAGGGTGTTTCCTTGATAAGCAGAAACAGACCATAGAGGGCGGCGCCCATCGAAGCAACACAGAAGATGATTGGAGCCAATAGCTCCAGAATCGAAACACTGTAGTAGTACCCAATAAGCGGGACTACGGTAAAGCAGACGAAGGCGAATGCGATTTCGGAAAATCCGAGCACGAGCCAGAGCTTCTTGGTTTCGAGTTTCTGTGGTCTGTCGACGAAGCCGCGCCCAACAAGCGCAAGCACGAGGATAAAAAGAACGAGCGGAAGAGGTACTGGAATGGTTAGTTCAAGCACGGGCAATTCCTTTCTTGATGAACGCACCATTATTGGTGCTGTGCACAATAGTAGCAAAACATCCTGCGCACGACCCTCCAGGCACTCCTTTCAAAAAGATGAAAGGTGGACGAGACACCTGAGGAGACTACCAGCCGATCCACTACGAGGTGGGAACCAGAAGAACCTTGGGGAAACGCCCGCAAGCCGTCAAGCCTTGCCTAGAGGGTCGTATGCAGGATGTAAAAAGAAAACGGGCTCTTTAAAGAGCCGTTGTGATAGAATATTAGCATAGTGCAATTTTATGTCAAGTCCCTCCCCTACCAGCTCCAGTAGAGACCAATCCCTGGATTCAGCGCTTCGACCAGGAGTATGGGACGACTATGTCGGCCAGGCGCACGTAAAGGCCAATGTGCAAGTAGTGCTTGAGGCCGCTAAAAAGCGCGGTAGCATGCCTGAACACATTCTATTTTATGGTCCCCCAGGCGTTGGGAAGACTACCCTCGCTCATCTAATCGCAGTTTCTCTTGAGGCACCTCTTAAGACTACGTCCGGCGTCGCCATTGAGCGCGCTGGGGACCTGGCTGCAATTTTGACCAACCTTGAGCCGGGCACAGTGCTATTCATAGACGAGATTCATCAGCTCTCTCACAAGATTGAAGAGCTTCTATATCCAGCTCTTGAGTCTGGGTCTCTTGATTTGGTACTTGGTAAGGGTCCTTCTGCACGCACGGTAGACCTCGCACTTCCTCCATTCACACTTGTGGGCGCTACGACGCGCATGGCGCAGCTCTCCTCTCCACTACGTTCTCGTTTTGGTGGGGGTGTGTATCAGCTTGATTTCTATGGGGATGACGATTTGCGCCGCATTATTCGTCGTTCAGCAGACGTACTTGGCCTTCAGGCACCGGACGAAGTTATTGAACGCGTTGCTGCGCGTAGTCGTGCGACTCCTCGTATTGCAAACGCGCTTCTTAAGCGTATTCGTGATTATAGTGAGGTACATGAGCTTCCCCTCAGTGGTGAGGTTGCCGATGCTGCGTGTGATCTCTTTGGTATTGATGAGCTTGGTCTTACTAAAGACGATCGCCGGTACCTCGAAACATTGCGTGACGCCTTCAAGGGCGGACCTGCGGGTATTCGCGCGCTTGCCTCAGCACTCCATGAAGACCCTGATACGGTAGAAAATGTCTACGAGCCGTATCTACTACGACTTGGGTTTATAGAGCGCTCCCTGCGCGGACGCGTTCTCACTGAAAAAGGACGTCTCTACCTAGGAACCAATTAACCCTGAACGTCGCTACTGTGCGACGTTCTTTCGTTTGCTATAGTCACACTATATGGCAGGACATAGTAAGTGGGCGCAGATTAAGCGCCAGAAAGCAGTTACCGACGCAGCAAAGAGCCGTGCATTTGCACGTTTCTCGCGTCTCATTACCCTCGAATCAAAGAAGGCTGCCGGACATATATCTGCCCCCGGTCTCGTAACCGCTATCGAGCGCGCTAAGGCAGTAAACATGCCTAAGGACAGTATTGAGCGCGCGGTTGCTAAGGGCATGAGCAAGGATGCGGGCGACCTCGAGCAGGTAGTGTATGAGTGGTACGGCCCAGGAGGTGTGGCTATTGTGGTAGATGCGCTCACCGATAATAAGAACCGCACTACCCAGGAAATCAAGCACTTGCTTACTAAAAATGGCTTTGACCTGGGTGCTCAAGGAAGCGCCTTGTGGGCCTTTACCAAGAAGCCAGATGGTGGACTTACGCCAAACGAGCCACTTATGGAGCCCTCAGAGACTGATGAGGCTGAATTTGTACGCATGCTCGACCTGTTTGATGAACACGACGATGTACAGCGGGTGTTTACGAATGCGCGCGGATACGAGAATACGGGCGACGACGAGTAATCATGCGTGTCCTT
Organism: uncultured Candidatus Saccharibacteria bacterium; assembly: GCA_964462415.1. Lineage (GTDB taxonomy): Bacteria > Patescibacteriota > Minisyncoccia > Phycocordibacterales > Phycocordibacteraceae > C7867-001. The sequence continues at coordinate 14,913 of CAYWWP010000006.1, forward strand.
GCGATAGACCCTGGATACGATCGGCTTGGGCTTGCGGTTCTCGAGGGTGATCCTAGTAGACCCACACACCTATGGAGTGACTGTGTCATACCTCCTAAAGATGCTCGGGAACTTCGGCTTGCAGCTGTGTTTACCGCAGTGAGCGAGGCACTCGATACCCATATGCCAGATATGGTTGCTATTGAATCACTCTTCTTCACCAAAAACCAAACCACCGGTATTGGTGTAGCTGAGGCTCGCGGTGCAGTGCTTGCAGCCAGCGGACTGCGTTCCATTCCAGTGTATGAGTTTTCTCCACAGTCAGTAAAGCTGGCAGTCACGGGCTACGGGAATGCAGACAAGAGCGCGGTAATGAATATGGTTCCGCGTCTCATTACCCTTCCTCCTAAAAAGCGTCTCGATGACGAGTTTGATGCAATAGCGCTTGCTATCGCTTCACTGTCCACACGTCGCACATAGTGCGCTTGCATTCAGTGCCTCTCGTATTCATTATAGAGAAGCTCCCTCGTTGGGATGCAATGATCGATCTAATTTTCAAACGGCATGCTGCACGACGATGAACTCCTTGATGACGCAATGGACGAAGAACCAGACGCGGAAGATTTGGATGCTCTCGACGAAGACGACGACCTCGTAACTGATGACGAGGACGACGCGAGCGAAGAGGAGATGTACTAATCAAACTCTTCAACAAAACGGCCCCAGCGCGGGGCCGTTTTGCGTGCTAGCATACGCGTCATGACACGTACTAAGCACCCTAAAAAGAATCATTCTCTTCGTGCACAGTTAGAAGATCCACATCCGCTTTTACGCGTAGCGTTTGTGCTCGCGGGAACCGTGTTCCTCGCACTTGGTATTGGTGTGTTGGTGGTAGCGCTCCAACCAATCCCCGACCTGAACACCTTTGATACCCGTAAAGTTGCGGTGTCTACTAAGATTTATGATCGTACTGGGAAAACAGTGCTCTATGATCTTAACCAAGACATACGCCGTAATGTTGTGTCATTGAGTGAAATCTCACCAAATCTCCAGAAAGCTACGCTAGCTATTGAGGACTCGGAGTTCTATAGCCACGGCGGTGTTTCACTTAAGGGAACATTGCGCGCGCTCATAACAGACATCACCACCGGCTCGCTCGCACAAGGAGGCTCCACACTCACCCAGCAAGTAGTAAAGAATACGGTACTTACCGGTAAAAAGAGCATTACGCGTAAGGCACAGGAATGGATTCTGTCATTTAAGCTCGAGCAGAAGTACAGCAAGGATCAGATTCTTGAGTTTTACTTCAATGTCACGCCGTACGGCGGTACCCTCTATGGTGCAGAGGTTGCTAGCCGTGCGTTCTTTGGGAAGAGCGCAAGCGAGCTTGATATCGCTGAATCTGCATACTTGGCCGCTATTCCTCAGCTTCCTACGTATTACTCTCCATACGGTAATAACCGCAAGGCACTTGATGCCCGTAAGGATCTTGTGCTTTCACGCATGAAGACCTTGGGATACATCACCGACGCTGAATATAAGCAGGCGAAAGCAGAGAAAGTTATCTTTAGCCGTCAGCAAAGCAATTCAATTCTTGCGCCACATTTTGTGTTCTATATTGAACAACAACTTGAAAAGAAGTACGGCGCAGATGTTGCCACCCAAGGCCTTACAGTCATCACCACCCTTGATGCCGACCTCCAGCGGTCAGCGGAATCAATCGTGAACAAGTACGCTCTACAAAACCAAAGCAAATTCAATGCTGAGAACGCTTCTCTTGTAGCTATTGATCCTAAGACGGGACAGATTCTCGCCATGGTAGGTTCTCGTGACTACTTCGACAAGACCATAGACGGAAACTTTAACGCCGCTCTCGCCCTTCGTCAGCCAGGATCTTCATTCAAGCCGTTTGTGTACGCTGCAGCTCTCAATAAGGGCTACACCACCCAAACGGTTGTGTATGACGTACCCACCCAGTTCTCTACGACCTGTGCCGTTACTGACGTCTACAACAGCACGTATCCGTGTTACGCGCCTCAGAACTATGACAATAAGTTCCGCGGTCCCATGACGTTTACTACGGCGCTTGCTCAGTCCATTAACGTGCCAGCAGTAAAGGCCATGTACCTTGCCGGAACCGATAATGTGGTTTCCATGGCAAAGGCAGCAGGCATAACCACACTTGAAGACCCAAAGAAGTACGGTCTCTCTCTTGCGCTTGGTGCTGCTGAAGTAAAGCTTCTTGAAATCACGAGTGCCTATGCCACGTTCGCCAACGATGGTATGCGTCGCCCAGTAGTAGGAATTCTAGAAGTTAAGGATGCGCGCGGTACAACTATGGAAAAATATACTGAGACCGGTGAGCAAGCAGTGTCTCAGAATGTCGCTCGTGAAGTGTCTGCAATGCTTTCGGATAACCAGGCACGTCAGCCTGAATACCCTCCCGTTAACCCATTCTACTTCCCTGGCTTTGATGTAGCCGCTAAAACAGGTACTACCAACGAGTCCCGCGACGCATGGACCATTGGGTATACCCCAGGCATCGCTGTGGGTGTTTGGGCTGGCAACAACGATAATCGTCCGATGGTTAAGGAGATTGCAGGATATATTGTTGCTCCTATGTGGCATGAGTTTATGGAAGTAGCGCTCAACAAAATGCCTAAGGAATACTTCAATGCGCCTCCAGCTATTCCCGATTCAGCACCAGCGGCACTTCGCGGTATCACAAGTCTAGGTGCTCACGATATTCTCTACTGGGTAGATAAGAATAATCCAGCGCTTCCTGCACTTAATCCAGGAGGTGATCCACAGTATGCCTATTGGGAATATCCTGTGCAGCTCTGGGCAGCTGGGCAAACTGCCTCAGCCGCACAAGTAGCCCCACAGGCAACCACAACCCCTACCGAATAACAAAAAGCCCCGCATGTGCGGGGCTTTTTGTTATGCACCTACTGATTCATTGGCATCACCAAATAAAGGAACGAAGCATCTCCTGCACCCCTCAAAATCATCGCGCGCCCCATACCCGACGCAGAGAGCGTTACACTCTCTGAACCTATAAGCGAGAGCGGTGCCGATAGATACCGATGGTTAAATGAAAGTTCTACAGGGTCGCCGGTAAGATTTCCTGAAATAACTTCAGATGATTCCCCCACATCGGCATTCTGTGCTGAAAGCGTAATACGCTTACTACCCTGATCATATGCGAGTCGGACCTTCTGAAACGCATCCGAAAATACTGCTGTACGGCGTAGTGCGGTTTCAAAATCCTTCTTTAGGATAGTTGCCTCAGCAACTGCAGACTTAGGAATGATTTGTACGTAATCAGGGTAGCTTGCCGCCACAAGACGCGTCGTCATCAGACCACCCTCCCACGTAAATACACACTGATGGTCATCAAGAGACACAGACACTTCTGTATCTGGGAGTGTCTGCACTATATCGAGCGCATTCTTTGCGGGAATAAGCATTGAGAACGGCGGAACTGCACCCGTAAGTCCAATCTTCTTCTCTGCCAGACGGAACGAGTCAGTCGCGACTGCCTTAAGCACCCCACCTTCTGCAGCAATAAGTACGCTCGCAAGTTCAGGACGCACCGTAGATGTAGATGCGTAGCTAGCCACAGACGTTATTAAAGCCCTCAAAATGGCTCCAGGAATAGCGAACGTAGCCTTAGGTGACTCAGGGAGTGGAAGAATAGGGAAGTCGTCGTATGGGAGCGTTTTAAGCACACTCTTACCAGTACCCGAGGCTACCGTTACCGTACTTCCGGCCATCTCTAGAGTAAGTGGTCCCGTTCCTGAGAGTGAAGCAGTGATTTCTCGAAGTACATTTGCAGGAAGTGCTACCACACCAGATTCCTTAATGGTTCCCTTCAATGAGAGATCAATACCTGTTTCAAGATTCGTTGCTCGTAACTTTATTCCATCATCCCCCGCAAGAATTGCTATACCTGAGAGAACAGGAAGGCTTGCAGAGGTGCGCTGCGCGAAGCGAGCGACACTTTGTACTGCATCAGCGAATTCTTTTTTATCTAAAGTAATAACCATACTAATACTATTAGGGGTGTGGATAGCGGGGATAGCTCAAATGAGCAAGTATTTGCGCCCTCGTTTTCTCTTCTCGTATTGTACAACCTGGTGAAAAGTGACGGGGATAACAAGGGTGGGTGTGGATTAATCTCGGATGAACGAGATGAAATCCCCAGTGTTTATGCTGTCTCCACAGCCTTTTCCCCAGAGATTTGCGATAGTTTTTCATAGGTTATCCACAGAGAAATCCCCAGTTTAGGTCAAAAGGGTACGAATATCCTGGATTTCCTTAGCTAAATCCGTGTCCTCGAGCACCTCTCGCTTCACTTTTTCACAGGAGTGGATAACGGTGGTGTGGTCACGACCACCCAGTTTTGCACCAATAGTTGGGTATGAGACGCTGAAATCCTCGCGAAGTAGATACATGATCACCTGACGGGGGCGAACCACCTCTCTTCTGCGGGTCTTTTCGTAGATACTTTCTTCATCAATGCCGTAGTATTCGGCCACCTTAGCCACTACATGTTTCACGGAGACGGTTTTCTGAGGTCGGGCAAAGGATCGCAAAGATTGGCGTACCTCCGCGAGGTCCGGCGGAGTACCCTTAACTTGGGTGTGGCACACTACCGAGTTAATTACTCCTTCCAGCTCGCGAATAGAGCCTGAAATAGAGGTTGCAATGTGCTCAATTACCTCATCAGAGAGGTGTACCCCATTAGCGGCCGCTTTCTTTCGCACAATTGCCATACGGCTTTCCATATCTGGCTCACCAATATCAACGGCCATACCGCTCGCAAAACGGCCGCGAAGACGCTCAGCAATATCAGGAATAGCTATAGGTGGCCTATCCGAGGAGAAAATCACCTGCTTATTGTTGTCATGGAAGGCATTAAAGAGATGGAAGAGTTCCTCCTGCATTTTCTCCTTCTTAGACAGGAACTGCACATCATCCATGATTAAGAGATCGTACTGACGGTACTTCTCCTTAAAGCGGTTTGCGGTGCCCTGCTGTAGCGAATCAGTGTAATCAGTACCGAATTTCTCAGAAGTAAGGTAAAAAACCTTGCGATTTGGGTACAGTTTCTTGAACTGATTACCAATTGCCTGGATAAGGTGTGTCTTTCCGCGTCCCGTGTCTCCGTAGAGGAAAAACGGATTATAGGTAATACCTGGGCGGCGAATGGCTGCTTGAGCTGCAGTATAGGCAAGCTCATTGAACGCGCCAACTACAAAATTATCGAAGGTGTAGCGCGGATTTAGGTTATCCGTCTTGTTTATGTAGAACTCATCCAGAGGTAGCTCAGCTACCTGTACTGGCTGGGACGAGCGACGCTCGGTACGAGGCTTACGACGATCATCCTTAACAATTTGATACTCAATATTCCTAAATTCGTAGGAAATACCACGTAAAATCTTAAGAAGTAGGCCATGGAACTTCTTAAGGTACCAGTCACGGAAAAACTGGCTTGGAACACCAATATATACAATTCCCTCCTCTATTTTAAGAATTGAGGACTCGCGGAACCAGGTATTGAAATTAGCGGGTGAAATTGAAAGGTCCACCTGAGTAAGCACTTCTTCCCAAAGCTCACGCGGTTCTATGCGGCTTCCTGCGGTGAGAGTGGTAGACATGGCATCAATACTACTTACAAAAGAACGAATAATCACGCGACCCTGCACGTACTGTCGTGAGGCTGTGGAAAACAGGATACATCGTGGGGGTAGTATACCTCCCCTGTAAAAAGGAGAAAGTGGGTAGAGCGCTGGCTTGCTGTTTGTGCCGCAAACTGGTAGTATCCGAACACATATGCCAAAGCGCACCTATCAGCCAAAGAAGCGTAAGCGCGCCCGTACCCACGGATTCCGCGCCCGCACGGCGACCTCAAACGGCCGCCGCGTACTCCGCGCACGTCGCCGCAAGGGACGCGCAAAGCTTACGGTATAAGCCTATTCTGTATGCTTCCCCGCCGCTTGCGGATATCACGGGCAGCATTTACGAATACTGGGAAGGAAATGAGGGTAGTAAGCCCTCATTTCTCCGTTTCCATGCGTGAAGGCACTCCGGGTGCTGCAGTAATAATCTCAAAGAAGGTTGAAAAGACGTCAGTGGGACGTCATCGCCTCAAGCGCCGCGTATTGGCCGCGATAGAGTACCACCTCCCTCTTGAGGCGGCGTTGTTTATTTACGCACGCCCAGGAGCGGCACAGCTGCCATATGCAGCCATTAGAGAAGAACTTACCAGCCTTCTTCATCGTCTTTCCGACCACCGGGCGGTACGTTAGACTACGTACACTATGGCTTCCTTCTTTCACACAGTGCTCTACACACCTATCTACAACCTACTGGTGGTATTGGTAGATGTTATTCCAAGTGCTGATATCGGGTTGGCGGTTATTGCCGTTACGCTGATTGTGCGTTTAGGTATCATGCCGCTTTCGTTTGCGGCACAAAAGACTGCACGTGCTACTAAGCGTATTGAGCCGGCACTTAAGAAGATTCGTGAGGATCTCAAAAACGATAAGGAGGCTCAAGCACGCGCGATGATGGCGCTCTATAAGGAAAACGGCATTAATCCATTTGCCAGTATCCTGACACTCCTCATACAACTTCCGGTAGTTATTTGTCTGTATTGGGTATTCCACAGCAAATCATTGCTGACCATTGATCCAGCACTTCTCTACTCGTTTGTGTCGATGCCAGATACAGTATCTCCACTGTTTTTGGGCATCTTTGTGCTTACCGGAACCAACCTCACACTCGCAGCTCTTGCTGCACTCACACAGTTCTTGCTCGCTATATACGCAATTCCAAAGGCTCCTACAGCGAAAGAAGACAGCAGCATGCAAGCTGACATTTCTCGTGCGATGACGCTACAGATGCGCTTCGTGTTTCCGCTTATTATGGGAGCTATTGCGTACACTTCAGGAGCTATTGCGCTTTACTTCATCACCAGCAACCTCTTCGGTATTGTGCAAGAATTCTTTGTACGAAAGAGTATGGGTGAAACCACGTCTCCCACAAGCGACATTTAGTCTTCTAAACAAAAACCCGCGTTCTGTGACGCGGGTTTTTGTTTAGAAATCGTAGACCCACAGAGAACCATCCTTTTTGTTTGTGAACACAAGGACATCATTTGCTCTATCGATGGTGAGAGAAACCATATCTAATGAAACTTGTGCGAGCTGTCCCGGGTCTGCAATAAGTGTTGCAAGTCGAGTATCGAGGTTTATCTTCCATAGTCGATCCGTGAAGGAGGTTGCGCCCTGATACCAATCATCTGGAATAGTTCCGGTCATAGATTGAGGAACACCACAATATATCTCACGACTTCCTGCGGCCCAGGCACACTTATCCGCAATGGTTGCTACTGGAAGCTGGGTGATGGTTCGCTTGGTTACATCAAACACTGCAAGATAGCCCTTGCCGCGCTGTGTGTAACTGTAGAGTACGTATGCGCCCGTTGGATCAGGAAGTGTTACGAGTCCTGAAAAAGGACCCAGAATCCGAGAAAAGACACCCGTCTTACCGTTTACGAGAAACGCATATCCATCCATGGTTGCTGCTGGCTTTGTGGTTGCTACGAAGTTGGTGCCAGCCGCCTTTAGGGTGATTGCACTCATAGGCGAGGTGAAGAGTGTACGAGCATTTGCTCCAGAAGCGCTCGCAAGGGTTGCTACACTGCCGTTTGCACTAGGCAGTAGACTGAACATGCTTGTAGACCCAAATGCTCCCACTGAAACTAAATTAGCCTCAAGGAAAAATCCCTCACTTCCATCCGCCGAGAGTGCGTATGTGGCAACACGATCAACACCGGCGTCGTTCGTAAGGAATCGAGCAAACGCGCGAGAACCATCAGGAAGCCACGCGGCCTCAAGAACTCCCGGTAGCGTCTTATTGGAGGTGCGAGTAAGTGTGCGATCGTGGACTCGGAAGCTATATATGTTTCCTGATGCGCGCTCTATGTAACGCACCTCAGTGTCGGCTAGTGCCAGAGTTCCACTTGCAACAGCCTCTGCCTTGGTCGGAAGCGCAACAGCACCCTTGGCGACCGGTCCTTCTGCTATGCGGATAAGATGAGGTGCCACAACTGTTCCCGCGCCCTCTACAGGGCCTGTGGTGTTTGAAGTCGGAGGTGTGCGGGTACCCGCCTCACCAAAGGGGTTTTCTGAAGAAGTGACTGAGACCGCGGGTTTTTTGTTTGAAAAGAATACAAAAAATACCGCAACTCCTAACCCAATAAGGACTATGAGTACCGCGATAATCGTTAGAATGGTTTGGCGACGCATAGAAAGTTAGAAACTACAGTTAGCCTGTTCAGACAGTGGTTTGGTGCAATCGCACTGCATACTCACAATTGAAAGCCCGTTCGCGCTCGGCCAATCGCGAAGTGAAGCTTCACACTCTGCTTTTGCCGTGAATGGACCACGTTGTTGAGTAGACTGCTGCTTCTCAGTCGCGGTATCAACAGTAACAGCGCGCCAACCCCAACTACTTGTAGTTTGGGTCGGGGCGGATGCCTTCTTGCCGCAGCAGACACCCCCGGTAGCCATGCCGCTGCAGCAAGCATCATCGATTTGCTCGTATGCTGCTGCAGTATTACAGGTTTGGTTAGGGTTAATTGCGGTACGTGTCGCATATGTTGCACATATCGCAGGAGATGTGTCAGATGTGCCTGTAGAAGTGCTTGATGCAGTAGATTCAGTTGAAGGTTTTAGTGCATCGACACCAATATTAAGATCCAAAATCTTTGGATTGATAATGGAGAAGACAACCACCGGAGAGAGAACCAAAATGAGGCCGCTGATGGAGAGAGTTATGATACTGCGCGCCTCTTTCTTCTCCGTAATGCTGTCACCACCCATATAGATGATACCCGCACGGATAATTTGCAGTACAGCGAGAATAGCAGCAGCGCCAATACACAGCTTGTATAAGTTATTTAGAAAATCTGGCAATGTTGCAGAATTTCCGGCCTGCTCAATACCCGGAATGTTAGTGAGTGGCACAAAGCCAGCTGAAGAAGTATCGGCGCCCGCAGCATGCAGCGCCACAGGCGCGAGAGCAAGTGCAGTTAGCAGGAGGGTTCGTGAAATAGTCATAATTAAAAGCCAAATATGCTAAATGGCGAATTTGAGCCACCAAACCTAAGTGTTATACGGGTACTGGCAGATTCGGGAGTGTTAGCAACAGATGCGCGTATGTCTAAAGGAGCACTGCCACTACCCGAACCAGTTGGACGAACGGTAATCGTTCGCTGTGCGCCCTGGGTTGTGTTGTTTACGCTCCAGGCGAGCGTCGGTGCTGCACTAAAGAAATACGGAACCGTTCTAAAGGTGGCCTCAGCACCCTGTAAGGAGTACGTGCCACTCAATGCAGTATCAAAATCAGGTCCCTTAAGCGGATCGTCTGTATAGATTCTGACAATGGGCTCTGCGGGAGTGACAGAGGTCTTTGCTTCGGCCACGAGTGACTGATCTTGGCTAGTGACCGTAACCGTAATGTCTGCATAGCGGTGTTGTACCGGTGCAGTAGCTACGAGCACAGAACGGCCAATACCAGACGCGCTCTCAAGAACCTGCTCCCCGAGCTTCCAGGTATATACTAGGGTCTTAGGATCAAGCGACGTCTTTGTGTCTTTGCGCAGATCAGGCACCGCAATGAGTCGTACGCGTGCTTGAGGGGCAAGCAGTGGAAGACCCGCGTAAAATGGGTGTGTGGTAGACACCGGCTCCACAACAAGGGCTACGTCTGCAGGGCGAACCGTGATTTTGGTGGTGTAGGTCCTGCCGGACACGTCTTTAACAGAGAGACCGATCGTTGTCGTTTCTCCTGGACCACCCACCTGTATTGCGGCGCTTTGAGAGCCCGAGCCGCGCTGTACGACCACACCATTTGCGGTGATGGTGACCTCGCTTGAAATAAGATCTACAAGCGTGCTGCGAGGCGTTGCGGTCACCGTGCTATAGGGCTTGGGATAGCTCGTGGAAAGAGAGAGCGAGACAGGATTTTCGCTCGAGGAATACTGGGCATGCACAGGAAGCGCAAGAACCGCAGAAAAAAGTACGGTAATAACAAACGCGCCGAATCGCATGCATACAGTATACCTCGTCGTGCGTGCACAACCTCTACGTATCCTCCACAACTGCACAGTAAAGTACGCAGGCCGTACCACTCAAAAACAGGGAAAGACCTAAAGGTACCGTGACTGTTTGGATAGACGGGCGTTTGGGCCGATGCCTGCTGAGTGGAATTTTTCCAGGGAGTAGTTAATAAGCTTTGCGAGCTTTGTTTCGTGATGATGAGCTAACAGCACCAAGATTGCTGTGGCTGGCACCATTTGTACAAAAGGAAAAAGCTCAATGAGTCCAACAATGACAACACGTTTCCAGAGCCAAGAAATAAGTGATTTTTTCCACCACCCCCCACTTATCTTTCCCATAGACCAGAAGAAAAACACTATGAAAAAGAATAGAGAGAAGAAGAATACAATAATGATTCCAACAATGGTGAAGTCAATATAATCTAAAATATCCTTTACTAAGCCTAACGTGAACATGAACACAGGAAAGTGAGGAGTCTGTGCCGGTTCACCATTAAGAATTGTTTTGACCTCATCCTCGCTGAAAGCTACTTTCTTTGAAGCAAAGAGCTCTTCAATCTCTGCGAATGTTCGGTTAAGAGCACTTCTTTGGATTTGAGCGTAGTTTTCAGGAGTAGTGTCTTCCATACCAAGAGCGGTGCACTAACTCGCTTGATTTTCAAGATCAGCCTTACCTTGTTTAATAGCAAGAAGTTGAGACGGATCAGAAGTAATAATTTGATCTTCCGTGTACGAAGCTACTATTTTAATCGCCACATGCTTGAGGCCGGCAAAGAAAAGCCCTTCACCCACTCCCGACTCAAGCAACAAGAACTTCTCTTCATTGGTAAGGTTGAATGTCTCTTGCAGTACGTTTATGGTCGTAGGTGATTGCTTGAGCAGGAGCTGAATAGATGAGTTGGTGAGAATGGGACGTCCGTACGGGCTCTTGAGGAAGTCTTCAACGTCCTGGGTAATGGTTGCGAGGCCGAGATAATATTTACGTCCGCGCTTGGCAAGGCTGTAGAGGAACGAAGCAGTGTCTTCTGATTTCATCATCCACCACGCCTCATCAATTACCAGAAGGCGCTTCTTAAGTTCATGACGTACAGCATTCCAAATGTGGTGCGTGATGATATACATCGCCACTGGCTTAAGCTCGTCCTCCATGTCGCGTACCGAGAACACCACAAACTGCTTAGTAATATCAATGTTGGTAGGCTGATTAAGAAAACCAGACCAGGTACCGTGCGTGTACTTAGAGAGACGGGTTACTAGTGACTCAGAACCGGCCATGCCTGATAGTACCTGCTCGAAATCAGACAGTAGTGGTGGCTCCATGCCCGAGAAGTCGCTGTCGCCAGTAATATCCTTGAGCGCATATGTTTCTGTGATTGCGCGATCAATAATCGCGTCCTCTTCTGGAGTAAGTCCACCGAGCATAATACGGAACAACCCAACCAGGTTAATGATATTTGAACGAAGGATATCAGCAGGCTCTTCGTCCTCCTTAACAGGAGGCAGGTCAAACGGATTAATGTGGTGTTCCGAAGAGAGTGAGATGTTGAAACTACGGCCTCCCGTTGCGCTTGCCAAATATTCATACTCTCGCTCCGGATCAATCACAATCACATCCGTACCAAACATAAGCGAACGAAGTATCTCAAGCTTTACCGCGTAGCTCTTTCCAGAACCAGACTTAGCAAACACTACTGAGTTGTAGTTCTCCATCGAGAAGCGGTCGAAAAGAATGAGTGATGCGTTGTGACGGTTAATACCGTAGAGAATACCGTTATCGCTCGTAAGATCGAACGAAACAAACGGAAATATAGAAGATAGTGGAGACGAATTAAGTTTGCTGTGCACTTCAAGTTGATCCATTGCAAGCGGAAGCGTAGAGCGGAATCCTTGTTCTTGTTGGAAGAGTGCTGGCTTGGTATAGACCAATTTTGCATCGAGTATGCCACGCAACTCCCCTTCTATTTTGTCGAGCTCCTCCTTACTGTCTCCGTAAATGGTGATGTAGAGACCAACATCAAAAAGATGCTCTTCTGCCTGTTGAAGCTGGTCGCGAAGTTTCTCAAGGTCTTGATAGGCGGTGTCGAGCATTGGGTCGCGTACCAAGCCCTTTTCTGCGCGATCCTCTATCTGACTCTCAACCTCGGCAACCTTGCGCTGAAAACTGCGAAGTGCCGCACCTGTGTCAACAGGATGTACGAAAACGCCTACATCGAGGACACGGTCGAGATTAATTACGGGAGTAAACCAGCTATCAGATAGATAGCGTGGATAGGAAATAGTGTAGAGCGTGCGCGAAAACTTCTCACCGAGCTCTATTTCACGCGACCCTACCTTAAGGGCGGCCGGGGCAATGGCATCAGCCAGATCAAGAGTGCCTTGCGCGTAGATATCTTGTGGTAAGACTGGAGTTACCGCAGGAGTGTTGTCTTTCTTCGGACCCAGAAAATCAAGTAGAGCCATATACAGTACTGGTTATGCGGATGTTAGGCGAATAGGGCTCTCAAGTTCGCTCAAATTAAACGAGCGATACAAGAGTTCTATAGTCTCTTCGGTATTAAGAGGAACTGCGCGAATACCTGCTGACGCAAGACCTCCTATCACGAGCGACATACGCTGCTCAAGCTGCACTCGATCATCAGCAAAAGAAGATGCCGCGTCCGGAGCAGAAGACTGCTTTTGCAGAAATGGAATTGCCTTAGTTACCGCTTGGGCACCAATGCTAGGTGTGTAGGGTACGACTACATAGAACATTTTTGTCATGACACTCGTAGAATCCATGAAATTGCGAATGAACTGAATGTACTCACGCAATTGTAGTCGCATGAGCTCGGTTGTTTGGGCTTCCATGCGTTCAGAGAGAAGTGCAAGGTACGGACGAATATCCATTTTGCGTGAATGCACCACAATCTCTACAGAAAAGTCGAGTGTATTAAGAAAATTCTGAAATCCGCCAATAATAGCCTGTTGTTCATCCTCGGATTTGAGAGCAAAGTTAAGAGACGAACACATGAGGATGCCGCGATATCCGCCATCCTTTAACACGACCACGCCATTACGTACTTCTTGTACCGGAACAAAGGACTGAGTAGCTTTAGTTTGCGCCATAGTTATGGGGTGTTAGCGGGAGGGTTGGTGTCCTTCACATCAAGAGACCAGGCCAGATCATGAAGTTTACTGCGGGTGAGGGTTTGAAGCGGTGCACGTTCAGGCGCATGTGCCGCTGCAGTCTTTCCTACGTCTTGCGGCATTGCTGCCTTAGTTTCTTTTTTCCAAAGATACAGACGCTCCGTGGTATAGAACTTAACTGCTGATTCGAGAATTTCTACAAAGCTCTTGTTGTTTACCTTATAGAACGCAAGCGCGGCTGAAAATCCTCCCACAGGAATGGCGAGCGCAAATCCAATAATGGGTGGTAGGTAGAGAATAAGGATGGCACACAAGCCAATACCACCAGCAAGATAGACAAACTGCTTCAGCGTAAAAGGTCCAAAGATTTTATCTTCAACCTCAATAAATTGCGGTACCTGAAACTCCATCTCTCACAGTATAGCAGCACACCCCATCAGAGTATCGGGGTGTGTGGTGTGAGTTTCTTTATAGTGGTTCTCGGTACGGATCGTTTGTGTGATGTGGAGGTGTGACAACAGGAACACCAGGAAGATTAGGAGGTGGTGGTGCTGAGCGGACAGGCGGCTCGGGTGTTGGAAGTGTAGTCGAAGGAATGCTTGGCTCACGTACCTGGTATGTGCTTTCTGGATACGAGGCCTGTTGCGGTGGGGTCGGTACAGCAGATGATACGGGCATACTCGCCACAGGTACAGGAGGAACCACAACAGGAGGTTGCGGTGGTAGGTACACATGCACTGTTGCTGTAGGTTGCCACGGCTGCTGGAGCGGCTGAGGGTCCCACTGCTGTGGCGGTGGTGGAGTAGGTAAAGGAGCGGCCGGCACGGGTTCTGGGACTGGTATGGGTGGTGCAAGAGGTTCTGGTTCGGGTTGTGGAGGAGTGGCCGCCTGTGGCGCCTCGGCGGGCACGGGAGCGGGCCGTTCTGTTATGGGCTTAGTGCCCGGCGATACTACTGGTGTGGAAGACTGCGCACGCTCAGCTTGCTGAATAGGAACAAAGACACGCTCATTAACCTCAACGAGTAGCTTTTGAGCTACAGCATCTGAGATACCAGACTGAGTTAAGTCACGAGCAAAATCCTGAGGAGACAGGGCGCCGAGCAGCATAAGTATGTACGAACGCTCAAATACTCCCGCTTGATCTACATGCAGCGCGTACTTTTGAGAGAGTTCTGTTGCAATCTGAGCTCGAGCAGGACTCACTATAAACTCTTGTACTGGACGAGGAAGCTCACTGAAAAGTGAAGCAACAGCGGCGTCTACAGATGCGTCTGGATCTTGTTCCTCAGGTGTCATACATGCGTGAACTAGTGCTTATTATGATGGTCACCACCCCCACTCCCGTGCCCACCGCCATGACCTCCCCCGCCCCCGTGCCCGCCTCCCCCGCCCCCATGCCCAGCATCTCCACCACCCCCATGATCGTCACCATGATCATCATCCTTCTTGGAAGCGGCATCCCTTAGATCATCAAGTGCCTTATCAAGCTTCGATTTGTTTGCATTCTTGAGAATCTGTTCTGCAGCGTGATGATCAGCAAGTGGTCCAAGTGTTGCAAGGTTAAGGAACACATTCTGTTGACCAGTATGACCTCGGGCTTCCAAAGTTTTCTGGTACTGCATTTGAGGTGCTTTGCCAATTTCTTTTTCTTCATTTTGCAGCTTAGCAATAGCATCATTGCGCTCCTTGAGAGACTTCTTGTGATTATTCAGCTCTGCAGTAAGAAGTGCTCGCTTTTGATCAATGCGATCCGAAGCCTGTTTTTGCTCAATGTCATAGTTACGAAGCTCATTGTTGTATTGCAAGTCGAGTTGCTTTGCAAGCTCGGTATTTCCCGCTGCGCGTGCGACCTCGACAGCCTTACGAGTCTTGTTGAGGTTCTCACGTAGCGGAGCAAGAACAGTCTCGTTTTCTTGAATTTGCATGGGTACATCTGCTTCAAGAGCAATCATGCGTTCGTCATGTGCTTTCGTGAGGCTCTCAATAGCAGCACGCTCGTCTTTGATGAGTTCAGATATGCTCTTCTTCCGGTCAATTTCTTCCTGAGTATTCTTGAGCTTCTTTGCAAATTCAGTGCGCTCCTTAACAGCGGCTTCCTCTATGCCATGGAAACCATGTGCTGCATTTTTATTTGGCTTACCAAAATCAACACCCAAGCCGGTTGCTTTCGAGAATGCATTTGCTATAGGTAGTGCACTATAACTCGCTGTCGCAGCCTTATTAAGGCCTCCGTATACCAAGCGGGCTGCGTCAGGATTTTTGCGAGCCCACTCAGAACTGGCAACTTTACTTGCCAAACTATTCGCTAGTCTGCCGCCCGTACGACGAACAATAAAGCCTTGTACTCCAAATGAAAGCGCAGCCCCTGTCTTGGTGGCAAAGGAGGCGCCTGTTGCCCCCATGCGGTTGGCTATTGCAAGAGAAGCTGACATAAAACCAATCACTATAAGAAAGACCATAACCACCTGCATGTTTCCTGCGGTTGTTTGGCCGGCAAGGGTATTACCGACAACCGCATCAACAAGACTAACGTCACTTCCTTTCAGAGACTCAACCAACTTTAGCGACAAGAAGATCATCAAGAGATATAGGGGCGCAAAGAAGGCTTGATTTATGAGTCGGTGCCACCAGTCATGAGCAAGGCCGTGAAGAGCAGGTACCGCCATGCCTGCAAATCCTATGGGCGAAGTTACCATAAGAAACGACAGCACTACCACACGATAGATAAGCATGATAGCGCCTGCTATGAGCACTGCAGCAGTCAAAAACGTGAACTGAACAAGCAGAAACACAATCATGGTGTACTTATAAGGATCAACCGCAATATTTTTTAGCTGAACGCTAAACAAATGAGTCATTCCGGTTGCGGCAAGAATCTGCCCTGAAATGCCGATTTGTGCGCAGCTTTCTTCACTTTGCCCGCTAGTACCATTTCCAGACACTGTGGTGTCACATGATTGGGACGCAAAAGAGGTGAACACCGAACTGAATCCGTTTGCAACATCAATTATTGCCTGAGACGCAAACAGACTAAAATTAAGAAGAACTGCAAAAATTATTAATTGCGGAAGAGCTCTGCGGGCGGTATATCCCTCGACACTATGCGTATTCAAAATGGTTGCAATACCCATGAAGATGAATCCAAACAGGAGTGCAATATTAGCAATGTCTCGTAACACACCCCAGGCGATGAGCATACCCTTAGATGCACCAAAATACTGCCCGAATTCAAACACGGTGCGTATCACCACCCAGTTAAAAACAGTACCGGCCACCCACAAAACTCCATTTGCAATTACTAGAAATCCGTACGCTATGCCGCTGGTTATATAACCAGGAAGATCTCGTATACAAATGTCTAGATGGTTAGGAGCACAGGTTGCTGTGTCTGGAACGCGCTCAGCGTCTCCATTTTCGTCTTTTTTGCCAAGCAATCCACCATCGGCCCGCTCGATAACAGTACCTGATGCATCCTTGAAGATATCCTGCGCACCAAACGCGGGGTTCTTATAAAACGTACGCGTGTGCTGGTTGTTCGCATACAGAAAAGTACACTGTGATATTGCGGTTGTATACGCGCTTGCAGGAACTTTTTCAGGATTAGAAATTGTTCCTGAATAATGACAGGTTAAGGTCCCGTTTGAGAGTGGCTGCGCACATGTTGCAGTAGTAACAGTTTCAAGCTTCCCTACGCCCTTGGTTCCGTATGTATCACACTGTTCTGTCCAGTAGGATACATCTCCTGCCTTATCAAGCGTTTGTTCAGATTCAAGCGGAAAGGTAGTTGCTGGAGGGTTCTTCGTTTGTGCATGTGCAAACGATGGAATACAGGCGCCCACAAGCAGGAGCGCTCCGAGAAGTATCGAGGTCTGAAAGAGCTTCTGCATAGACTATGTACTAGCGCACACCCAGTCCACAGTTTGGAAGTGCGAGCTTAGTGAGTGTGGTAATCAAGGTCTCAGTGTCTGCAGCAGCAGATTCCTGAGACTGAGTAGCGGCAAGGGTTATTTCAGTGGCTGTTGGATATGCGCTCGATGTCGAGTAGTTTTGATAGTCGGCAGTAAGCGAAGAGAGATCAGCGGGATCTACGCTTGTGGCGCTAGCGATAGTATTTGCCCGTGTGATGAGTTCAGTGAGTTTTGCGATAGCTGCATCGGCCTTCGGAAGTGCCACAGAAGCTGCGTCGAGAGTGGTTTGGATAGGGTCAGCAAGCTTAGCGCTGTCGCTTGAACAAGAGTTCTTTGCTGCGTTTGCAGCGTCCTGTAACGTTACCCAGTTACTTCGATACTGCTGCACTTGCTTGAGACTCGTAGAGAGACTCGTCACAAATCCTGTGCTAAGCGAACTTGCAGCTGAACTTGTGTACTGGGAAGGATCGGTAGCGCGACTAAGGTACGAACTGCCTCCACCCTGCGACGGTTGTGATACGCCGCGAAGGCCGGTGCCTCCAATTACCTGAGACACCAATTGCTGTGCAAGCGCACCTACTATTTCGTTAATAGAGTCTGCGAGCTCAAGTTGGTGGAGCGGTGAGTTGAGGTTCGGTATAAGGGTCTGTTCAATCACGGATCCTGGCGTTTGCACGCTGTAGCCCTGACAATCATCAATTTCTGCAAGCGCTACCGCATCACTACCATCCTTGTCTTTAATACAGTCACCACGCCATGAGAGGAAACCGCTTCCCCAACTAAGTTCCTGAACACGTTGCTCGACAGAGGCAGAGATACCCTTTGCGAGCTCTTGTGAGGCAATCATTTGAGCACCGTACGGATTGTTGGCAGGGTTTGAAAAGGCCTCGTACCAGGAATCCCATCCTCCCTGATTGAAGTCGCCCTTCAGGAACGCCTTATCATCGGCTGCCGCTTGGTTAAGGGTGTAGCGGAGACGTTCTTTAAGTGCGTCACGACCGGAGTACAAGTAATATGTGGTACCCACATTAGTTACGAGATCATCAATAAATGGTGAGTGCACAGCCGCTTCTTTGCCGAGTTGAGTAAGGAAACTTTGTGCGAAGGTGTCGCCCACTCTTCTGAGACTTCTATTAAGATCCTGCTCAAACGCGGGCGACCCATTAAAGCCACCATTAATCCAATTCACCACACTCTTGGTCATGGACTGAATTGCTGCCTTTGCCACAGCCCACGCAAGACCGTTGAGAACCTTAGAGAGGAGTGCTTCGTCTGCTGTTGCAAGTGCGGTCGCGGCAACACCACCCAGCAGTGCAGGGTTAGTCTCAAAAGAAAGGGTTGCACCCACTCCCAAGGCAAGTGTTTTCTGAGGAAGAGCAACACACCCTAGTGAGAGGGTGAGTACAAAGAACAGTCCCGCTATTCCCTTTTGTGCTGAAGAAAAGGTCCTGGTCATGGCGTTTGTGTGGTCTGTGCAAAGTGCACAATGATATATCCCGGATCACCCTCTGAAGGGGTGCCCGTGTTCAGGATCGTGGGTGCCATATGCTGAAAAGCAGAAACGATAGCTTGTGAGGTAGGCTGGTACGCTGTGAGACCCCCAAGCGCTGCAACAGGGTCGTTCTCAAATGTTGCTGCAAGTTTTGTTGCGCGGGCGAGCGAGTCAAATGCCTGTACCAGGGTAAGGTGATCGGCTGCCATGCTGGCAGGCACCTCAAGCTTCGCTAGTCCTTTGGAGACCCTGTCGTAGGATGCGGCGAGGCGTGCGAGTTTAGGTTGTGCAGAGACATCACCATTGGTTATGTAGGCATCCATTAAATCGAGAGGGTTGTTCTCTCCTTGGGGAACATTGTTTGCCATAATGACACGCTCAACTGCTGCAGCATATTCAAGTGTCGTCACGTGATTGCTTACCTGTACTGAGGTGATGGTATACGAAGACGCAAGCATTGCGCGGGCCTTTGTGCTAAACACACTCAAGAGCTCAGTAATGAGTGCTTGCTGCGCACCTGACGACATGTTTCCTGCACCAGCCGCAACATAGCGCTTCAAAAATTCCTGTGAGAACTGGGCGGTGAGTGTGGTGTCGGCTACCGCTTTCCCAGGCACATCAACCGTGCTTGTAGCCTGGGCGCTCTCAAAGCGAGGCTTGATAAGACCCTGCGCGACGGCATCACCATCGCGAATT
Source organism: uncultured Candidatus Saccharibacteria bacterium (assembly GCA_964462415.1). Taxonomy (GTDB): domain Bacteria; phylum Patescibacteriota; class Minisyncoccia; order Phycocordibacterales; family Phycocordibacteraceae; genus C7867-001. The sequence goes on from CAYWWP010000006.1 coordinate 34,246, forward strand.
CCTGTCTTGTAGGACTCGGGATTGGCAGGATCTGTGCCATAGAGCGACTCCTGCCAATCAGGGAGTCCATCGCTGTCGGAGTCCTTTGTTGCATATGCTTTAAGAAGTGATTCAGCGGTAGCTGCGTCAGCAACACTCGGACGGAATGAGTATGGTCCAGAGAAAAGGTATGAGCAGACGATAAGCGCCACTGCAACCGAAGAAGCAAGCACCAGGTACTGAGTGCGGAATCGTGATGCCATACGCCGTTTGTATGCATAGTACCACGCGACACAGGCGCTAGAGCAGATGGTGTTGGTATGTGTGTATTAACTATGAACCCAAATGTCCTACAAGAGCGGTCCACTGACTGAGCGAAACGTCCTCAGCACGTATGTTGAGCGATAGTCCCTCGGCTGCAAAGGCAGCTTCAATATCAGTGCGTGCCGACACTTGCTCTAAGTTCTTGGCCAAGCGCTTTCTCTTTTGTGAAAATCCAGCGCGCAGTATTTCAAAAAAGCGTTCCTCAGAAGCGTGATTCGCAAATGCGTCAGCGCGTATAGCGCGAATGGTGAGCACTGCCGAATCCACATTCGGTGCAGGTTTAAATGCTCCGCGGGGCACGGTAAAGCAATACTGGGGTACCCCAAATGCCTTAACCGAGAGCGACAACAGGCTCTCCTTTTTGCTGCGTGCAATACGCTCAGCCACTTCCTTTTGTACCAGGAGCGTCATTTGTGTTGGTTTGTGGCTCGCGGTAAGGAACATGCGAATAATCTCCCCGGTAATGTAGTACGGTATATTTGCAGCCAAACTGTAGGGTTTTTTGATGGTTGCTGGGTCAAATGACCGCACATCACCATATATAAGGTCTAGTTTCTGTGCCGCTATCTCGGATGCAAAACGCTCTTGAAGCACGGGGACTAGCTCTAAATCCGCCTCTATCGCGATGACGTGCCCTGCGCGCGCAAGCAGTTCCTTAGTGAGCATGCCGG
>CAYWWP010000007.1:0-5889 GCA_964462415.1 uncultured Candidatus Saccharibacteria bacterium
ATGCCTCAGACTCGTGAGCACATTCTTCTTGCAAAGAACGTTGGTGTGCCTCGCCTCATCATCTTCCTCAACAAGGTAGATATGGTGGACGATGCAGACATGGTAGACCTCGTCGAGGAGGAGATGCGCGAGCTTCTCACCAAGAACGGCTACGATGGTGCAACCACTCCAATCATCAAGGGTTCAGGTCTCAAGGCACTTGAGGCTACGGACGCTAACGATGAGTGGGCACTTAAGGTGAAGGAGCTCGTCGACACGATGGACTCATACTTCCCAGACCCAGTTCGTGAGATGGACAAGCCATTCCTCATGCCAATCGAGGACATCTTCTCGATTGAAGGTCGCGGTACCGTTATCACCGGCCGCATCGAGCGCGGTGAGGTAAAGGTTGGTGAGGAAGTGGAGATCGTTGGTCTTCATGCTACCGCCAAGACTACCGTTACCGGTATCGAGATGTTCAACAAGCAGCTTCAGTCAGGCCAGGCTGGCGACAACGCAGGTATTCTTCTCCGTGGTACGAAGAAGGAGGACGTGCATCGCGGTCAGGTTATTGCGAAGCCAGGCTCAGTGACGCCTCACACCGACTTCGAGGCTGAGGTATACATCCTCGGCAAGGACGAGGGTGGTCGCCACACGCCATTCTTCTCAGGCTACAAGCCACAGTTCTACGTTCGCACGACGGACGTAACGGGTGAGGTAACTCTCCCAGACGGTAAGGAGATGGTTATGCCAGGTGATACCGTTACCTTCAAGGTAAAGCTCACCGCTCCTATCGCACTTGAGGAGTCACAGCACTTTGCTATCCGCGAGGGTGGTAAGACTGTAGGCGCAGGTGTCGTGACGAAGATCGTTGCGTAATCCTTAACTAATCCTTACTCGTATGGCTACAGCCGCAAAAGCGAAGAAGGGTGCTGACGCCGCAGCGGCGGAGCCAAAGCTTCGCATCCGCGTGCGCGCGTACGAGCACAAGATCCTCGATCTCTCGGTGAAGCAGATCATGGATACGGCTAACCGTTTCGACGCGAAAATCGTCGGCCCGGTACCGCTTCCAACAGAGATCAAGCGCTGGACCGTGAACCGCTCAACGTTCGTTCACAAGGACGCACGCGAGCAGTTCGAAATGCGCATCCACAAGCGTTTGATCGACATTCTCTCACCAAACCCGAAGGTGATTGAGGCTCTCACGAACCTCAACCTCCCATCAGGGGTTACCATCGACGTAAAGATGGTGTAGAGTCCAAGAGGACTACAAACAAAACAGCCGCCCAACGGGCGGCTGTTTTGTTAATGGGACATTAATCTATATAGCGATAGCAGACATTCTCAGAACAGCAAAGCGTATACTTACAACGAGTATGGTATATCTGCGTTCACATACTGCACGAGGCTTCACGCTCATTGAACTCCTCGTAGTTATTGCCATCATCGGCATATTGTCTTCGGTGGTGCTTAGTTCGTTAAATACTGCTCGCGCACGCGCGCGTGATACGCAACGCATTACTGACATCAAGGAAGTGCAAAAGGCCGTAGAGCTCTATTTTTTAGCGACTGGGTCATATCCAAGCACCGGAGGATTAACCGCAGTGTATATGGATCCAGGTTGTCAGCGTGCTGCCACGGCACCTGATCAAATCACGGCGGACTGGGTACCGGGTGTGGCTCCTACATACATTAAGGTGTTACCTCGAGATCCAGAGCCTAAAGACCGTGCGCGCGGCACCGCATCTCCTGATGCGTGTTATATGTATGCGAGCGATGGTAAGGGCTACATTCTCTCAGCTTGGGCCACGGTTGAAACCGGTCCCAACACTACCCGGCTGTATAGTAGGGCCGGCTTCAGAGAAACGAGTCTTTCTGATCAAAACTATCTGTGCAATCACTCGAATATTGGAAGTCAGGCGCTCGGTGGAGATTACTATCAGTACTCGTTCACGGTCACTGGAGGAAACCTAACGTGCACTTGGTAACTTCTCATTTAGAGCGTTTCGTGGTCATATGACCTGTAGAGAAGGGAGTACATCTGATGAGTCTACCTCCTGCCGCACGGCCTCCCGGGCGACCGCTCTACGGCGAGTCTAAACGAGAAGTCGAAGCCGTATATCGTGTACGGGGAGTGGTGTCGCAAGGGGCACTTGATGCCCAGCAGCGACCTGCACGCAAGCCTCGCGCTGTCTCACACCTAGGTGTCTTTCGAGACGGATATGGGGTGAATCGGGAACCTAATGGCCGATTTGCCAATGAAAGCGGGGTGCCGCACAAGCGCCCTGTGAAAAAGCCTCCGTTTGTGGGACCGTGGTCCCTCGAGCGGAAGGCGAAAGCCAAGGTGACCCGAACTACCAAGCGCCGCGAGCCCTAGGCTCGCGGCGTATTGCATTTCCTCATAAAAGCTTGTATTGTGCCCGTATCGCTACGTACCCCGTGAGATACCGCATTTGGTAGTGGTGAGGTTCATGTTTCGACATAACACCTCATTGCTCTCAAAACTTTAGAGAGGTATCTATCTCGTGGGGGACCAATGGCCGGAAGTCCCCACATTACCGGGGACCTACCCCGCGCTGTTGTAGCAGCGTGTTTTTATTTTTATCCATGAAATTCATCCTTGCCCGTAAAGGCCGCATGACCCAGATCTTCAATGAAGACGGGACCGTGCGTGCTGGAACCGTCCTCAAGACGGGTCCTATGGTAGTTACGCAGGTCAAGGAGGCTACCGGTGCTGACGGCTACGCTGCAGTACAGGTGGGCTTCGAAGACCAGAAGACTTCACGTCTTGGAAAGGCAGTCTTGGGTCATACCAAGGGTGTCGGTTTCAAGGTGTTGAAGGAATTCCGCACCGAGGCTGGTGACCTTACGGTTGGCAGCACGATTACGGCTGACACTTTTGCTGAGGGCGACACGGTTCGTGTTGCTTCTGAGTCAAAGGGTCGCGGTTTCGCAGGTGTAGTTAAGCGCCATGGTTTCCATGGTGGTCGCCGCTCGCACGGTCAGAAGCACTCTGAGCGCGAGCCAGGTTCTATTGGTGGCGGTGGTCGCGCAGGCGGTCGCGTTGCTAAGGGTATGCGCATGGCCGGCCGTATGGGCGGTGAGCGCGTAACCGTTACGAACCTCAAGGTTCTCAAGGTAAACGCTGAGAACGGCGAGATTATCGTGTCAGGTGCTGTACCGGGTGCTCCGGGTGCACTGGTTGAGGTAGTTTCAATGTAATCCCACGAATATGGCTACTACAAAGAACACTACCGCAAAGAAGACTGCTCCAAAGAAGGCTGCCGCAGCAGGCGCTCTTGAAGCAACCATCTTCACCGCAACTGGCGCTACCGCAGGTACGGTTGCACTTCCTGCATCACTCTTTGGTGCTGCATGGAATGCTGACCTCGTACATCAGGTAGTAGTGGGCATGGAGGCAAATGCACGTCCTACGACCGCACACACGAAGTTCCGTGGTGAGGTTTCAGGTGGCGGCAAGAAGCCATGGAAGCAGAAGGGTACCGGCCGTGCACGTCATGGTTCAACTCGCTCTCCAATTTGGGTTGGTGGTGGTACCACGCATGGTCCACGCGCTGAGAAAGACTACTCAGTGAAAATCAACCGCAAGATGCGCGCCGCTGCGCTCGCATCAGTGCTCTCTCGCAAGTTCCGCGATGGTCAGGTGATCTTCGTTGATGCGCTCTCATTCGAGAAGCCAACAACGAAGGATGCAAAGGCAACGCTTGTTGCTCTTGCAAAGGCATCTGGCGTAGAGGAGCTCGCAACTAAGCGCAAGAATGCTGCAGTTATCGCGTTCGCTACGAAGAACGAGACTGCAGAGAAGTCATTCCGCAATATCGGAAGCCTTACGCTTGAAGAGGTTCGCAACCTCAACCCGGTCGATCTCGTAACCAAGCGCTACCTCGTGATTGAGAATCCGAGCGAGTCTGTAAAGACTCTTGAGTCGCGCCTAACGAAGAAGGCATAACCTACACACGTATGGCACTCTTTTCCTCAGATTCAAAGAAGAAGGTAGCGAAGAAGGCAGCTCCTACTAAGGCTCGCGGTGTACTTCCTGCAGACGATGCTCGTCTTGCAAACGTACTTCGCCGTCCATGGTTCAGCGAGAAGGCACTTATCGGTACCGAGAAGGGCGTATATGTATTCGAGGTAGCACCGTCGGCAACCAAGCAGGATGTCGCAAATGCTATCGAGAAGGCATACGGCGTCACGCCACGTCAGGTGCGCATTGCAAATCTTCCTGCAAAGAAAGTTTCGCTTCGCACGCGTCGTGGTGAGGGTACACGCGCTCGCCGTCACAAGGCGATGGTGTACCTCAAGAAGGGCGACACGATTAGCTTCGCATAATCGCCGGTAGCACAACGTATATGAAAACATTCAAACCAACTACGAAGAGCCGCCGACAGATGAGCGTGGTGACGTACCGCGGGGTACTCACCGGCGACAAGCCAATGAAGAGCCTTCTTGCAAGCAAGAAGCGCCAGGCTGGCCGCAACAATGCTGGTCGCATCACGACCCGTCATCAGGGCGGTGGTCACAAGCGCCGTCTCCGCGATGTCGACTTCAAGTACGACAAGAAGGAGATTCCAGCGCGCATTGAGACTATCGAGTACGATCCATACCGCACCGCGTTTATCGCTCGCGCACTTTTTGCCGACGGTGAGCGCCGCTATGTGGTCGCACCAAAGGAGATGAAGGCAGGTGACACGTTCATCGTTTCGGAGAACGCTCCGGTAACGACGGGTAATCGCCTCCCACTCTCAAAGATTCCATCTGGCACCTTCATCTACAACATCGAACTTCAGGCAGGTGCAGGCGCACGTCTCGTACGTGGCGCAGGTACCTACGCAGAAGTTGTTGCACATGATGCTGGTTACGCACAGATCAAGCTTCCATCTTCTGAAGTTCGCAAGGTATCAGAGCTCTGCTGGGCATCTATCGGTGCAGTCGGCAACGAAGAGCAGCGCCTTGTAAACATTGGTAAGGCTGGTCGCAGCCGCTGGTTGGGTAAGCGCCCTACCGTACGCGGTACCGCCATGAACCCTGTGGATCACCCACACGGAGGTGGTGAAGGTGTACAGGGCCGTGGTCTCCGCCGTGCTAAGAGCATGTGGGGTAAGCCAACTGGAAAGGGTCAGAAGACTCGTACGCCAAAGAAGTACTCAAACAAGTTCATCGTGTCACGCCGCAAGGTGGGCAAGAAGGGCTAAGCGAGTCACTCGAAACACAAAAGCCGCGCACCCGCGCGGCTTTTGTGTTTAATAGAAAAGACCCGCCAGAGGCGGGTCTTGTACGGAGTTATCCGAGTCCGCGAAGTTGCTGGAGATTGTTCCAGAGTCCTCCGAAGAGGTTCTCCATGATGGATTGCCTCTGGAGAGGATCCAGAAGAAACTCGTCGAGCTCGCGGCCCTGATGATGCGCCCGCTCTTCGAGGCGCGCTCGAAGAGCGGCTTTGTTTTCCTGGGTCAGGTGTTCGGGGTGTTCGTTTGATGGTCCACAGCTTTCGCACACGACGCATCTCCTATGTTGATCTAAGGAAGACCATAGCACACTTCTTGGTGTAGGCGAGATAGAGAAACACCCCGCGTATGCAGGGCGTTTCTCTGCCCGTTAGATGGCTGTACTACTGCGCGAATTCCTTTTTGAGTCCGGTCACTTCGCTTGTCGGAATAGTGAGGTCTACACGACCAAGTACATACGGGCCCACCTGGTACGGAGGGAAGACGAGGGTGAGAGTACCGGGTTCAAGGTAGAAATTCATAAATGACGGCGGCTCCGGCTTCGTGCCATCGTTAATGAAATCCATCTGCACCTCGCTCACGCGTACTTCCTCGCGGCTAGCAATAAGTGCGGGAAGCTTGGCCCGTGCGAGCGTTGAGAGTGTCTCTAGGAACGGACTGCCTTTTT